>JBBRLG010000124.1:0-14196 GCA_038231495.1 Gemmatales bacterium | reverse complement strand
GGCTCGACGCCGCTTTCTTTCTTTCTTTTTCTGGGCCAACTGCCTCAAGAAAGAAAGAAAGCGGCGTCGAGCCGCCGCACTCCAAAGAGCGACCGCCACTTCCCAAGGTTACGAAAACAAGTTCCTCGATCCCGCACATTGCTACAATTCTACTCCTTATTATCCTTAATCGCCTCCTGGGCGGTCCGGAGCGCTTCTTGGGACTCGGCGTACCCTGGATGATCGTGCGGAACCTTGCCCAACGCCTCTTGCGCCAGGTCGAACTGCTTCCGCCGGATGAGCAGCTTCACCAATTCCAACCGCCAGTCCGCCTGCGACGGCTTGCGCGACAGGGCCAGCTGGTACGATTTGACCGCGTCGTCCGTCCGGCCCAGTTCGTCCTGGACCTTGCCGCGCAGGCGATAGTCGTCGGGCAACATGCCCACCGGCCGATTTTCCAGTCTCTCAAGCGCCGCCTCCAAAAACGGCTTGCGGGCGTCCGCCGCATCCGCTTCGGAGTGCAACAACCACGCAGCCTTTTCGATGCTCGCGGGGCGGTCCGGCAGCACATCTCGCGTCCACTGGTCGGCGGTCAACTCCTTCGCCCCGGCCTTTAACACGGCTTCCAGATACTTGTCGGAAGCGAGCAGCGCTTGCCGCCAGCACCGACACGCTTCCGCGGTATGGCCGTCGGCCAACTCCTGGACGCCGGTCAAGTACCACAGGTGAGCGTCCGCCGGCCGCACGACCGTCGCGCGGCGGAGAAAGGTTGCGCTTGGGTCGGCCTCGGCCAGGGAGTCGGCCAAAGCAGCGAGGCGGACGTGCGGCTGCGGCAAGAGCGGGCATAGGTTGCGCGCCAGCAAGTAGTGCCGCGCCGCCGCCAGGGAGTGTGCGCGCGCCGCAACTGACCCGGCACTTGCTTCCTGACGGGCGAAGAAATGGGCGTCGGCCAGGGCGATTTGCAGTGCGGCGTCGGCCGGCTCGTACTGCACCGCAGCGCGCAGGTAGTCGATCTGGCGGTCGCGCGGCACCGGGGGTGTGGCCAATGCCAGGTGCCGCGCCGCCAGATGATAGCGCTCGGCTTGCGACAGCTTCCAACCCTCCGCAGTCAGGACGAACGCCAACAGGGCCGCGGCGGCGATGCCCAGGCCCGGCCCGACGCCGGCCAGCCGCAGCGCGTAGGCGTCCTCCTCGGACTCGCCCGACGTGCCGCGCCGCGCGCCCAGGGCGGCCAGGTGGGCGCACAGCACCGTCACCAACACCGCGATGGCCGGCATGTGCAGGCCGAAATCCACGAAGCTATGCACGACGACCGTCGTGAACGCGACCAGGCCGCCGAGCACCAGGCCGCCCGTCGCATGGCCCCGGTAGCGCCGGTACGCCCGAAATCCCAGGCGGTAGACCAGCGCGATCACAACCAAACTCACCAGCAATCGTACTGCACCGCCCTCGACCGCCGCTTCCAGGTAGTCGTTGTGCGCGTACTCGTAGACCTCGTCCGGGTTGTCGCCGGGAGTGCGTTGGAGCGGCTCGACGTAGCGGAAGGTGCCGTAGCCGGTGCCGAAAACGGGATACCGCTTCAACAGCGGCAGACAGTTGGACCAGACCGGCAACCGCCCTTCGGCCGTCGGACTTGCCCACATCGACACCAGCCGTGCCTCGACGCGCGGCCAGCCGTACCACGCGAGCAGGCCGAAGGCCAGCAACCCGGTCACCAGCCAGACGGCCAGGCTCGAGCCGCGGGTCGAGCTGGACCACAGGACGACGAGCGCCAACAAGACGCCGGCGAACAGGGCCACGAAGCCGCCGCGCGACAGGGAGAAAAAGGCCGCGCTGACGATCACTGCGAGCGCCGCCGCCACCCACAGAACCGCCGGCTGCTGCAACAGGCCCGGCGTGCCGTGAGACGCGTAGCGGTCGCGGGCCGACCGCGTCCCACCCGCCCAGTGCCTGGACAGCAGATAGCCCATTCCCAGGCCCAGGCACACGTTGACGTAAAAGGAGAAGTGGTTGCGGCAGATGAACGGGCCGAAGACGCTGCCGTCGGTCGGGTAGGTCCAATAAAGGGTGAAGCGGGGCGAAGTGAAAAACTGTAACAGGGCGAACAGGGCGAGGGCGAGGCCGTTGACCAGTGCGAAGAGACTGAATCGCCGCAGCGCGCCAGGAGAGGCGACGGTGTTGCGCACCACGGCGAACAGGCAGAAGACGGCCAGGAGCCGCAGCACGGCCTGGCGCGTCGCGCCCGGGTAGAGGCTGAGGGCCGCCCCCGCGGGCAGCGCCGCGGCGGGAGCGGGTTCGCCCGGCGTCACCGCCTCCGGCCTTGCCGGCAATAACTCCCGGCACGTTGAGGCCGTGGCGGGCGCGACCGTTTCCAGTAACCACGCCGGCAGCGGCAGCAGCTGGCAGACGCCGAGGATAAAGAGCGCTCCGAGGCCGAGCGCCACCGGACACTTTTTCCACGACAGCTGTCCGTCCAGGACCAAGGCCGCGCCCCACAACAGCAGCAGGACGCCCACGCCCGCGTACAGGACGAACTCAAATACGGGGTGGACGGCGCCGAACGCCCACGGGGAAGAGCATACGAGGACCAGCACGACCATCTCAATGATGACGTAGATGGGCCGGACGCGCCGCTGGGGAGCGCTTTTCGGATGGGCAGCGGTCGCAGCGGGGAGAGTGATGGCGGCCATGGGTCGGGTAGACGAGTTGAGGTCCGTTGTCCGTTGTCCGTTGCAAAGACAAGATTGCATTTAGGCGAGCGGCAGGACTTAACTTGCCCGTAGCCGCAGGCGGCCCGCTTGCAGGCTTTCCTTGCGGCTACGACAGCCTGCAAGCGGGCCGCTTGCGGCTACGACAGGTAAATCGGAGCCTGCCGGTCGCCTTAGCAACGGACAACGGACAACGGACCAAATCAGCGGTTCTGCGACGTATTATCGTCGGTGTAAACCCAGTTCTGCAAAAGGGTGGCGGTCTCGCCGTTGGCAGTCGGTTGGGCAGCTGCCCGAACCCGCGCCGGCGGCTCGACGATCTGCAGACGGTTCGCCAGCGGGTCGTCGGACGCTTGCAGCGCGACCGGCGCGGCGACCAAACCGCTCCAGCTGTACACGAACGCTGCGCCCAGGACGACGGTCGCGGCCAGCAACGCAAAAGGCACGGCAACCCACACGGTCTGCTTGGCTTGGTTGGTCACGATCAACCCCCGTTAAGGTAGAGGCCGGAGCGGAAGGACGCCCGGCCCACGCTTTTCTTTGGCAAAGTACCACGCAGGCATTTTCGGGGGGCGTCTGCCTCCTGTCAACTGAAAGATGGGAAAAAAGAGCAAAATAGGCCGACAGGGCCGATAAAACCAGAAACTCCTGGCACGCAAAGCTCCCGAACCGCCGGAACGCGCCGCTGTCACTGACCCAATCCGTGCAACCCGGACAAAGTGCCCAATCGGGATTACGAACACACCCACTACAATCCACGGAATCGCCACGAACGATCCGCGCCGGCCTAACCCTTTCAGGAATCACAATTCCTATAACACGCCGACCTTCACGCCTTAAGTGGGCTTTGCACATAAATTCGACCGAATCGACGTAAGTCCTTATTCGACGGTCGAACTATCGACGTAAGTCCCAATAGTGTCCGGCACACTTCATGCTAGGCCGTGCCGTTTGCCCTGTCGTTTGCTAGCGGTCGCTTTTTTCATCCGTTTGGCACGCTATCAGCTGTATTACCCTCCGCGACCCCCCTGGCTGCCTCTTTGGCAGCGCGGTCGCGGAGGCGACCTAGGGCCGCGAAACCACGCACACCTATCCGGGACAAAGATCTCAAGGGTCTCAAGTATTTCAAGGTCCTCAGGCCCTTGCTCGACCACTTGCACGACAACGCCACGACGCGGGACCGCGCCGGCAATCGTCGCTTGTTCTACGACCAGTATGCCTGCTTGCTCCTGTTATTCTTCTTCAATCCCGTCGTCAAGAGCCTGCGCGGCATTCAGCAGGCCAGCGAACTCGACAAGGTGCAACGCCTGTTCGGCTGTGACCGCGTCTCCCGCGGCTCCCTCAGCGAAGCCAGCCGGGTCTTCGATCCCCAACTGCTCCACGAACTCATCGGCCCACTCGCCAGGCAAGCGCTGCCTTTGCTCCCGGGCAAGGAAGCCGAAGCCTTACGCGGCCTCACCGCCGTGGATGGCAGCCTGCTGCCCGCCTTGCCTAAAATGGCCTGGGCCCTGTGGCTCGATCCGCAACATCACGCCGCCAAAATGCACGTCCATTTCGACGTCCTCAAAGGCGTGCCCGTCGAAACGACCCTGACCACCGGCAACGGCTCGGAGACCGAGCAATTGCGGGCCACCTTGCAAGCCCAGCGCCTCTACGTCATCGACCGCGGCTATGCCGAGTATCAACTCTTCCAGGACATCGTCGACGCCCGCAGCGACTTCATCGGCCGCCTCCGCGACAATGCCGTCTGGACCGTCGTCGAAGAACGGCCCCTGACCGACGCGGCACGAGCCGCGGGCGTACGCAGCGACCGCGTCGTGTGGCTGGGCGGGCCGCAGAGCGGTAGCGTCTTCAAGCAAACCGTGCGCGTCCTTGAGGTCCAGACGGGCAAGACCGACGCCCAGGGCCGTCCGGAGGTCCTGTTGCTGGCCACCAGTCGCCTCGACCTCGCGGCCGAGTTGGTGGCCTTAGGTTACCAGTTCCGTTGGAGCGTGGAACTCTTCTTCCGCTGGCTCAAGTGCATCCTCGGTTGCCGTCATTTGCTGGCCAACAGCCCGGACGGCGTCACCATGCAAGTCTACCTGGCCATCATTGCCAGCCTGCTCATCAGTCTCTGGGTGGGGCGGAAACCGACCGTTCGCACGCTGGAGATGATTCAGTTCTACTTCCAGGGCTGGGCTACCGAAGAGGAGCTCATGGCCCATCTCGACAAACGCAAAACACCCACCAAGTAAGCTGCGCCACCGGTGCGCGCCGAGGCCCCAAAAGACGAGCCGCGCGCTCGCACCACCGGCCAACCGTGCCTTTTGGCAGTTACCCCTTCACCTTTTGACAGAACAGCGCGGGCTTGCCACTCCCCGGCAAACCCTGCGTCAAGTCCCATTGCCAACTTCGTCGCCCATAGCAACAATCGAGCCGGACACTATTGCGTAAGTCCTTATTTTTCGCGCTTTGAGCGAATTTATGTGCAAAGCCCCTTAAGTGGCCGTTATTTTGTTCTCGTTGAACTCACTTTAACATCATTGGATACTGCTGACATGACTTCTGTTGCTAAATTGACTAGACAACTTAACTTATTTGCGCGATACCATCATAACCCGCTGCCGAACTTGCCGATCGAGCCGGCAGCGATATAAAGATCAGTGTGGAAAAATCTAAATTCCGGTAATAAGCAGTTGACAAACTGCAATTACCAGCCCCCGGGCGACCGGGACTGATCTTTAAGCGGTCGATCGGCGTGTGCCGCTTGACGTTGAACTTCCCTTCCTTCCGTTCCGAGAGAGGCAACCATGAAGAAATTACGGCGTCCGGGTTTGTGCGTGGAAATGCTGGAGGCCCGGGACTGCCCCGCCGCCGTCGGGTACGCTGGCGGACTCCGCGAGTAACTCCTCGTTCGGCGGCACCAGCATCAACGGCTTCATCGTCGCCTCCAACAACGTCACCTTCACGAGTACCGCGACGAACAAGATCGTCGTGGACGGCCAGGCCAACGGCAACGCCACGAGCAACTTCCGCAACGGCATCATCACCGACTTCCGCAACAGCGACATCGGCAACGTGGTCGGCGGCAACTTCAGCAATTTGACGGTTTCCGGCGTCACCGTCCAGAACATCCTCCGCCGTGGCATCCAGGTATCGACCAACGGCACCGGCAACGTGATTACCGGCAACACGGTCACCAACGTCCAGGGCGTTGTCATCCCCGCCGGCCAGACCGACACCGCCAACGCCATCGGCGTGTTCGGCGGCGACACGACCGTCACCAATAACACCATTACCAATTCGCGCATCGGCATCGCGGCCAACGCGACGGTGACCGACAGCTTCCCGCAGCATCCGCTCGTGACCATCACCGGCAACACGCTAACCAATAACGTTGTCGGCATGAACCTTGCCGCACTGGCCAACGGCAGCACCATCGGCAACACCACCGGCGGGGCCAACACCGTCACGACCTCCGGCGGGCCGGTCGGACCGCCCGTGGGCGTCGGCATCGAAGTCACCTTCAGCGGCGTCACCGGCGGTGCCGCCACCGTGACGATCCGGGGCAACACGATCAACACCAGCGCGAACGATTCCGCGATCTGGCTGTTCAACAACGCCACGACCGTGCAGGTGCTGGACAACACCCTGACCATGACCGCGCTGAGCAACTCCCTCGTTGCCGGCCAGCGGACGGGCATTTACCTCTTCGACAACAACGGCAAGACGAGTGAGAGCCAGACCGGCAACAACTCGGCCAACATCCTGCGGAACACCATCGCCGGCTACTGGCGCGGCGTGGACATCGAAAGCACCTCCCCCACGCAGGCCGACGCGGTCTCGGCGACCATCGGCGACACGATTGCCGGGGACGCCAACACCTTCAGCAATACGTCTCCTAGCGCCGTCCCGACCTTCGGCATCCGGGCTTTGTTGGGCGCCGGCTCCTTCGGTTCGGCCACCGCCACCATCGGCCTGAATACCTTCAGCGTCGCGGCGCCCTACCGGACGGGCATTCGCCTCGACACCGGGGCCATCGGCACCTTCATTGCCGGTACCACGGTCTACGGCAGTCTCATCGGCCTGCAACGGCGGCAGCACGGGCGGCAACGTCTTCGTCGGCTACACCGACTACACGACCGACCCGAACAACCCCGTCGTCCCCACCACGACGCCGCAGGCCATTATTGACCTGAACAACAACCCGCCCAACAGCAACGCCGGTCCCCAGGGCGTCCCGTACGATTTGCAAGCGCAGAACAACAACTTCGACAATATCGTCTTCAACGCGGGCAACCCGGCCGCTTACTACACGGCAGTCGAAAGGAAGGTTTACCACGACCAGGACGACGCGGGCATCGGCTTCATCAACTACCTGCGGCCGAACGGTTCCAACCCCAACGCCGTGGCCGGCTACCCGCGGTTCTACGCGGTCGATCCCAACCGGAACGGCGGCGCGTTCGAGAACGAAGACCCGACCTACATGCAGCGGTCCAACATCAAGTACATCCGCCTGGCGTTCGACAACGTCGTCTTCGTCAAGAGCGGCGATTCCAACGGCTTGAACGGCGGCGTGCAGCTGTTCAAGGCCCCCAAAGATTTTGACCCGGCGAATACCACGCCGGACGCGGCCCTGGCCCCGCGCGACGGCAACGGCAACAACATCGCCACCGGCAACAGCTTCCCCAATAACAACACCCCCGCGCCGGTGGGCGTCCGCGTCTTCAGCTCCGAGTTGGACCCCAACAACACCGGCGTGTTCTTCGTCGATCTGGCCTTCGTCGGCAACCCCGGTACCGGCGCACTCCAATCGCCGAGTGGTTCGCTCGTGGACGGCATTTACAAGCTGTTCCTCAACGCCAACCAGATCACGACCGGCAACCCGAACGCCATCCCGCCGACCGGACAGCCGATCAACGGCACCACGTCCTACTACTTCCACCGCTTGTACGGCGACACGAACGGCGACGGCGTGGTGGATACCGGCGAGCAGCAGACCATCAACGGCCTTGCCAACCATACGAACTTCGGTAATCCGCAATACAAGTTCTTCCTGGATTACAAGCTGCAGAACACGATCGACCAGGATTCGGTCAACCAGGTGGCGACCCGCGTGAACAAGTACCAGATCACGCCGCTCAAGAACAACCCGCGCTTCAACAACCAGCCGTATCCGTTGTTCTAAGGCGGCCGTTGACGCCATCCTTATCCTTGGCCGGGAGCGCTGCCAGCGCTCCCGGCCTTTTTCGCGCGCCTGGCGAGTCGGAGACGAAAGTCTCCGGTGGGATTGTCTTGTCCCCGCCAGTGCTTTATCCTCCAGGCATCTGCCGTTCGCCACCTTTGCCATTAGCCGTGGGGTTTCCATGCGTTCCGCTCTCCTGCTCGGTGCCGCCCTGGCGCTCGCCCTGCTCGTCGGCAGCGGCCATTCCGAAGACAAACCCAACCCCTTTGCAGGCCACGTCGCCCGGACCGAGCCGCTCAAGCCGGAGGACGAAAGGAAAACCTTTCACCTGCCACCGGGGTTTGAAATTCAGCTCGTCGCCGCCGACCCGGACATCCATAAGCCGATCAACATGAACTTCGACGACCGCGGCCGGCTCTGGATCACCGAATCGGTCGAGTACCCCTTCGCCGCCAAGGACGCCAAGCCCCGTGACAAGGTCAAAAACCTCGAAGACTTCGGCCCGGACGGCCGGGCGCGCAAGATTACGACGTGGGCCGACGGCCTTAACATCCCCATCGGCCTGTTGCCTTTGCCCGGTGCGCAACCGCAAGAAGCGCTGATTCACAGCATCCCCAACGTGTGGAAATTCACCGACACCGAGGGCAAAGGCCAGGCCGATAAGCGCGTCGCACTTTACGGCAAGGTCGGCTTCGACGACACGCACGGCATGACGAGCAACTTCACGATGGGCTTCGACGGTTGGGTCTACGCCTGCCACGGCTTCCGCAACACGTCCACGATCACGGCAGCTGACGGCAGTTCGGTCACGCTGACTTCCGGCAACTTCTACCGTATGAAGCCGGACGGCTCCCACGTCGAGCCGTACGCCTACGGCCAGGTCAATCCGTTCGGCCTCGCCTGGGATCCTCTCGGCAACCTGTACTCGTCGGACTGCGAAACCAAGTCCGTGTGGCAGCTGCAGCGCGGGGCGTATTATCCCAGTTTCGGCCGGCCCGACGACGGCCTCGGCTTCGGCCCCGAATTGATCCACCACGACCACGGCTCCAGCGCCATTGCCGGCGTCGTCTATTACGCCGCCGACAACTTTCCGAAGGAGTATCTCGACACCACGTTCGTCGGCAACGTCGTGACCAACCGCATCAACCACGACAAGCTGGTGCGCCACGGCTCGTCGTTCGAGGGCGTCAAGCAGCCGGACTTTTTGACGTGCGACGACCCCTGGTTTCGGCCGGTGAACCTGCAACTCGGTCCCGACGGGGCGTTGTACGTCGCCGACTTCTACAACCGCATCATCGGCCATTATGAAGTGCCGCTCGACCACCCCGGCCGCGACCGCGAGCGCGGCCGCATCTGGCGCATCGTCTACACCGGCACCGACGGCAAAACGAAGGCCGCCGCGCCGCGCCTCGACTGGACCACGGCCGCCGTCGCCGACCTTATCAAGGACTTGAACCATCCGAATTTGACCGTGCGCATGAAGGCGATGAACCAACTCGTGGAGCGCGGCGACCAGGCCACGAAGCCGGTGACGGCGCTCTTCAGCCGCGAGCAAACGGAGCCGGCCTCGACCGGCTGGCAGCGGCTGCACGGCCTCTGGGTGCTGGCACGCACGAACGCACTGGCCGACGACGTGTTGACGGACGCAACGAAGGACAAAGAGTTTGGCGTGCGCGTCCACGCCCAGCGCGTCCTTGCAGAAAAGGCGAAACTGACGCCGGAACTGCACAAGCTGGCCCTCGCCGGACTGAAGGACGCCGACCCGAACGTGCGCCGCGCCGCCGCCGAGGCGCTGGCCCGGCACCCGGACGCCGCGAACGTGCGCCCCCTGCTCGACCTTCGGCACACGGTCGCCGCGGACGACCCGCAGCTGTTGCACGGCGTTCGCATTGCCTTGCGCGACCAGCTTCGACCCGACGAAAACTGGGCGAAATTGCCGACCGCCGACAATTGGACCGACCGCGACACCCTGGCCGTGGCCGACGTGTCCCTGGGCGTACCCCGTGCGCCGGCGGCGGCGTATCTCGTCAAGAACCTGCCCAAGTTAGACGCTGGCCGGCTGGTGGCGTTCGTTCATCACGCCGCGCGCTACGGCGCGCCGGACGCGACCAAGGAACTCCTGGCGTTCGTCACCGGCCACCGGGCCGACGACCTGCCCTTGCAGGTAAATCTGTTCCGAGCGCTCGAGCGCGGCGTCGGCGAACGGGGCGCGGCGTTGGGCGACGCCGAGCGCGCGTGGGCCACGGCCCTGACCGGCAAGCTCCTCGCCTCCAAAAGCGCCGGCGACGTGCAGACCGGCGTCGAACTCGTCGGCGCGTTGAAGCTCGCAAGCTACCAGGACCAGGTCGCGCGGCTCGCGACGAATACCGGCGCGCCGGAGCCGCAGCGGGCCGCGGCGCTCAACACCCTGGCGGCCCTCGACCTGAAGCAGCACGCGGCCAACCTGGGCAAGGTGCTGACCGAGGCCCATGCGTCGATTGCGCTGCGCGAGCAGTCGGCAAACCTGCTGGCACGGGCCAACCAGCCGGAAGCGCAGGAGCAATTATTCCTCGCGCTGCCGTCGGCACCGGCCCGTTTGCAAAACGTCATCGCGGCCGGTTTGGCCGGCAGCAAGACCGGTGCCGAGCAGTTGCTCGACGCCATCAAGGTCGGCAAGGCGTCGGCCCGTCTTCTACAAGAGCAGGCCGTCAAGGTGAAGCTCAACGAGTCAAACCTGCCCGGTTGGAAAGACCGTGTCGCCAAGCTGGCCGAAGGCTTGCCCAGTGCCGACGAGAAGCTGGCGATCTTGATGAAGAACCGCCATACGAGCTTCGCGACGAACAAGGGTGACTCGGCCCTGGGAGCCAAGGTTTACGAGAAGGAATGTGCGATCTGCCACACCCTGGGCAACAAGGGAGCGAAGGTTGGCCCGCAGCTCGACGGCATCGGCATCCGCGGCCTGGACCGCATCCTGGAAGACGTGCTGGACCCCAACCGCAACGTCGATCAGGCCTTCCGCACGACGGTCCTGAACCTGAAGGACGGCAAGTCGATTACGGGCCTGTTGCTGCGTGAGGAGGGCGAAATCTACGTCATGGCCGACGCGATGGGCAAGGAGGTGCGCGTGCCGAAGAACACGGTGGATGAAAAGACGGTATCGCCCTTGTCGCCGATGCCGGCCAACTTCGCCGACAAGATCGCGGAGGCGGACTTCAACAACCTGCTGGCGTACCTGCTGTCGCAAACCGCGAAGCCGGAGCCGCCGGGGCCGAAGTAAGGGGGCAACCTGACTTGGCCTCCCGTAGCCACAAGCGGCCCGCTTGTGAGCGACGTTCACACAAGCGGGCCGCGTGTGGCTACGGGGTCGTTGGCCCGAAAAACCCAAGCGGCGGCCAAGCAGCCGCTATTATTCACTAAATGTGTCGCTATTGTAGCTTGAGTTCCTACTTGACCGTCCTTAAACTAGAAGCATACTCAACCAGCCCATCTCTGGTGGAGGGCAACGGTGCCACACTCCGGGTGTTGATTTACCCCAACTACGATGGGACAAGGGGTTTGACATGAGCCTGCTCGTACGCCGCTGCCTGAATCGGTCCCATCAACTTGAACAATACGTTGAAACGTGGCAAATCGACCACAAGGGAGCCGTGTACGCCGGCGACCTGGAGGAACTGGTCGAGGAGTGTCTTGAGATAGCACCCCTTCTTCGCCGGGCGTGGGACCGTGCGGTCGAGCGCCTGTTTGACGAGGGGGAACGGAGCGAAAAGGTCTTTGCGGGCGAGGAAGTAATCCGGGGAGCCATCAGTCGGGTGGTGCGGGTGTTTGGCATCAGCGCAAAGCTGATTGAATCGGCGGAGCGGGCGGGTTTTTCGATTGACGGCGTGGGCCGATTCCGGGACGGCCTCCGCGACCTGGAACGCTTGGAGCAAGAGGCCGAAAACCAGTGGCCGCCGATGGATTCGCAACAAATGAGGGACTCGTTGGCAGCCTATCAACGAGGCGATTACCAGTCGGCGGCGGACGTGCTCCGTGAATTACAAGGCGATTGTGCCCGCACCGATTAGTGAAGCGATTGGCCGTTTTGGACTCAACCGCGATCTCCTGGTGCGCCTTGTCACGGCAATCCATGCGGACGTGCCGCGCGACTACGACGGCTCGCGCCGCTTTCGGATTCGTGATTTCGACCGGGCCTATCGGTATCGGATCGTTCTTTTCGACGAGCACTTGCGTCATGTATTCAGACTTGCGGTGGACGACACGACGGCAGAGGGCCAGTTGATCGTATTAGGCATTCGTCACGAAACGCGACCCCATCATCCGCCGCAAGCCTGAGCGTCCGCGACAAGGCCGCAGCGCCAACCCCTAGGAGGGCGAAATCTACGTCATGGCCGACGCGATGGGCAAGGAGGTGCGCGTACCGAAGAACACGGTGGATGAAAAGACGGTCTCGCCGTTGTCGCCGATGCCGGCCAACTTCGCCGACAAGATCGTGGAGGCGGATTTCAACAACCTGCTGGCGTACCTGCTGTCGCAAACCGCGAAACCGGAGCAGTCGGGGCCGAAGTGAGGCGGAGGTCGGTCCGGCGTCGTGAGCAAACGAATTAGGGTCGCACTTGAAGGAAGTGTAACCCGACCCGCAAAGGAAAGCAGAACGTATCTCATGCGTCACGCAGTTCCCGGATGGCCGGAACGCCGATATCGAGTAAGCCGTGCGTCGCGAAAATCGCCTCGCGGATGCGGTCCATTTCATCACAAGCATCCCTACGGCCTTCGAGATCGCGACAGCTTCGCGCGGCATTCTCAGCCGCTTTTTGCAATGCAGCCATGAGATCGCGCGGGATCGGATTTGTTTCCGTAGAGTTCATGAGAGCGGTTCCTTGGCGGTAGGTATAGGGTCGATCAACGGTTATTCCTCCGGCTTTTCTGGTAGCGCGTCCGGTAATCGCTCAGAACCGGTCCGGGCTGTAACCGACTCCGGTTGGCTAGAGCGCGGCAGATCTTCGGGAGCCGAAACTTCCTCCGCCTGAATCAAATCCGGCAGTCGGCGGCTCGGCATGTCGTCCTCTTGTAACAACCGTTGCAGCAGGTGCAACATTTCTTCCGGAAGGGACCGCTGTTGGGTCGCGGCCCGTTTTTGGAGGCGCTCGTATACGTCGGCCGGGACATTTTCGACAATTAAGGTTGGCATAGTCGGCTCTCCCGCTTCTCGGGCTACCTATTCAAACCGATTTCTCCGATAACGACAAGGGCGGCATTATATACCCCGGCGCGTAAATCGATCCTGTAGGACGGCTTTCCTAAGCCGTCTGGACGGCTTAGGAAAGCCGTCCTACATGAGGACATTTCGTGCTGAGGTAATATGAGGGCGGTAGTTCGTCCATCAAGGCGAGTCTTTCGGACGCTCGACGGGCGGCGATTTCAGCAGTTCCTCAACCTCCTGCCGCAGCGCCTTATCGCGCAGGAGTTCCAGCCAGTTCGGCGGCGTGTCCTTGTCCTCCTGGATGTTCTTTAGCTGGGCGTCGGCCTTCTGCAAGAAGTCCTTGGCCTTGGCGTCGTCGCCGAGTTGGTGGTGGCTCATTGCCAGAAAGAGTTGCGTCCAGACCGTGCCAGTGGCTTTCTGTTGCACGACGGCCTCTTCCAATTGCCTGACGGCTTCTGGGTAGTTTGCGGCGCGAAAGTGAGCGGCCCCAAGGATTTCCAGCGCGGCCGCCGGCCTCTCCGGGCTGTTCTGGCGGAGCTGTTCGGCGAGTTCGACGAACCGCCAGGCGTGGAGTGGCCCTTCAGTTGGGTCGTAGTCATCGACGAGCAAGCGCCTCAGGTGGAACTCAAGGGCGAACCAGTGTTTTGCTGATGCTGCATCGCCTGCTTGTGCAAGCCCCCAGCGACAGCCAGACGGTTTGGCAACCCAATCGCCGCCAAGATTATCCAGTTCCTGAAGGCGCTGTAGCCATTCGGCCTGGTTCAATGCGCGCAGAACTCCTTGCCCGTCGAACGCTTTCCCGGTCCGAACTTCAACGGCGACACGCAACCAAGTCGCATCGTCCGAGGCAATGTCAATGACATCCCAACAACGCGCCATCTTGTCCACGCTGCCGGTGAGCACCGTGCTGCCGTCCGGGCTGAACGCCACGGCACTTACCCCTTCCTCGTGTCGCAGGGGTTCGCCCCGGGGATTGCCCGTGGCCGCGTCCCAAAGCCGCGCCGTGTTGTCGTGGCTGCCGGTGAGCACCGTGCGGCCGTCCGGGCTGAACGCCAAGGCATATACCTTGTCCTCATGGCGCAGGGGTTCGCCCCGGGGCTTGCCCGTGGCCGCGTCCCACAGCCGCGCCGTCTTGTCAGCGTTGGTGAGCACCGTGCGGCCGTCCG
>JBBRLG010000123.1:0-14308 GCA_038231495.1 Gemmatales bacterium | reverse complement strand
TGCTGCGCCAGGAAAACCAGGCTGTTGAAAAACACCGCCGACTGCATCGGCGAAAAGTTCGGGTTGGCGATCGTGAGCCAGATGGCGTCGCCGCTCCACCAGGTCGCCCCTTGCAGCTTCGACAGGCCCGAAACCAGGTAGACGAAGCAAAAGTGAACCTGCATCAGCCGCAGCGCGAGGTTCGCCGCCACCGACTTCGGCGGGCGGTCCGCGTCCACCGCGTCGTCGCGCCACCAGCCGACGCGCCGCTTGTGCAGCCAGGCGTCCACCGAGTAGACCGCGCCGGCGGGGCCGATCAACAGGTACGTCTGCACGATCACCATGATCGTGTCCATGCCGAACATCATGAACGGCAGCCGGTTGACGTACGAGATCACGCCGATCCACGTCAGGACGCCGCTGACCCGCGTGCAGAAGCCGACGGTGTAGCAAACCATCGCGACCAGGAAGACGGCGTGCAAGGTGATGACCCAGAACGGCTCCTCGACGTGGTACCACACCGACCAGGCGGCGTAGCCCTTGTCCAGCTCCGTCGGCTGACCGTCCCAGGTCGTCGGCGGGGCATAAAACGTGACCTGGGTACGCACGAACTCGACCTGTTTGCGATCGCCCCAGGCGTGCGGGCCGAGGTAGGACAGCAGGCCGAAGCAATACGACAGGTGGACGTAGAGCGTGAGGACGCCGCACAGGATGCGGATCAATCCCAGCATCGTCGGCTCGGCGGGCTTGAACCAGAAGCGGTCGGCGGCGCGCAACCAGTCGAGCCACGATACCTCTGCCACCGGCGGCGGGGCGGCGGGCGTCTCGGTCACGGCAGGCTTCATTTCCGCCCCTCCTCTTTCATCGGCTCGGCCTTCTTGTCGTCGAACGAACGGATGTCGCCGGCGTGCAGATCCAGGTAATTGCGAACGTCAAAGTCCTTGCTCTCGAACGGCATCACGAAGTCGCTACGCGGCGGCCCCTTGGGCACGGCCAGGATCGGGATCGTCCAGTAAAGGAAGCCGTCGTACTCCTTCAACAGCGGGTTCATGTTCTGGTCGTACTGCTGCTGCTTGACGATCAACTCGCCGTTCGTGTCGAACTTGCCCATGAAATAGGGGGCGAAGTAGACTTCCTGCATCGGGTCGCGGCCCACCGCCATCTCGCCGGCCCCGATGAGCTTGTGGACGATGCGATAGACCTTGACGTTCTTGACGGGGATCGACGGGTCGCTCGGGTGCGGGTAGCTGACGGCCACGTGGCGCACGAACGACGAGATCAAGAGCTTGGAATAGTCGTTCGGCTCCCGGTAGGCGTCCGGCGGCAGCGGCGAGCGGTTGAAGGGGTTGGTCAGGTCTTCGAGCATGATCGGGATCGGCTGGCCCTCGAACTTTTCGCCGTCCCTGGTCGGGTCGGGTCGGAAGAAACGGCCGGCCTCCCGGCGTTCGTTGATGCGCTTTTCAAACAGGGCCGGCGGTATCGTCGGGCCGGGCAGGTTGGTGCTGTCGGCGACGACCATCGTGCGCGTGTAGTGCAACGGCACCGGGCTGGCCGACTTGTCGGGTAACTTGACCCAGCGGTATTTGTCGTCCTCGTACTGCACCCTAAACCAGAGAAGCGTCGAGGGGCCGGGGTCGGGCGAGTAGAAGTGGTAGGCGTTGGTCAGGTAAAAGAAGCTGAGGTAGTAGCGGTAGACGTGCGACCAGGCTTGTTCGGTGACCCACGGTGCCTGGCCGCCGGGCGGGGCGATGTTGGTGGCGGCGACGAAGATGCCGACGAAGTGGAACAGGATCAGGACGCCGGCCATCGCCCGCCGCACGACGGACGGGGCCATGACGAGTACCGCGCCGAGCAGCGCGACGCCGACCGCGCCGCCGAGGAACAGGTGGGCGGAACTCCAGTCCTTGTCGGTCGCGAGAAAGGCGACGATCGCTACGAACGCGGCGAGGGCGAGCATGCCGGCCGTTTCCATGCGCTCTTCGAGTTCCTGGCCTGCGATCCGGAACCGGCGTTCGACAGCGGCCCCCGCCAGGATCAGGCCGACGACGAGAAAGGCCAGGCGGGCGACGACGAAGCCGCTGCCGTCGAAGTTGCACAACCCCAGGCCGACGACCGCCGACCCGAGGCCGACCAGCAGCACGACCCAGGGGCGCAAGTACAACGGCTCCACCGTGGAGATTGCGGG
This sequence comes from Gemmatales bacterium, assembly GCA_038231495.1. Taxonomy (GTDB): domain Bacteria; phylum Planctomycetota; class Planctomycetia; order Gemmatales; family Gemmataceae; genus JBBRLG01. Next base: position 12,144 of record JBBRLG010000123.1, on the reverse strand, counting down.
CAGGACGTTTCGAGACATGCAAAACTCCTACTTTCTGCGAGGCGGCCCCGGCGACGGCGGTTTCCAACAGGAAGGATACCCGATAGCGACGGGCAATCTAGGCACTCTGACAAGATTTTTCGGACGGCGGACGTTTCGCTACAGCATACCATGACGGGAACGCGCAAGGGAACGGTCCTTGCGCGGCGGGCGGTCGTTCCGAGTGGACAAGTTGTAAGGCTGGGGGCGAACGCAAAGCCGCAAGCGGCAAGACTGGGAACAACCTGACGGCGGAACTTTTTCATGTATCAGTCGGCAAGGGGCCCACGCTGGGCGCAACGGGTGGTGGACCGGCCGCCGGCGGCCGCGCCGGGCGCGGCCGCCGAGCAGGCGTTGACGCGCGTCCGCAAAATCCTCACGGCGTACCTGCCGGGGATGCCGCTCGACGCCGAGCGCTGGCAGACCGCGCTGGCCGCCGCCGTGCCGGTGCCGGGGCAGGAACTCGAACGCCTTTTCGTCCTCGGTTTCCTGCACTGGCTCGTCGGCAACCTGCCCGCGGCGGAGGCCGTGCTCGGCGAGGCCGTGAACCGCGCGCGCGATGACAAGGCCACGCCGCAACTCGGCGAGGCGGCGTACTGGCGGGCGCGCGTCCGCGTCCAGTTGGGCCGGGCCGACGCGCTGGGCGAATACGAAGCCGTGCTGCGCACGCTGGGCGGCTCCCCGCAAGCGACGGCGTGGTTTATCGACCTGCTCTGGCGCGTGGGCCGGGTCGATCGTGCCGAACAGGTGTGGAAATCGGTCCGCACCAACAAGCGCGTCACCGGCTGCGACGAGGGGCCGTTGCTCGAAGCGCGGGCCAGCTTGCGCCGCGGCGAAGTCCCGCCCGCCGAGCGCGCGCTCACCGAGGCCGCACCCGCCAGCGGCGTCGTGCAGGTCGAACGCAACTTGCTTCTTGCATGGATCGCCGTGGCGCAGAAACAGGCGGACAAGGCGTTGGCGTTTTTGAAACAGGCGGAGCAGGGACCGTACCCGGCCGCGGCGCTGAAGGAATGGCGGCGACTCGTCGAACGGCGGCTCAAGGGCGAAACACCGGCACTCGACCCGGCACGGCCCGGACCGTTCTTGTTGACGGAGCTGCTGCGCGGCCACCTGGCACGGCTGGTGGGGCAGACCGACGCGGCGGCGACGGCGTACCGGGAGGCGCTGGCGGTGCCGTTCGCACAGCCGTTCGCGCGCTACGGCCTGGCGTGTCTGGGCCAGGAAGATTTCAACGCCCTGTTGGCCAGTCAGCCGGGTTTGTTCCTGGCGTTGCGTTGCCGGGCGCGGCTGGCGCTGGAGCGCTTCCGCAAGCGCGAGGCGTCGCCGGCCGAGTGTTTGGACGTATTGCAGCAGGCACGCAGCGTGGGCTTTCAGGACGTGGCTGCGGGGCATTTCAAGCAGCTTGCCGAGTTATTGCAGGCCCGGCAACCCGACCGAGAAGCACTGCAACGGACGGTGCGCGACCAGGCGCTGGCGGGCGACGGGGTGCGGCGCAACGTCTTGCGGGCCGTCCTCGAACAGGCGGTGACGCGCTTGCCCAATGCAGACGCCCTGGCCCTCGTCCAGGAATGGTCGCGCCTCGACTGGGTGCTGGCGGACGCGGAACTGGCACGGCTCGTAGGCCGGCAGTTGTTGCGCGGGTTGTTGCTCGACCGCGGTGCGGCGGACGGCAGCGCGCTGGCCGCAGCGGCACAACTCCTCGTCGGCGATCCGGTGCTGAACCTCGGCCGTTCGCTGCTCGAAGGCCAGCCGCTTGCCGGCGACGACCCGCAAGCCCCGCCGCCGGCGCACCTGTTTCGCGCCGCGACCTGGCTCGCCCAACAGCCGGCAAACGCCGACGCCGAATCGGCCGAGCGTTGGCGTGAAGCGGTGCGCGGGCTGCGTGCCCAAGCCCGGTTGCGCGGGCTGGCGCAGGCGTTGTTGGTCCAGGAGGCGGCCCGGCGCGGCGATGCGAACGCTGTCGCGGCCTTGCTCGACGAGTTGGACGCGTGGCGCTTGTTTCGCTCGGGACCGCCGGCTTTCGTGCTGACGTGTGTCAAAAACATCGCCCTGGCCCAGCCGGGCAATTCGGTCTGGCGGCGCTGTCTGCCGCGTTGGTTGCAGCTGTGGGAGCCGGCCGTACTCGGCCAACCGGGCGCGGTGTTGTCGGGCCTGGCCGGCCTGGGAACCGCGAAGGTCAGCGAAACCGACGCACCACCCGGCGTGGCCGTCGCGCCGTGGTTTTTGCACCGGGCGACGCGCCTGCTCGGCACCGACGACGCCGAGGCACTGGCGTGTGTTCGTCGGGCGTTGGCCCAGGACCCCGACCTGACCGAACGGCCCGAAGGGGCGGCGTTGCGCGAGGCGCTGCCGGAGTTGGAGCGGCGGGCGCGGGCGCAGGCGCTCGCCGACGTGCTCCGCCGCGACGGCCTGGTTGCGTGGCCGGCCGTGCTGCTCGCGGACGCCGCCGACTTGCTCGCAACCTTTCCCGAAGGGCAGGCGATCCTGTGTGCGGCGCAAGCCAAGGATAACGCAGCGGCGCAAAGTGGCCTGGCCGCGCTGGCGGAACACACCGACTTGCCACCGCGGCTGGTGCATCATCTCGCCGCGATCGAGTTGCGCACTGCCGAGGCGCTGGAGGACCACGGCGACGCGGACGCCGCGGCACCGTGCTGGCGGCGGGCTTGGCGTTTCTGGATACTGCACTTTGCAGGCAAGAAGGACGACCCGCAACGCCCGCTGTTGTTCGATTACCTACTCGCCGCGCACGCGAAGCAAACCAACGCCCTCCTGGCGCGGGCGGCGATGGACGCGGCCCGACGGCACTGGAACCTGGTGCAAGAACTGCCCGGTTTGGCCGGCGACCGCGACGAAGCGATGGGCAAGGACGTGGCCGAGCGCGTCGCGCAATTTAGGGACCGGCTGGCGACCGACTACCTGCTCACCACGCGCGAGGCGATGCGTTACGGCGACATCCCCGAAGGTTCGCACGCCGACTTCGACAAGGGGCTGGGCTACCTGCGCCGGCTGCTGAGCCTCGACCGCGAAAACGTGCGCCTGCTGACAGCCCTGGTCGAAATATGCGATGAGTGGTTTCTGGATCTGTACCACGCCCACGCGGCCCAGCCGCTCGCGGAACAGGTGGAGCGCTTCACGCCGTTCGCGCTGCAGCTGTTGCGCCTGGTAGGTGACCGCCCGGCGGACGTGGCGGCGCGGGCGGTGCTGTCGGACTTCTACAAATTCCGCGGCTTCGTGCAGCGCGACCCGGACCAGAAGCTGGCCCGCTACCGCGAAGCGTTGCGGCTCAATCCGGGCAACAATAACGTGCGCGACCTGCTTGCCGAACTTGAAGGACCACCCTCCGCGACGGGGGAGGGTAAGGAGACGTCTGAAATGGAAGAGCCGGACTCCAAGACCGGCGAGTCGGGACAAGCGGAAAAATGAATGGACGCTATTTGTCTACCCCGCGAATGACTACAGGAGATTGCTCTAACAAGCTGCTTTCGAGTAGGATGGAGAAGGAATGCCAATAGGAACCGATGAAGCCCGCCTCAGGAATTGCAGGGGAGAATCGCGGTGACGGAAAGGATTCCGGACGAAGCCTTGGTGGTTCGCGGCGGGCGCAATCAGCCGGAAGACCTCCGGCGAGGGACGCGAACTCATCCCAGTGGTGTGACAGGTGCATCGGTCGAATGCGCCGAAGGGTCGTCCGTGGAGGAGTTGACCGCGGCTATTCCCCACGGTCAGGTTGGCGTGACAACCGTTGGCGCAATCCGTGCGGCTGGCGGCGACGTGGTGCGAACCGCGGGCCGCAGTGCGCATCACGCAACCATCGTTGGGTTGAGCCCGGAAGCGGCAAGCCGCTTGCTCACACCGACCATTCCCCGCCCCGCCGGGAAGCCGTGATGAAGGGAGAAGCAGCATGGTGAAGCCAAAGGTTTACGCCGACTTCCACAACGCGGACCCTCAGGGCCGACTTCGATTGAATTGCATCGGCACGATGGAAGACCTGTCGCAACAACAGGTCGAGTTGCGCGAGGGATTAGCTCTCACTCTGTACGCGGATGATCTGGACTACAAGGGCCAGATGGATGAATTGCTCGTGGATGGGGTCGTGTCCTTCTCGGAAGAAGAACACTGTTGGGTGGCAAGCATCGATTGGGCCGCAATCCGTCATGCGTCGGACGGCCAACGTTCGCAGGCCAACGGCAATAGTGATGCTTCCTCCCTCGCACCCCAAGCGGCCGGCCGAACCAAGCACTGCATCTGACGGGGCCCGCACGTTTACGTTTCGAGACGTGACGGTGGTTAACCGACCTTGAACCAACGAGCGGAGGAGCCGTCCCATGCACATTGACCGCATTACCCTCAATCCCGCGGTAATGGGCGGAAAGCCTTGTATCCGGGGTCTGCGCGGTACGGTCGGTACCATCCTGGGATTGCTGGCCAGCGGCAAGTCGCGCGAGCGGATTCTGCAAGCTTACGCCTACCTGGAACCCGAAGACCTTGATGCGGCGTTGGCCTACGCCGCTCGGGGGGTCGAATGAAATCGCCGCGTTGGCTCAACACGACGCCGCATTGGCGGCAGGGGCTTTGGTGGTCGTTGATCTGAAGAAATCCCGCGTTCGGGTGCTGCCGCTTTAGAAATTCCCGAGGCCTTTCCGAACCTCAAGGCGGTCGCGTCGGTCCATAGAATTACCAAGCGGCCCCGGCAGCGAGCCGGCCGCCTTTTCCTTTTCTTCCGCCCGCGGGCCTTGAGGATGGCGTGGACCATGGCGACCGAACTGGCCAAGCAGTACGACCCGAAAGAAGCCCAGCAGCGCTGGCTGCACTTCTGGAACGAAAACAAGTTCTTCCACAGCGACCCCGATGCTAACCGCAAGCCGTTCACCATCGTCATCCCGCCGCCGAACGTCACCGGTGCCCTGCACATGGGCCACGCCCTCAACAACACGCTGCAAGACGTCCTCATTCGCTGGCGGCGGATGCAGGGGTACAACGCCCTGTGGATGCCCGGCACCGACCACGCCGGCATCGCCACCCAGGCGATGGTGGAACGCCGGCTCGCCGAGGACGAGAAAAAGACCCGCCACGACGTGGACCGCGACGAACTCGTGCGCCGCATCTGGCAGTGGAAGGACCAGTATGAAAAGCGCATCATCGGCCAGTTGCGCGAACTCGGTTGCAGCTGCGACTGGGAGCGGTTGCGCTTCACCCTCGATCCGATGTGCGCGCGGGCGGTGCGGCAGACGTTCTTTCAAATGTTCAAGGACGGCCTGATCTTTCGCGGCAAACGGCTGGTGAACTGGGACACGCACCTGCAAACGTCGGTGGCCGACGACGAGACCTACACCGAAGACACCAAGAGCGGCTTTTGGACGTTCAAGTATCAAGTGCGAGGCGGGCCGGGAGCGTCAGCGACCGGAGAATTCATCCGCTTCTCCACCACGCGCCCCGAAACCATGCTGGGCGATACCGCGGTGTGCGTACACCCATCCGACGAGCGCTACAAGCACCTCATCGGCAAGACGGTGACGATCCCACTCGTACACCGCGAAATCCCGATCATCGCCGACGGCCTGCTCGCCGACCCGACGCTCGGCACCGGCTGCGTGAAGGTGACGCCGGCTCACGACCCCAACGACTACGCCTGCTCCCAGCGCAACCCGCAGATCGGCATCATCAACATCCTCAACCCCGACGGCACCATCAACGAGAACGGCGGCAAGTACAAGGGCCTTGACCGCTACAAGGCGCGCGAAGCCGTGGTCGCCGACATGGAAGCGCTCGGCCTGTTTGAAGGCAAAGAAGAGCGGATAATTCCGCTGAAATATAGCGACCGCAGCAAGACGCCGATCGAGCCGTACCTGTCGGACCAGTGGTTCGTGAAGATGGGCGACCTTCCTGCCGCTGGCGGCGAAGCGCCGAACGCTACGCCGCCAGCGGCGAACGGGGGTCTGGCGCGAATGGCGATGGAAGCCGTGGAGAACGGGCAGGTGAAGTTCTTCCCGGAGCGCTACAAGAACTCGTACCTCGATTGGCTTGCGGAAAAGCGCGACTGGTGCATCAGCCGACAGCTTTGGTGGGGGCATCGCATTCCGGTGTGGGTCATGATGGACGCTGCAAAGGGCAGCCTTGACGAGATTAAGGCGAGGCTCGGACGCTTAAAGGAGCTTAGAACAAAATACGCTCAAGTGCTTGTGGTCAACACCGCCGAAACGGAAGCGGCCAAGGCCGTTGGACCTCACGGACAAGAACTGACGCCGTTCCGATTTCTCGCATGTGTGGCTCCGGGCGCGGAAGATGTGGAACGCGAACTGGAAGCCATCGGCTTCGTGCAAGACCCCGACGTACTCGACACCTGGTTCAGTTCGATGCTGTGGCCGCACTCGACGCTCGGCTGGCCCGAGAAAACGTCGGAGCTGGCGTACTACTACCCCACGAACGTGCTGGTGACGAGCCGCGACATCATCACGCTCTGGGTGGCGCGCATGGTGATCGCCGGGCTTTACAACGTGGGCAAGGTGCCGTTTCATCACGTCTACATCCACTCGAAAATCCTGGACGGTTTCGGCGAGGGCATGAGCAAGAGCAAGGGCAACGGCATCGACCCGCTCGACATCATCGACCGCTACGGCACCGACGCGCTGCGCTTCATCATGGTCCACCTCTCGACCGAGACGCAGGACAGCAAGATGCCGGTGGCCAACGTGTGTCCGCATTGCGACACGCTCGTGCCAGTGAAGCAAGAGCACCTGTCGATGCGGACGCGCAAGGTGACGTGCCCCAACTGCAAGAAGCCGTTTCGTCCGGGCGGTCCGTGGCCGGCTGCCGACCCGGAGTTGCCGACCGCGAAGCAGGCGTCGGACCGCTTCGACCAGGGCCGCAACTTCGCCAACAAACTCTGGAACGCGGCACGGTTCCTCCTGCTCAACCTCGAAGGCTATCGCCCCGGCGCGATCCGACCGGAGGAATTGCCGATCGAGGATCGCTGGATCCTTAGTCGGCTGGCGACGACGACCGCGGCCGTGACGGAGATGCTCGAAGGTTACAAATTCAGCGAGGCGATTCGGCACATCTACGAATTCACGTGGTCGGAGTTCTGCGACTGGTACGTGGAGATGAGCAAGGGCCGGCTACGCGACGAAGCCGGCCGGGGCACGGTGCAGCGTGTGCTGGTGGGTGTGCTGGACGCGATCTTGCGGCTGGTGCAGCCGGTCATGCCGTTCGTGGCGGAGTCGATCTGGCAGACTCTCAACGAGGTTGCGCCGGAGCGCAGCTTGCCACTGGCGGGCATTGCCGAGCGCAGCGTGGTGATCGCCGCGTGGCCGAGCTTCCCGGCCGCGTGGATCGACGCCGCGACGGAGGCGCGTATCGCGCGCATGCAGGAACTCGTGCGGAACGTGCGCGAAGTGCGCAATCGCTACATGGTGGACGTGAAAACGCCGTTGAACGTATCGGTGCGCTGTAGCGTGTCGGCGGCGGACGACTTCCGCGCGCTGCAACCGTTCATCGCATCTCTGGCCGGTGTGGGCGCGTTGCATTGCGGCCCGGACACGACGAAGCCGCGGCAGTCGGCGACGATTGTGCATCCGGAGTTCGAGGCGTACGTTTCGCTGGCAGGCTTGATCGACCCGACGGCGGAGGTGAAGCGTCTGGAAAAACAGCTTGCCGAGAAGGTGAAGCACCTGCAGGGCACGCGCGCGAAACTCAGCAACGCGAGCTTCGTCGATAAAGCGCCCGCCGACGTGGTGCAGCAACAACGCGATTTCGTGGTGGAGTTGCAGAACCAGATTCAGACCATCGAGAGCAACTTGAAGGAACTGCGGCACGCCGCTCAGGAGTAAGTAAGCCGATGTCTTCCGTCGTTTATTACCGAGGAGGCAATACTCTAAGACCGACGAGGCTGGACGTGCGCTTCGACCGCACGAGCGGATTGTTGCGACCGACACGCGGCGTTTCTGTCTCTGATAGGCCGGATGGCCTTGACCGCTTCGGGGGTGCCTATCGCGTCCATGGGATTCCTGATACTCTGAAGGTCGTACAGAGCGGGCAGGATCCGCACCATTTCGAGATCGTTCCGGCGCAACCGATGACGTTTGCGGAGTACGAAGACGCTCTTCGGCGGATCGCTCTTACCCGCGTTTGAGGAAGGGAGATTCAATCATGGCAACAGCGATTCGTACATACACAATCGTTTTCCCTGACGAGTACCACGAACGCCGCGAGTTGGAAACGCCGGCCAAAGGCTGGCTAAGTGATGTCGAGGTTCATCTCGAAGATGGCCGTCATTACGCACTCACGTTTTTCGACCCCGTCCGTCTCGCGCAGGAGTTGGCGGCGGATGTACAAGCCGGTCGACCTTATTTCGCCGAGGCCGGCCTGGTGGTGTTGCCGGAGGTGTCAACCGCCGCCATTCAGGCCGCCATTCCGGGGTTGTTACAGGACGGCTTTTTCGCCCAGTTGAAACCGATCAGCTAAGATTGCCGCCATTCCTTGTCGGCCCCTAGCCGTGTGTTATTCGTGGTTGCTATTTGTTGCAGATGATCCAACGCCGCCAAGCACGCCCGTACCTGCATCCAACGGGTATAGCGCTTGCCCAGGCGCGTCAGCCAAGTCCCCGGCCGCGACCACGACCGTAAGCCGGCCCGGACGGACCCGGTTGCCAGGTCCTTTTCCACCCAGAACGTCTCCTCGCCCAACTCCGGGTGGCCTTGCACGGTACGGAACGTGAAGCCCGCCCGCCAGACGCCGTGGGCCTCCGCGCGGAAGACGGCTGTAACGCGGCCGCCGAAGAAAAAATCAAGGCCGGGCAAGAAGTGGTAGCAAATGCCGTAGGTGTCGCCCGGCTGTACTGGGTCGCGGCGCAGGACGCCGCTGAGCAGTCGCGGGGGAAAGATGTCGTAACCGAGAATGGCGCGGGCCAGCGCCTCGAAGGGACCGCCCGGTTCCGGCGCGCCTGGCGATTCGTGGGCCATCACGCGCTCGTAACTGTCTTGCCAGTTGCCCGGTTGCGGGCCGGCCTCGACGCCGGGCGTGAACGGCTGCGCTTCCAGCGCTGCCAGGTCGGGCTTTTGTCCCAGGAAGCGCCACAGGAGGTGCATCGACGTGCTGCTTTCGGCGGACGGTTACTTGTTCGGGTACGGCTTTTGCCAGAAGTTTTCGCCGTCCAGGTTGAACGCCGGCGTCGTCTCGATGGTACAATCACCGTTGACCGCCACCTGGCACGCCAGCCGCATCTCGCTCTCGTGGCCGATCGCGGCGAACATCGTCAGCGGGTGGGCGTTGAGGTTGATCTTCTCGATCAACGACTTGGGGCTGAGGTTTTCCATGCCGCTCTTGACCAGCACCCGGCAGGTGCCGCACAGGCCGAAACCCAGGCAGTTGATGTACTTGTCGATGCCCTTGTAAACGGACACGCCGGCCTTCTTCGCCTCGGTGCGCAGGTTGGCGCCGGCCGGGATCTCGATTTCCTTTTTTTCGTTGACAAACACGACCTTGGGCATGGATATACAATCCTCGGAGGGCTGACGGTGCGGTTGCGAGTGCCTACTCACGGTGAGGAAGCCGGTGCAATTGTACAAACCGCACCGAACCGGGGCCATGTAAACCCTGCCCCCGGACGGTCAACCGGGGAGGAGTGCAACGATTAACCGCGCAACACCGCCCGCGATCCGCCTGGTCCATTTCAGCGATATCCACGTCACGGCGCCGAACTGCGTTTGGCGGCGCGAGGATTTCCTGAACAAGCGCTTGCCCGCGTGGATCAACCTGCGATTGCTCGGCCGCGGCTTCCGCTTCCGCTCGGCCGACAAGGTGCTCAACGCCCTCGTCGGCGACCTGCGCGGCGGCGGTTTCGACCGACTCATCTTTTCCGGCGACGCCACCGCGATGGGCTTCGAGCAAGAGATCGAGCACGCCGCCCTCCTGCTCGGCCTGCAAGGCACCGACTGCCCGCCGGGCCTGGCGGTGCCGGGTAACCACGATTATTGCACCCTCACCAGCATGCGCGAGGGCTTGTTCGAGCGCTACTTCGCCCCCTGGCTGGTCGGCGAGCGCGTCGGCCCCGAGACTTATCCGTTCGCCCAGCGTGTCGGCCCGGCGTGGCTGATCGCAGTCAACTCCTCGACGGCCAACCGCTGGCCGTGGGACGCCAGCGGCGGCGTCGGCGCGGACCAGCTTCAACGCCTGGAAGCGTTGCTCGCCCGGCTGGAAGGCGGCCCGCGCATCCTGGTGACGCACTACCCGGTCGTGGTGGCCAGCGGCCGGCGCGAGCGCAAGGTGCGGGCGCTGCGCGACCTGGACGAGCTGTTGGGGGTGGCGAAGCGCGGCGGCGTCGAGCTGTGGCTGCACGGCCACCGGCACAAGAGCTACCACCATTACACCTCGAAGCTGGCCCCGTTCCCGGTGATCTGTGCCGGCAGCGCGACGCAGCAAAAGATTTGGTCCTACTGGGTGTACACGCTGGAAGGGCGTCGTTTGCAGGTGGTCCGACGGGCGTACGACAAGCAGGCCGAAGGCTTCCGCGACGCGGAGGCGTTCGAGTGGGTGTTGCCAGGCCCGCAGAGTCGGGTGTCGGGCGTCGGAGAGGATCGGGTGTCGGGTGTCGGGCGTCGGGTGTCGAAAGACGGCATTGGCTGAGAGCTAATAGCTGACAGCTAACAGCTATTTGTTTTTCCTCTTCCCGACGCCCCACCCTTGCCAACTGCTGCGCCTGCGGCAAGGGTCCTATCCCTCTTCGGACACGCCTCCCGGCACGTTTAACGCAAACCCTTTGCTGAAAACGTCTTGCACACCACCCACCTGCCATCAACCACCCGTGCCACTTCCGACCCTTGCCAAAAAAACACCCACCCTTGCCAACGAAAAACCGACGGGTGAACACAACCACCGTGCAGGGGGTGCAGTCGCGTCAAGGGTGACGACGAACGCCAGTCCGCCGTGGCTGCCGCGCGACCACGGCGGACTTTCGTCCGCCGCTCGCCAGGCGGCGGGTGAGCGAAGATTTCGGCCGCTAGCGGCAGCCAGAAGAAAGCCGCCGCCGGTCGCTTAGCACTCGTCCAGGTACACGCGGCGCAAGTCGGCGAGCTTTTCGGGAAGGTTCGGTCGGCACAGGGGCGCACGGTGGGGTTGGTTTTTTGCGGGCCTTTCAGCCGGGGTGAACCCGACTTTCGCCTCGTCCGCGGCGCCTCTTTCCTTGCCGGGTGGGACGCTCGACGGGGTGAGCCGGTCGCACTGCTCGACGTTGGGTTCCACGTTCTTTCCTCCTGGTTGCCCGGGGCTGTCGATTGTTTTACGACACGGAGGGGAAAAGTCCTAGGGTGCGGACCAAGGACTCCTTGTTTGTTCGCGCACCAGGCCTTACCTCTTCCGGCGCGACGGCCCTCCTTCTCGCTTTCCCGGCACCATTTTTGCTCTGTTCTCTCCTGCCCGCCGACGGAGGTTGGACGCCGGACCAGATAGGGGTTTGCTCCCGGCGGTCGGCCTTCCCACGACAAGGAGTGCAAACATGACGAGCGATGCTCCGCTACTACTGGGCGTTTTCCCCAACCGCAAATTGGCCGAAGGCGCACTCGATGAATTGACCCACGCCGGCTATTCTTCCGACGAACTCGGCATCCTGGCCCCCGGCGGCACTATCGAGAAGGCCGAACTACCCGCGGCCCACCGGGAAGAAGTCGCCGCGGACGGGGCCGAGGCCGGCGCGATCGCGGGCGGCAGCCTGGGCATTCTGGCCGGTGCGATTGCCGTCGCCGCCATACCGGGAATCGGCCTGGCCATCACGGGCGGTATCTTAACCGTAATGGCAGGTGCCACGGCTGCCGGCGCGGCGCTGGGGGCATTCGCGGGGCCGTTTGTCGCGATGGGGCTGACGGAAAATGAGGTCAAACACTACGAGAACGAATTCCGGGCCGGGCGCACCATTGTTGCCGTCCGCGTGGACGACCATGAGAAGTCGGACGAGGTGGTGACGATCTTGCGCAGCCACGGTGCCACCACCGTCAAAACCCGTGACGGTCGAGTGCTGGCTCCGGTCGAATTGGTGTAAAACCTTCTGGCACGTCCAGAAGTTATACTCGGCGTGGCGTGGAATGACACAAGCCCGAAGCGCAAGCGAGGGACCGTCCTTCGCTTGCGCTTCAGGCT
>JBBRLG010000122.1:0-14414 GCA_038231495.1 Gemmatales bacterium | reverse complement strand
TTGTGCGCCACTACCATTTTGGGCGCGCGGGTTGCCTACGCCACGGGTTTATTCAACCCCACTCGGGGCGCTTACGCCCCCGGCTCGCCAATCGGGTAGTACCACTAAGTCCTTCTTGGGAGTTGCACCATGCCGTCGCTGTCCCAGCTGATCGAAGGGTATTTGGAAGGACCCGCCGCGCTGCGCAAGGCCGTCGCGGGCATGAGTAAGGACCAGTTGCAGGCCCGCCCGGTGGCCGGCAAGTGGAGCACGCTCGAAGTCGTTTGCCACCTCGCCGACTTCGACCCGATCCTCGCCGACCGCATGAAGCGCATCATCGCCGAGGACCAGCCGCAACTGCTCGGCGCGAGCGAAAAACACTTTGCCGCGGCTCTCGCTTACCACCAGCGCGACCTCGAAGAAGAACTCACGCTCATCGAAAAGACGCGCTCGCAGTTGGCACGCATCCTGCGCACGTTGCCCGCCGAGGCGTTGCAGCGTACCGGCGTCCACAACGAACGCGGGCCGCTCACCCTCGAACGGATGCTCACGCTCGCCGGCAACCACATTCCGCACCACATCCCCTTCATTCAGGAGAAGCGCGCGGCCCTCGGCCTGACGGTGTAACGAAATGCGGGTCGTCGGATAAGGCGGGAGGACCACCGCACGAGGAAGGCTCTTCCCTTGAAACGAAAACGGTAAACGGACACCCCGATGAAAGCACTGGTAAAGAGCAAGTCCCAGCCCGGCCTGTGGCTGGAAGAGGTTCCGGTCCCGGAAGTCGGCGTCAACGACGTGCTGGTCAAGGTGGACCGCACCGGCATCTGTGGCACCGACGTTCACATCTACAAGTGGGACGAGTGGGCCAAGAAGACGATCCCGGTGCCGATGGTCGTCGGCCACGAGTTCGTCGGCGAGATCGCCGCCATCGGCTCGAACGTCGTCGACTTCCATCCCGGCGAGGTCGTGAGCGGCGAAGGCCACGTCGTCTGCGGTCGTTGCCGCAACTGCCTGGCCGGCCGGCGGCACCTGTGCAAGGACACCAAGGGCATCGGCGTCAACCGCCCCGGCGCGTTCGCGGAGTACATCGCGCTGCCGATGACGAACGTCTGGCACCACGACCCGGACGTGGACCGCGACGTGGCGTCGATCTTCGACCCGTTCGGCAATGCGGTCCACACGGCCCTGTCGTTCCCGATCCTGGGCGAAGACGTGCTGATTACGGGGGCCGGCCCCATCGGCATCATGGCGGCGGCGGTGGTGCGCCACGCCGGTGCCCGCCACGTCGTCGTCACCGACATGAACCCCTACCGCCTCGACCTGGCCAAAAAAATGGGAGCGACCATCGCCCTGAACGTCCGCGAGGGCACGCTCGTCGATGCGCAGAAAAAGCTCGGCATGAAGGAAGGCTTCGACGTGGGTTTGGAAATGTCGGGCAACCCGCTGGCGTTCCGCGACCTGCTGACGAACATGTGTCACGGCGGCAAGATCGCGATGCTCGGCATTCCCGAAAAGGAAATGGCGATCGACTGGAACCTGGTGGTGTTCAACATGCTGACCATCAAGGGTATCTACGGCCGGGAGATGTACGAGACGTGGTACATGATGACCGTGATGCTGCAAAGCGGCCTGGACATCCGGTCGGTCATCACGCACCGGTTCCACTACACCGAGTTCGAGAAGGGTTTCGCGCAGATGCTATCGGGCCAGTCGGGGAAGGTGATTTTGAAGTGGTCGGACGATTAAGGCATTTGCCGCTTGCGGCGTTGCGGGAAGTGACCGCAACGCCGCAAGCGGCAAATGCCCTTAGCGCCCAAGTAGGTAGCGGTGCGGATCGACTTCCTCCCGTAAGACTCTCAATTCCACGTCCGTCGGCGGCTCGGTCGTTTGCAGCGCTTCGCGCGCGCCCAACTCAAACGCGGTGTTCGCCTGCACCTGTTCCAACGTGATGCCGGGGTGCAGGCTCACCACCTCCATGCGCCGGGTTTGTTCGTGATAACCCAGCATGGCGAGATCGGTAATCACGCGGTACGGCCCCGTCCCCGGCGGCAGGCCCACGGCCTCACGCGCGCCAGCTCCCGTCAGATAGCCCGGCGTCGTCAGGAAATCCAGCTTCTCGACGAAGCGGCGCTTGTCGTGATTGGTCACGACGAGGATGCGCCAGCACAGCGACGCCAGATCGTTCGCGCCGCCGCTACCGGGGAAGCGGACCTTCGGACGTTGGTGGTCCTTGCCGATCATCGTCGAATTGAGGTTGCCGTAGGCGTCAATCTGGGCGCCGCCGAGAAACGTGTAATCGACCATGCCGCGCTGGCAGGTCTCCATGATGTCGGCCATGCTCGTCGCCATGACGGCGCGGTAGAACGTGCGCGAGTCGCCGACGCTGATCGGCATGGTCGGCAACTGCGGGGCGATACCGCCCGCCTCGAACAGGATCACCAGGTTCGGCGCGTGCGTCCGCTGCGCCAGCATGGCCGCCGCGCAGGGGACGCCGGTGCCGACCGCGGCCGTGCAGCCGTCCTCCAGCTGGCGGGCGGCACTACAGATCATCAGTTCCATGGCGCTACAGGCGGCGGACATGCGCGCATTTCCCCCTATCGCCCCCGGTCAAGGAGTAATTCCTGGCGGCGCAGCTCCTGCATGCGCGGCAGGCCGCCGCAGCGCTGCAAGTAGCCGTCGAAGTTGGCAACGCCGTAGAGGTACTCGTCGAGGAAAGCGCGGTAGAGAGCTGGGTCGGTTTCGACCTCCAGCCAGTGACCAAGGTGCGCCTCGTCGGAGAAGTATTCGTAGGGCATGTTGCCCGGATAGCTGCCGTAGGGCACTTCGCACACCGCATCCACGCAGAAAAACGGGATGACGGTGCGCGTCGGGTCGCTGCGGATGTCGTCGTTGGGGATCAACCGTTCGCAGGTGATAATCAACTTCTTGGCGGCACGGGCCACGTCGAGGTCCGCGACCGTCGTGCCCCGAATCCGGCAATTGCCGTAGCGGTCCGCCTCGTGAACGTGGATCGCGGCCACGTCGGGATACAGGGCCGGTATCGCCGCCAGCACCTCGCCGGTGAACGGGCAGGCGATTGAAACGGCCGCGCTACGGCGAAACGTGTCGGTGCCGAGCAGCGACCGCGCGGGCAGAAACGGCAAGCCCATCGCGGCGGCCTTGAAGCGGACGGCGAGCGTGTAGTTCGACCACTCCGTGCAGGCCACCTCGCCCGATTCCAGCACCCGCCGTGCGTGCGGCGACAGGCCGCGCGTTTCCAGGCCCACGACGTAAGCGATGTCAACCTGGCTCAGCGTTTTGCCGCGGCCGAGCAGGTTGCCGGCGCAGAGGATTTGAAAGTCGTGGGTCGCCGTGTGGCCCGCGAAGCGCAGGTTTTGCTTGTTTTGCCGTAAAATTTCGTGGACGACGGCGGTCGGAATTCGGTCGCAGCCGAAGCCGCCGACCGCGAGGTAGTCGCCGTCGTTGACCAGTTGGCGCACCGCCTCGGCAACCGTCGTGACCTTATCGACCAGCGCGCGCGGCTTGGTGGCAAAGAACGCGCGGGCGCGGTTGGCCGACGGGTCGGAGAAGAGTTCGCCTTCACCCCGGGAGAGAAGGTGCATGGAACGGATTCTTACTGGGTCGCCTTGAGGCGAGCCGGGAGTGTAAGCGACCGGAGTCTATTTCGGAATGACCTCCGGTCGCTTACGCTCCCGGCTCGCCTCAAGGCAGATCGTTCTCAGCGGTCCTCGTACTCGCGCATCAGCTGGCGGAAGCGCGGGTCGTGGCGGATCAAGTCGAGGTCGTGGTCCTCGCGCATGTAGCGGAAGTCGAGGTAGCCCAACTCGATCGCCCGGCGGAGCGTCTTGATCGACTGGTCCGGACGCTTCAGCAGCGCGAAGCTGCACGCGAGGTTGTAATGCGCGAAGGCGTCGTTGGGCCGGAGCTGCACGAGCCGCTTATCGACTTGCAGCCCCTCGGCGAACCGGCCCTTGAGGGTCAGGAGGTTGCCCATCACCCGAAGCACGTCGACGTAGTCGGGTCGCCGGGTGAGGACGCCCCCAAAGAAATCGAGTTCAAAATCGAGTTGGTTTTGGTCGGTCTGCCGAGTCAGCGAAGTGCCGGTGGTAGCAGGCTCGGGCCCCTCATTCGAGTGCTTGCTCTGGTGCGCCATCTGCTTCCCCTTGTTTGAGCGGACGGGCGACGAACGACTACCCCAGGAGTGTTCGTTCAGCCGAATGTAGTTTGGATTATAACTGCGCAAAAGGGAAGAGCAAATCGGGCGTCGGAAAAGATCGGGTGTCGGGTGTCGGGCGTCGGGCGTCGGGCGTCGGAAGACGGGGAATCAAAATAGCTGTTAGCTGTCAGCTATTAGCTGTCAGCCAATTCCGACACCCGACACCCGACACCCGACACCCGATCTTCTCCGACGCCCGACACCCGATCTCTATTAAGGCTCGTCGGCCGCGTCGTCCTCTTCCTCGTCGTCGTCGTCATCATCGTCGAAGTCGTCGTCGTCGAGGTCGTCGAAGTCCTCGTCGTCGTCGAGGTCGTCGTCGTCGAGGTCGTCGTCGTCGAAGTCGTCGTCGTCGAAGTCGTCGTCCTCGTCGTCGAGGTCGTCGAGGTCGTCGTCCTCGTCGTCGTCGTCTTCGGTCTCCTCGTCTGCTACGTTTTCATCCTCGTCACGCGCGCGGGGCGCGCGGAAAGGATCTTCGACGCGGCCCTCCGCGGACTGCCAGGACAGGTCCGGCTCCGTCTCCAGCCACGATGGAACGAACAATGTGCCACCGAACATCAGTGAGTCCTCGAACAAAAGAAATCCACAAGGAGGAGGGCCGCTTCCGGCGTGCCCTCGTGTTATCGACCGAAGCCGTTTCCGACTTTGTACGACCCGCGCCGCGGCAGTCGATCCGGCACCCGAAACGCCCGCCGACCGGCACAATGCGCCCTTCCGGAATCGCTTGCCGATCCACCACTTCCGACAAACCGACGCGGTGCCGCCCGCGGCCCCCGCGCAAAAGGAGGGCCGTACGGCGAGGGTGGTTCGGAGGTAATCTCTCTCTAGTAAACTTGATTCGTCTCGTCAAGCAACATTTAGTCGGCAACTATTTCCTTCTTCCGACTGTTGCGTAAGGACTTGCAACCGCCGCGGCGCGCGTGCGGAAATCAGTCGGCCAATCCCTCGCGCACCTGGTCCAGCATCTCGGCCAGCCAGTACTGAATCGTGCGGAGCGACTTGCCCGTGCGGCGGGCCATTTCGTCGCGCCGCACCCCCTGCACCCAGAGGTCCCAGATGAGCCGCCAGTCGGGCGGGAAACGGCCCACCGCCTGCTCGATGCGCTCGATCGTCTCCGGGTCGGGCGGCGGCGGTCGGCGGTCGGCGATGTCGGCGTCGGGCAAGCGCACCGTCGGGTCGGCGAGGCGCGTTTGGTCGATGGCCCGGCGGGCGGCGACGACGGCGAGCCATTTGCAAAACGGACAGCGGTTGTCCCATTTGTCGAGGTTGGTGAACAGGCGCAGGAAGATGGCCTGGCAGGCGTCGTCCCACTCGTCGCGCCGGCCCGGCCCCAGGACGCGCTGGACGATGCTGCGCACCAGGCCGGCGAACTTCTGGGCCAGCGCGTCGCCGGAGGCGCGATCGCCCAGCTGGTAGAGGCGGACCTTTTCGGCGCAGTTGTCGGGCGGGCAGTCACAGCGAAACATCGCCCGCCCCGTTGCGTGCCGTGGGACCGGGGAAGGGCAGCGTAGAAACGGCGTCCACGCCCGGCTCCCGGCGGCGCAGCAAGACCATCGTGATGTCGTCCTTTTGCGGACCGGCCCGCAGCGCGCGGCGCACGCGCTCGTGGACCTGTTCGAGCAGCGGCCGCGCCTCGGCATCCCGGCTTAAATCGTCCAGCGCATCGGCGACGTTGCCGCCGTTCAGGTCGGCCAGGTGGTCGAACACGCCGTCGGTGCCAAGCAGCAATTCGTCGCCGGCGTCGAGCTGCCAGGTGCGCTGCTCGTCCGTCGTGGGCCGGCTCAGCCCCAGCCACGCGCCGCGCAGCTTGAGCAGTTCGAGCCGGTTGGAGCCGCCGCGCCGCAGTAAGAGCCGGCTGCCGCCCGCCGGCGCGACGGTCACGTCGCCGTCCGAGCCGAAGCGTGCCAAAGTGCATTCCACATAGATGCCGTCGGGCAGACACGATTCCAGCAGGTCGTGCATGTCGGCCAATAACTCCGCCGGTTCCGCGCCTGCCGGGTGCCGCTTCCAGCACCGCTGCCACACGCCGGGCAACGCGCTGGCCAGCAGGTAGGCGTAATACCCGTGGCCGGTGATGTCCGCGACGATGACCCACAGCGCGCCGTCGCGCGTCTCGCGGCCCGCAAACCAGTCGCCGCCGTACCAGCACGGGCCGACGCGGTCGAAAGGCAGCGACACCGTTTCACTTATGTACCCCGCCGAGTCGGGCAGCGGCAACGGCCCCGCCCCCATGCCGGCCTGCTGGCCGAAGGGGTTGTAAAGCAACTTCGCCACCTGGATCAGGAGGGATGCGCGAAAGGCGGCCGTATTCATGTCGGCGAATTCGCGGACCGGGCGGGTGCGCAAATGGGTTTCCAGGGCGTGCAGGGTGTGCAAGACCATGCGCTCGCGGCCGTGGCGGAGTTGGTGCCGGGCGATGAGACGGTCCAGAAGGCGGGCGACCGGTTCCCGGACCCAGTCCCACAGCTGCGCACGCGCGCCGGCCGCAGTGTTTTGCAGCGCTTCCACCAGGTCGCGGGGGGTGCGGTAGCGCGGTTCCATGAGCTTCCGGTTTCCGTACGTTGTGGCTCCTGGGTTGATTCTGACGAAAGGAGAGCACGGGTGCAAGCATGGTAGTGTAACGAATTGGGGGAGGGCGCAAACCTTGCGCGAAGTCCGAGAAGGCGCGAAGTCCGAGCCGCGACCGTAAGGGAGCGGTTCGTCCCACCGCTCCCTTACGGTCGCGGCTCGGACAAGGATTGATCTTAAACGGCTTTGAGCACCAGGCAGGTGTTACTACCGCCGAAGCCGAACGAGTCCGACACCGCGACCTTGACCCGGCCGGGCCGGGCTTCGTTGGCGACGTGGCACAGGTCGCATTCGGGGTCCGGCTCGAACAGGTTGATCGTCGGCGGCAGTGCGGCGCGCTCCATTGCCACGACGCAGGCCAATGCCTCCACCGCGGCGGCGGCGGTCAGCAGGTGGCCGGTCATGCTCTTGGTCGAGCTGATCGGCGTTCGCGACACCGCGTTACCCAACACGGTTGTCAGCACGCGCGTCTCGGCCGCGTCGCCGACCGGCGTGCTGGTCGCATGGGCGTTGATGTAATCGACCTCGTCCGGATTGACCTTGGCGTCGGCCAGCGCCTGGCGCACGGCGGCGATGGCGGGTTGCGGGTCGGGGCTGGGAATCACCATGTTGTGGGCATCGCTGCTCGCACCGAAGCCGGCGACCTCCGCGTAAACCTTCGCGCCGCGCCGCCGGGCCGTCGCCGCCGGTTCCAGCACGAACGCCGCGCCGCCCTCGCCCATGACGAAGCCGTCGCGCTGCCTGTCGAACGGCCGCGAAGCAATTTGGGGATCACTGTTGCGCCGCGAGAGGGCGCGCAGGTTGCCAAACCCCGCCAGCGACATCGGCGTCACCGCCATGTCGCACGCCCCGGCCACGCACAGGTCCACCCAGCCGAGTTCGAGCCACTGTTTCGCCTGAGCCAGGGCGTAATTGCCGCTGGCACACGCCGCCGACACGCTCACCGCCGGGCCGGTCAGGCCCAGGTGGCGTCGCGTCCGGGATACGAGGGCTTCGGCCTTGTCCAGCGGTTCGAGGATGGCCCGGCCGCCGGCCAGCGTGTCCGCCTCCCACACTTCCAGCCACTCCGCACCGACGCCCAGCACCAGGCCGACCCGCACCTCGTGTCGGCGTTCCCACCAGCCAGCGTCACTAAGCGCGCCGATGCAACACCAGCGGATCAATTGTTCGAGGCGGTGCAACCGGGCGAACGCCGCCGGGTCTTCGCCAAGCGGGCACGGCACCTGATGGACCTGCCCGGCAATTTGACTGGGATGCTCGCCCACGTCGAAGCCGGTCACGCGCTCCACGCCGGAGCGGCCCGCGAGCAGGCCGTCCGCGAACGCCGTGTAGGTGTTGCCCAACGGCGTCGCCGTGCCGACGCCCGTGATCCAGGTCCCATGGTTTTGGGTCACCGTTCGATCTCCGCGCCGGCCGTGAGATAGGAACCCTGGGCCGCGAAACCGGGCGTTCCGATGGCGACGCCGTTCGTGCGCGCGACGAACCGCGCGGGCCACTCCAAACCAACTCGTATGCCCGCGCCGAGATCCTGGACCACCTTGCGACCGGGTTCGGGGGCCGTGCCGAGTCGGTTCAACAGCGTTTCGAGGTAGAAGTAGTCAGGAAAGGGGCCGTCGCCGCGTTCGGTGCCGCCGCCCACTTCGAGTTGCAGGCGCGGACGGTTGCCGTCGAGCGTCACGGGCACCAGGGCGACGGCGAGTGCGCGACAGGCCGTGGCCGGGTCGCCGTGGCCGGCGAGGTCCATTGCACCGTCGGGTTCCTGGGCCGCCCACACGACCCACAAGCCCGGCAGGCGCACCCGTTCCAGTAACGCGGCCGCGGCGAGGAGCACTTCAACGGCGCCGCCGTGGCCGCCGCCGACGCCGAAGTTCGGGCCGTTGGTCTTCAGCGCGTGGCTGACGGTGCCGGAGATTGAATGCAGGGAGCGGTGTGGGATCACGTGCGGCGACACGCCCCAGGCCCCTTCCGCCAGGAAACGCTGCTGGGCGGTTATCATGGCCGCGCGGCCGAGGAAGCGCGGGGCCGCGAGGACGCCCCAGTCCCGGAAGGAAACGTCGCGCAACCCGTGGTTGGCGATCGCCTGGAAGATCGCGGACAGGCCGACGACCGTTTGCTCGTCGGCGTGCTTGAGGAACGTGACGGGCAACACCGGGGAGCCGGGCGGGCCGGGCTGCCGGCGCAATCCGGCCACCGCGTCCAACGGCACCCGGACGGCGGCGTGGGCGGCCAGGTCACAAACGACGGCCCGCGGGCCGGCCGCGCTTTCGTGATTTGGGTTCAAACGACACGAATCCTTTCCATCACCCGTTCGTCCTTGAAGAACTCTTGCCGGAGAGATCCTGCGCGAGCCAGGCCCGCGCCGCATCGCACGAGCAAGAACCGGTGACAGTCGTGGGACCACGCGGACGTTCGTTCCCGCGGGGCCGAAGCCCTAATGTGGTACTGCAATCCTAACACCTTGTCAACACGGACTTAGTACGCCAAGGCCTGGCAAACGGGGCGGCACCCCCCTACCCCCCCTTGCGAAGGGGGGGAGCAGGGGGGGTGCCGGCCGCCCCGCCCTCAATAACCAATGCGAATCGCCCCATAAAGCAAATTCCGCTCCGTTTTGGCCTGCACGTCGCCCGTCACGTCGAAGCCGATGCGGAATTCCAGGCTCTCCATCCGGCTGAACGGCCGCGCGGCCAAGCCGAAATCCAGTTCCAGCAGCCGCGGCTTGACCGCCCGCTCGGCGATGATCTTGCCGTCGCCGTACAGGTACGAACGAAGCGCCGGCAATTCAAAGGTCAGGTACGCCCGGGCGAACACGCTCGGTTTAAACTCCGCCCCGTCCCCCGCGACCATGCTCTTGGACGGGTAATAGCCCAAACTCACAAAGCTCAACTTGCCCACGTCGTACGGGTCCGCGTCCGCCAAGTAGTATCGGCCTTCCAGCCCGACGCCATCTTTGAATCCGAACGGTCGGGACAACGAATCGCCGCGGTTTAGGTTATTCAGGGCGTATGCGTAGACGCGAAGCTCGAAGTTGTCGTAAACGTTCCAGGCCAGGCCGAGTTCGAGGTCGTACTCGCGCTTGCTAAAATCAAACTTCCCCTGGCTCGGATTGGTGATGCCGACTGCGGCCCGCTGCGTCCAAAACTTGTTCTCCGCGAACAGGTACAGTTGTTTTTGCGGCAGTAGGCCGATGTTGAAATCGAAATCGAGTGCGAACAGCGGCTGAAACGGCACGCCGTTCGGTGCCATGTGGCTGCCGGCGACATACACCGGTACGCCGACGGCACCCCAAACTTCCGGCCAACACGGGTGGTGTCCGGTCGGCACCCGCGCTGCACACGTTTCACCCGCCGCCGGGTCTGGCTTGGGTAGGCCGTCGCCGACCGTGTACACAACGGGAGGAGTCGGTTCCGCGGGTGCCGAGGCGATGGCGTGAAACGGGGACACCTGGATGGGGCCGGTGGGTTCATACGGCGGGTCGCGCTGTGCCCGGCCGACCACCGGCACCGCCAGAATCATCAGCAGCGCCATCGTTCGAGCGTTGCACACCAAGTTTCCCTTGCTGGACAGAAGGTAAGGGCCACGGCCCCCATCGGTCGGAGTGCAGCGCATAGTCTTTTGGCGGGGACGTGTCAAACCCGCTTACGCGACCGGTCCGCCAAAAGATTGACCGAATCGCACCGCTTCCTTTTGCAATTGCCCGGTCCAACCGGTAAAATGGGTTAGCAAGAACCTTTGACGTGGATTTCGGTGTCCTCGTTCGTCCGGTACGTTGATGGTTCGTTGGTAACCGTTCACTCCCCTTACGAAGGGGGGGTAGGGGGGGGTCAAGAACCGAGGTATTCCGTCATGGCGTCCACTCCACCCCCCCCGCCCCCCCTTCGTAAGGGGGGGAGTGAACGGTTACGTTCGTTGCTTCGCTCCGCGACCGGCACTCCCTCGTTATTGCCGCCCTTTTTTCGACGGATACAACTCATCATGAGGCGCACCATGCACGTTTTCCTCGCGGTCCTCACGCTGGGACTGCTGAGCAATTCCCTACCCGCCCAGGAACCGATCCGGATGGCCCGCACGCCGGACATATCGCCGGACGGCAAGCTCGTCACTTTCAGCTACCTCGGCGACATCTGGGTCGTGGAGACCATCGGCGGCAAGGCCCGGCCGGTGACGATGCACCGTGCCCACGAGATTAACCCCGTCTTTAGCCCGGACGGCCACTCCATCGCGTTTAGCTCCAACCGCCACGGCAATTACAACGTGTTCGTCATCCCCGTCGAGAGCGGCAAGCCCCGGCAGCTGACGTTCGACTCCGGCGACGACGCCGTGAACGGCTGGTCGCCGGACGGCAAAAACGTGCTCTTCTCGTCCAACCGCAGTGCCGGCTTCCCGCAAAGCCAAGAGTTATACAGCGTCCTCACCGAGGGCGGTCGGACCCAACGCATCAGCCCGGCGGAAGGGCGCGAGGGCGTCTTTTCACCGAAGGGCGACCGCATCGCCTACGTCCGCGGCCCCGGCACCTGGTATCGCAAGGGCTACCGCGGTTCGTCCAACGACGACATCTGGATTTGCAACGCCGACGGCAGCAACAACCGCCAGCTGACGATAAACAACGTCCAGGACGCCTCGCCCATGTGGAGCGCCGACGGCCAGTGGGTCTACTTCGTCAGCGAGTGCCACGGCACCCCGGCCAACATCGTGCGCCAGGTGGCCAGTTCCGCCGTGTCACCCGGTGCCGCGCCCGTCGGCCCCCTACTGCCTTCGACCCCCGCAGTCAGCCCGCCCGTGCCGCAACAGATCACCCGCCACACCGACGATGCGGTCCGGCGGGCGCGGATCAGCGCCAACGGCGAATGGATTGTCTACGAGTGCGGCGCCGACCTGTGGGTCGTCTCGACCAAGGATGGCGCCGCGCCGCGTAAGCTTGCCATCGAGGTCCACACCGACGACAAGTCCAACACCGAGCGCGCCGAGACTTATACCAACACCAACGCCACGGAATACGCCCTGTCCGGCGACGAAAAGCACGCCGTCCTCGTCGTTCACGGCGAACTGTTCCTGACGCAAATCAGCCCGCCCACCGGCAAGCCGCGCCGCCTGACGGAAACCACCGCGAACAATCACAACACGACCTGGGCGCCGGACGGTTCCCGCATCCTGTTCATCTCCGACCGCAGCGGGCACGAGAACGTCTACATGCTCCAGCCGGACGACCCGGAGCGGCCGCAACTCGTCAACGCCCATCGCTTCAAGACGACCCAACTAACCAAGGGCAACGACGCCGCCTCCGGCCTGAGCTTCGCGCCCGACGGCAAGCGTGTGGCCTATTTCCAGGCGGGCAAGCTGTGGACGATGAACCCCGACGGCACCGACCAGAAGGCCATCGTCAGCGACACCAAGGTCGTCGATTACGAGTGGTCGCCGGATTCCAAGTGGTTCGTCTACAGCCGGCTCGACGGTTCGTTCGCCAGCGAGTTGTACGTCGTGCCCTCCACCGGCGCTACCGCCGAAAACCCCGCGCGAAACATCACCCGCTACGCCACCTACAACAGCGACGTGACCTGGAGCGGGGACGGCAACAAGATCGCCTTCCTCAGCGCGCGGCACGGCAACAACGCCCACACCCTCTACGTCACGACGGTGCGCAAGCCCGCCGCGCCCGGCGTCGTCGAACCGCCGCACACCGGCGGCACCGTTGATTTCGACTGGGAAGACATTCACCTGCGGGCGAAGGAAATCCCGGTCGTGATGGACGAAGCGGTGATCTCGCCGGACGGCACCAAGGTCGCCTTCCGGTCGCGCAACCAGGGCGAGGACCTGTGGGTCGCCGCCACCGACGGCAGCCAGCTGACCCGGCTGACCACGGGCAACCTGCGCCCCTATCAGATTCAGTGGTCGAAGCGCAAGCCGCAGTTCGGCCCGCCGACGGAGCTGATCTACTTCCGCGACGGCAACGGCGCCGTGCGCATGGTGCGACCCGGCGGCGAAGTGAAGCCGGAAGCCGTCGCCACAGTGCCGTTCAAGGTCAAAATGACCATCCGCACCGAGGAAGAGTTCACGGAGATGTTCGACCAGAGCTGGCGCTACCTGTCCGAGAACTTCTACGACAACAAGTTCCACGGCTCGAACTGGGACGCGGTGCGCGAGAAGTACCGGCCGCTGGTCAAGAACGTCACGATGAAAGAGGACTTGTACTCCCTTCTTTACCTCATGATGGGCGAGTTGAACGCCTCGCACCTCGGCATCCGCGGCACCTTCCCGCCGCCGGACGAGCAGACCGCCGACCTCGGCCTGATCTTCGACGAGTTCTACCGCGGCAGAGGGCTGAAGATCGTGGAGGTCCTCAAGCGCGGCCCCGCCGACCGTCGCGGCCTGAACCTCAAGCCCGGCGAGTATGTGGTCGCCATCGACGGCGTGGAAGTCACGGAGACTACCGACGTGAGCAAGCTCCTCAACGGCAAGGAGCGCGAGAGCGTCGAATTGCAAGTAACCACGGACCCGGCCGCCGACCCGAAGGACCCAAAGGCGCGCCGGCGCGTCGAGGTGGTCGCCGTCAACCGCAAGGCGGTGGCCGATTTGATGTACGAGCGCTGGGTCGAGCGCAACGAGAAAAAAGTGGCGGAGTTGAGCAAGGGCAAGCTCGGCTACATCCACATTCCCAGCATGGACGACGACGGCCTGGACCGTTTCGTCCGTGCCCTGTACTCCGACAACTTCGACAAGGAAGCGATCGTGCTGGACGTGCGTTTCAACGGCGGCGGCTTCACGCACGACAAGGTGCTGAACTACCTCGGTGCCCACGAGCACACACTGTTCCGGCAGCGCGACGGCGGCGAGGGTCTGGTGCTGCGGGCGATGGACCGCAAGTGGAGCAAGCCGCTGGTGCTGCTCATCAACAACCGTTCCTACAGCGACGCCGAGATTTTCCCGAACGCCTTCCGCGCGCTAAACCTGGGCAAGCTAGTAGGCCAGCCGACCGGCGGCCACGTCATCGGCACCGACAGCGTGGCGTTGATCGACGGTTCGATCCTACGCCTGCCGCGGACCGGCGTGTACACGCTGAAGGGCGTAAACATGGACAAGGAGGGCGTGGTGCCGGACGTGACGCTGGACACGCCGCCGGACCTGCTGACGAAGGGCATCGACCTGCAACTGGAAAAGGCGGTGGAGGTCTTGCAAGCCGACGTGATCGCGGCCAAGAAGAAGCCCGAACCGCCGCCGGTCGTCGTGAAGCCGGAAGACGTCAAGGCGGTGACGCCCAAGAAGGAATAGTGCTCTAACCGATTGGTGAGCCTCCAGCATAAGCGGGGAGAGGAGGCCGCGGAGACAAACTCCTCCTCGGGTTGCAAAGGGGGTCGGAAGTCGAATAATGCGATTGCCGATTTTTGTATTATTCGACTCCCGACCCCCTATCTTGTCGAAGGGCGATTATCGCTCCGCGGCTGGCAGAGGGCAAGGGAAATGTACGCTGTCCCAATAGTGTTCGGCACGAAATTTGTGGTCGGTGTGCCGCGGTCGGGTGATCGCGCGCGCGTTCGCCGAATCGACGTCGGTCGGCCGCGCAGCGCAACCACGGCGGCGTTCGGACCCCACTGGCATTCCGCACCGCGCAGCGTCGAACGCCACCCCGATCCAAGCCGAGAATCTCCCGGCGGGTGGT
>JBBRLG010000121.1:0-14422 GCA_038231495.1 Gemmatales bacterium | reverse complement strand
TTCCGCGTCGTGAACGTAGACGAGCCAGGAGCCGGAAGCCAAGCGCACCCGGAACTGGCCCTGCGCGTCCGCCGTCACCGTCTGCTTCACGGTCGTCTGGTCCTTGCTGACCAACAGGACGCGGACGCCGCCGCGCGGCTGGGCAGCGGTGGTCAGCACCTGTCCCTCCACGTCGTGTTCGGGCACCATTGCGATGCGGTCGATGCGGGCCGTTGGCGGAGCCGTCTTGGTCGGTGAGGTCGGCGTCCCTGGCGTTTTCAATTCCGGTGAGCGGAACGAACTGCCGTCGGTAGCCCGCGGCATGGTCCGTGGGGCCGCCGGGTCGTCGAAGCGCTCGACCTTACGGCTCGTGTCGCTGCCGCCGGGCAACGTGCGATCACTCGCGCCGGGGCCGGCGGGTAGCGGATTGGCCTGTTGCTGGTCGCCCGCGCCCGGCATGACCGACGCACCGGGCGGCAGGGTTGAAATCGGCGCACCTAGCGTCGTCTGGCAACAACTCGTCACGGGTTGATAGTAGGTGACCAGCTGTTGCGTCGTCACCGGCTTGAGGGCCGTCCGTTCGAGATAGCTCGTGACCGGGGAACACTGGGACTTGAGTGAATAGCTCGTCGTCGGCGTCGCCACCTGTTTGTACCCGCACGAGCAGGGGTCGTAATAGCTGCTGTAACGGTAGCTGGTAACTGGTTCCCAGTAATAACTGGTGTGGTAGTTCGTGACCTGTTCCTGATAGGTGTACGGCACATACGATGTCACGGGTTGGTAATACGACCGCTGTTCGTAGCGCGTCGTGCATTGCTGCGGCTGCGGGCAAGCCTGCGGACTGGCCTGGGCCACCACGGGCACGACGACCGGGTAGTTGGCGACCGCCTTGTTTCGGCATCTGTGACAACAGACCTGGAACACGTTATCCCAGGCGGCATGACACGTCCCGCCGCCGAGCGCGAGTACGGCCAGTGCGCTGTACCAAATGGAGCCACGCAAGGGTCTCATGGTAGCTACTCCTTTCCCCTGCATCGGGTCTTCGGAAATACGCCTCAACACGGCCCCGGCACCGTCGCCAGGACGTCCTCTCGGTTGTTCCCGGCGCGGCCTCCGCCTCCGGGCCTCTTCCAGGGTAAACAAGTGATGAGCCGCGTGCAAAGGCTGCCAACCGCGATCCGACACAATAGTGCGAGGCGGACGACCTATAATCGTTATAATCGTTATAATCGTTACAATCGTTACAATCGGACCCGCGCAGGGTTGTAGGAGGAATCAGGTCTTTTGCGTCCATTTCGCCTCAGCAGGGCCCGGTTTGAACTCCTGGAGGCGGTCAAACAGGCGTTCCGGGTCGTCGGCGACCAGCAAAAGGTTCCGGTGGCGGGGGCGCAGGAAGTCTTCCCGAACCATGTGGTCCAACCACGCCAGGAGGGGGTCGAAATAGCCGGCGGTGTTGAGTAGGCCAATTGGGTGTGTGTGAAAACCCAGCTGCGCCCACGTCAGGATTTCAAAGAGTTCGTCGCCGGTGCCGTAGCCGCCGGGTATCGCCATAAAGGCGTCCGCTCGTTCGGCCATGAGCGCTTTGCGTTGGTGCATCGTCTCGACGACGTGCAACTCGGTCAGTCCCGCATGCGCGAGTTCCCGATCCACGAGGCTTTGCACGATGACGCCGACGGCACGTCCGCCGGCCTGAAGCACCGCGTCCGCAACCACGCCCATCAAACCGACGTGGCCGCCACCGTAAACCAGGTCCAGCCCGCGCGCGACCATCGCCGTCCCGACCTGACGTGCTGCCTCCGCGTAGACGGGGCGATTGCCGCCGCGTGAGCCGCAGAAGACGCAGAGGGTTCGCATTCCGGATTCCTTGAAATGGCTGAGCCTATTGGATCGCTATTGGAATCTCAGGCGAGCCGGGAGCGTAAGCGACCGGAGGCCATCTCCGAAACCCACTCCGGTCGCTTACGCTCCCGGCTCGCCTGAGATTGCGGTTCGCGACCTCGTCGTACTAACGTTACGAGACCGGACCAAAGGTCCGGTCTCGCGCGAGAGAGGGGATTTAAGATTTTCCAACCGGCTTATCCTTCGGCGGCGGAGCCGGTGGCTTCGGTGGCGCGGGCGGCTCCTTCGGCGGTGGCGGTGGCGCGGGCGGCTCCTTCGGCGGTGGCGGTGATGCCGGCGGCTTCGGCGGCGGCGGCGGCTCCTTCGGCGGGGCCGGTGGGGGAGCCGGCGGCTTCGGCGGCGGCGGTGGCGGTGGCGGCGTTTCCTTATGCGGCGGTGGAGGCGGAGGCGTCTCCTTCTTTGGAGGAGCCGGAGACTCCTTCGGCGGCACCGAATCCTTCTTGGGCGGCACCGGCGGCTCCTTTACCAGCGCCGGTGGCTTGAACGGCAGCGGTTGCTTGGGCGGCTCGTGTGGCGGGATTGGCTTTTCCTCGTGCTTCGGCGGCGTCGGCAGCTTGGGCGGCTCCATTACCGGTGGCGCCTTCGGCCGATCGGGCCGGGCCGGTGTGGCCAGCAGGGCCGGTGCCTTCGGCAATTCAATTTTCATCGTCCGGGGCGGGTCCGTCGCCTTGTGGGGTGCGGCACCCTCGGACAATAGCTTGCCCTCGATTTCGTGCCGCTTCATGCCAGACTCGCGGTACGTCGCGACCGCCTGGTGAATCTCGGCCTTCTGCTCCTTCGGCACCGACTCCAACTTTATCACATGATTGTCAATCTTGTGAGCCTCGCCCTTCGACGAACCTAACAACGCCAGGCTCGTGACCGGCGTGTTGTTCAGCCGGCCCACGGGCGTCAGGACGCTCACGTTCTGGACGTTGGTGAGGTTGATGGCCTTGTTGACCGTCACGTTCTGGGTCTTGTTGACCGTAATGTTGTTGACGACGGTATTCTGTTGGACAAGGGTCCGCGGCGGCCGCGGTACGTCGCCACTGGTGCGGGCGGCGTACAGGTCGCGCAGACCCCGTTCCCAGGTGCGGTCGCCGTTAAACCGATGCCGGTAGTAGGCGAAATTCGGGTCGTAGCTTTCCCGCGAAACCCGGTAATCGACCCACGGAATATACCGCTTGGCGTAACGCTCCTCGAAGAAGTCGCCAAAGTAGTAATGACAGTGGTCTGGCCGCACGAACAGTGCCCCGATGAGGAAGTCCGGCTGCACGACGTACTGGGGCGTATAAGTCCACCCCGCCGGTTGGATTTCCTGGTTGAAACGAACCGGGGCGAACAGTAAGCCGCGCCGTTCCAGCGGGCGGTCCCAGTAACCTTCGCAGAACACATAGCCGCCCGGCGACCAGACGTAGTGGGCGGGAATCCAGACCCAGTTGGGTTTGTAATCGACCCAAAAGCCGGGCCGCCACCGGTATCGAGTTTCGCGGTACACCCAACAACCGGGGGCGTAAATGCTGTTGTCGTCGGGTGCAGGGATCGACGCGCCGGTGTCGAGCGTCGGCGGCGGTGCGGGCAGGTACTCGACCTGCTCCATACCGGCAGTTGCCCAGAAGCCGGGCGTCCACTGCCAACCGTCCTGGACCTGCTGCCAGTTGCCCGGCACCCATTGGCGGTTCGGCGGCGGCACGCGCCAGAAGCCGCTCACCCACAAGAAGTCCTTGCCTTCCTCGTCCCAGCCCCAGTAGCCGGGAATCCATTGCACGCTATCGCCTTCCGGTTTCTGGTCCGGAGGTAGTTCGTCAATCGCGGCGGGTGGCTGTTTGGGCTCGACCACCGAAGGCTCTGGCCGCGTCTGGGTCGGCTCGGCAAAGGCCTCGTGGACCGGGCCGCGCGCTAGCACTTCGACCCCGTCGCGCGGCGTCGGATCGGGCGGCGGTTGGTCGTCGGCTGAGGCCGGTCCCCTGACGGTCAGTAAGACTGCCACGCCCAGGGTAGCCGTTAGTAGGAAAGGCCAGGTGCGGGTATTCATGGGCTAACTCCTTCGTTCGGCAAGACCGGCACGCGGGTGCCGCAAAAGTTTCTGTTTTCTGAGAGTAGAACGATCTTGGCGGCTAAACCTGCGCAAAAAAGGCGGATTGTGAAGGTCGCACTCCTGAAATTAGCCGCACGAGCCAAGATCGGTCGCAATTCGCAACCAATCGCTTGGTGCAAACGCGATGCCGTTAGCACTCGGGGACGTTGACAGCGATCTGAAGCGCAAGGCCTCCCTCCCCAGTCTCCTTGTACTTTGTGTTCATGTCTTGTGCCGTTTCCCACATCGAGCGGATAACGGCGTCGAGCGATACCTTGGCGTCGCCGGGGTCGCTGCCTAACGCCAGGTTGCAGGCGGTAATCGCCTTGATCGCGCCCATCGTGTTGCGCTCGATGCACGGCACCTGCACCAGGCCGCCGACGGGGTCGCAGGTTAGGCCAAGGTGATGTTCCATCGCGATTTCCGCGGCCATCAATACCTGCTCCGGGGTGCCGCCCAGGCACTGCGCCAGGCCGGCCGCCGCCATCGCGCTGGAGACGCCAATCTCCGCCTGGCAGCCGCCCAGCGCCGCCGAGATCGTCGCCCCTTTCTTGAACAGCCCACCGACCGCGCCCGCCGTCAGCAGAAAATCCTCGACCCCCGCCGCACCCGCCCGGCAGAAACAGTCGTGGTACAGCAGCACGGCCGGCACGACGCCCGCGGCACCGTTGGTCGGGGCGGTGACGACGCGCCCGAAGGCCGCGTTCTCCTCATTAACGGCCAGGGCGAAGCAGCTGACCCATTGCAACGTGTCGCGGAACCCGCCGCCGCAGCCGCGCACCGCCTCGATCCAGTCTTCGACCCGCGCGAACGTGCGGCCGCCGAGCAGGGTGCGGTTCATCCGCGCCGCCCGTCGGACGACGCCGAGGCCGCCGGGCAGCACGCCCTCGACGTGACAGCCGCGGAAGACGCAGTCGCACATTGCTAGCCAAATCTGCCGCAAGCGATTGCTTACGTCGTCGGAGCCGCGCCACGCCGCCTCGTTTTGGCGGACCACGGCCGGAATCGTGAGGTGGTGGGTTCGGCACTGTTGCAGTAGGTCGGCAGCCGTGTCAAACGGCAGCGGCGGGCGGACGGCCCCCGCCTCGTCGGCCCGCGCTCCCTCCTGCACGACAAACCCGCCGCCGATGGAGTAGTAAGTCTCCGCGTGTGTCGCACCGGCGTCCAGATTCGCCGTGAAAGTCAGCCCGTTGGGGTGAAACGGCAAAGTGATGTCGGCGTGAAACACCAGGTCGGTGTCGGGGTGGAACGCTACGGCCTTGACCCCGGCCAAGCGGATCGTAGCCGCGGCGCGGATCACTTCGACTTGGGCGTGAAGGAGTTCGGTGTCACAGGTTACAGGGTCCGCGCCCGCCAGCCCCATCTGCAAAGCGAGGTCGGTGCCGTGGCCGCGACCGGTCTTGGCCAGGGAGCCGTACAGGTCGATCCGCACGCCGACGATGCGGTCGAAAAGGCCGAGGTCGCGGCAGCGCGCCAGGAACGTCTGCGCCGCCCGCCAAGGCCCCATCGTGTGGGAGCTGGACGGCCCGACACCGATCTTGAACAGGTCAAACGTGCTGAGCGCTTCCATGAAAGGACCCCGGGCCGCGCCGACGGATTCCTTTGGTTATGGTAGCAACTATGCTCGCGGCGCACTTGCCTGACCCCAGTCCAAGCGGCGCGCCCGTTCGCCGGGCCAAGATTGGTTCCGTAGAAAACCTTTCGGCCACCGCCTCACGCCGGGGCGGGGAGCCGGGTCGCCTCGGAGTAGCGCCATGCCAACGCGAACTTTCCTGTTTTTCCTGACCGGTTTGCTTCTCACGTCGGCTTTCAGCCTGACGCCAGCACTGCCCGGCGCCGCCGAGCCGAAGGATGAAATCACGGTCGACGAAACCGACGAGTTCGTGCAGATCGAGACCGACGCCTTGAAGGCTCGCGTCCGCAAGAAGGGCTACGTCACCGGCATCGCGAACGGCACTTTCATCGACAAGAAGACCGGGGCGCGCGACATCGGCTTCGGGTTGCACATCATGGATTTTCTGATGGCCCCCGGCTGGCGCGACGACGACTATTCGCGCGACGCCAAGGTCCACGGCGATCTGCCCAAGCATTACGTCGAGGGTCCGCAGATTTGCACTCAAGCGAAGGAGTTGAAGGCCGAGGTCGTCCGGGGCAAGGGCTTCGTCGCCGTTACGTTGCGCTACACTTTCGACAAGCCCGGCAAGGGCTACAAGGCCGGCTCGACGTGGGAACAAACCCTCGTTTTTCAGCCCGGCGTCCGCTACTTCCTGGCCTCCGAGCGCATCAAGATCGTCAACGACGTTGACGATCTTTTTTATCGCATTGACATGCCCGGCCACATCCGGCACAAGGCCGGCGACACCTTCGCGCAGGTTTACCTCAGTTACCTGGACAAGCCGATCCCGGCGGCCGATTTCAAGGACGACTTCGCCCCAGACGCGAAGTACTTCTACAAGCGCAAGGACGGTGCCATCCCGGAGCGAATGATCCGGGCGTACCAGGTATTGCTCGACGGCAAGCCGGGACCGTGGTTGGCCGGGATGACGCTCGACCCGGCGGCAGTGTCGGAGGCCTGGTGCCACCAGCGCGGCTACGTTTGTTTCATTGAGGAACTGCACGGCAAGAAGGTCAAGGCCGGCGAGACGTTTGGGGCAGCCTACGTCGTCGGCTGGTTCGACGACGTGGCGGAAATGAAGCAAGTGTACGACCGCAACAAGGGCAAAAAAGCCATCGTCGTGGCCGACGGCAAGTTCCGGCTGGAGTGAGCCGAGAAAAACGTAGCTATACGGGGCGCGGGCCGATTTGACACAAGCCGGAAGCGCCAGCGAGGGACCGCCCCTTGCCCTTCGTGACGCGAACTATGCCCACCACTTGCGATTGGCCCGGGGCAGTCACGTGCTCCAGCTTCCCGTCGGCCTCAGCATCGGCGACGGACATGCCATCACGGAACTGACCCCCGCTGACAATGATGTACCGGCGCAACTATGGGAAGAGGGTGCTGATCGCGTCCGGGTACTCTTTCAGGGCCACGACGGCGTTTTCTGCCTCAAGGCCGACCATCCGGAGTTCGCTCGCATCCGCTCGCTGTTGGATGAAGCACTCCGGCAAAAGGCCCGAGCCTGGTTCGTCGCTCAGAAACCGGACTTGGCGCTGTTGGACGTTCTGGCAGCCGGTTAGGTGGTTGAAATAGGTTCCTGGCACCTTTCCCGACTCCAACTTGGCATCGAGGTTTGTCAAGAGGGTGGCGTGGGAGAAGCACTTGTTTAACTCCCCTGCTGTTTAGGGACAGAAAATGGCGCACAAAAAGTATCAAGAATTGCTGGCACCTTGTCCAGCCGGGAGATGGCAATGACTCGCACGCTGGAAAGCATCTTGAGCGACTGGACCAACAATCGGTTTGGCAGCGGCATATTTGCCATTGAACTGTTTGGCATACTGCATCCAGGAAACTTGCAAGAGGTGTTGGCGATCATGCCTCCGCGCGTGCTAACGGAAATGGCAGAGACAGTACAAAGATCTCCGGTTGCGGATGAGGGATGGAAGAAAGCCGAGTTCATTGATGCCGGGATGGAACGTGAATCGCGACGATGGACTTGGAGCGAAGATAACGAATGGGATCGGAATTATCGGCGCGGAATTGAAACGCTCCGAGCTTACCTCAATAGCCATCCGCACAGGCGCTAAAGAAGCCGTAAGCACTTTAGCGTCCAAAAAGAAACACCCGCGCCAACAAGCGGCGCGGGTGTCCAAAATCAGGAGGTCCGATGTCCAAGACCGCGGTCGAAGTCAGGAGGACCGCACGCCTTTGCCGAACGCTCCTACTCTATCTCGGACTTGGATCCGTCCGAGGTAAAAACCAGAGGCCGCCGCGGGAACAGCCTGCCTCCGGGTTAGTCGAATGCACTTCTCACCCCAATGGAGTTGCCCAGGTCTGCCAGACATTCATCGAACAGACCTGGGCCACCACCATGCCGACTCGGACCGCTCCGAGTCGATGCTGTTCCAGCCCCGGCTAGGATCATGTCGCATCCTCACCATAACCCTTTACTTCAAAGCAACTGCCGTGCCGGTTTGCCTGGAATTGCGGTCGATTTGTTGCAACTTTTTAGCGACTATTGGGTTAACGGATTAAGAAGGCAATGAGGATTTGTCAAAGTGTAACGGTTGCGCCGGCATTTCTTACAAACGGTTGCCCAACCGCTGGTAAAGAGAACAATGCCTGGCCGCTTGCGGCGTTGCGGTTTTTCCCGCAAAGCCGCAAGCGGCAAATCCGCGATCACCACCGCGCCGCACCGTCGTAGCGGCCAAACACGTCCGCCAGCGCGTTCATCACCTCGCCCACCGTGCAGCGCGACCGCGCCGCCTCGATCAACGCCGGCATCAGGTTCTCCTTCGTCGCCGCCACGCGCCGCACTTCGCCCAGGTGCTTTTGCACCGCCGCGTTGTCCCGCTTCGCCTTGAGGACCTTCAGTCGGGCGATCTGACCCTGTTCCACGCCGGCGTCCACGACCAGCGTTTCAAGCGGTTTCGCGTCCGCCTGCTGGAAGGCGTTGACGCCGACAAGCAGCTTGCGTTTGGCGTCCACGTCGCGCTGGTAAGTGAACGCGGCGTCGGCAATCTCGCGGCGGAAGAAGCCCGATTCCAGTGCCGGAATCATGCCACCCAACTCCTTGATGCGGTCGAAGTAGACGTGCGCGTCCTGCTGCATCTGTTTCGTCAGCGACTCGACGAAGTAGCTGCCGCCGAGCGGGTCCACCGTGTTCGTCACGCCGGTTTCGTAGGCCAGGACCTGCTGCGTCCGCAACGCCAGCGTGACGGCGTGCTCCGACGGCAGCGCCAGCGTCTCGTCCATGCTGTTGGTGTGCAGCGACTGACAGCCGCCCAACACCGCCGCCAACGCCTGGTACGCCACGCGCATTAGATTGACCTCCGGCTGCTTGTCCTGTAACGAACAGCCCGCCGTCTGCGCGTGGAACCGCAACTTCCAAGAACTTTCCTTGCGCGCACCGTAGCCGTGCCGCATGGCCTCGGCCCACAGCACCCGCGCCGCCCGGTACTTGGCCAACTCCTCGAAGATGTCGTTGTGGGCGTTGAAGAAGAAGCTCAGGCGCGGCGCGAAGGCGTCGATGTCCAGGCCGCGGGCCAGGCAGGTATCGACGTAATGGAAGCCATCGGCGAGGGTGAAGGCGAGTTCCTGGGCGGCGGTCGAGCCGGCCTCGCGGATGTGGTAGCCGCTGATGCTGACCGAGTTCCACTGCGGCACGTGAAGGGTGCAAAACTCGATCACGTCGGCAACCAGCCGAACGTGCGGCTCCGGCGGAAAGACGAATTCATTCTGGGCGTGGAACTCCTTCAAAATGTCGTTTTGGAGGGTGCCGCGCAGCCTTTGCCAATCGACGCCCTGGTCCTCGGCGTTGGCGAGGAAGAACGCCATGACGACGATGGCGGGGGCGTTGATCGTCATGGAAACGGACACGTCGGCCAGGTCGATGCCGTGGAACAACTCGGCCATGTCGTCGAGCGTGTCCATGGCAACGCCGAGCCGGCCAACTTCGCCGAGCGAGCGCGGGTCGTCGCTGTCGAGGCCCATGAGCGTCGGCAAATCGAACGCGGTGCTGAGGCCCGTCTGCCCCTTGCCGAGGAGGAAGCGGAAGCGTTCGTTCGTTTGCGCGGGCGTGCCGAAGCCGGCGAACTGCCGCATGGTCCAAAGGCGGCTGCGGTACATGGTGGCGTGGACGCCGCGGGTGAACGGGTACTGGCCGGGGTAGCCGAGGTCGGCGTCGGGGTCGAAGGCGTCGAGGCTATCGCTTGTGTAGAGCGGCTCGACGGGGACGCTGCTAACGGTGGTGGGCGGCTGTTCGCGTACCGGGGCGGCGGCGTTCTCGCGGTCCCAGCGCTCGCGGGCGGCGGTGTCGGTCACGGTGGCCATGCGGTTGTCTCCTCAAGCACAGAGGTCGGGTGAAAAAATCCGGGTTACTCCCCCTTGTCCTGCCGCTTCTCGATAGTTATACTTGTGTGGAGCCTGTTACTGTTCGAGGGAGTGATTACAGCAGCAGTTTAGGACGAGCACAATGAGAACCAAAGTTGCAGCGGAGATCGACAAGGCCATCATCGAGGCATGCCGCATTATCGGCTTCAGGTACGTCGTTCCTCCGGAAGTCATCAAAGATACCGACTCCTACTTGGAGGAGGTTGTCCAACTCGTGAGGCCTGTCTGCGACTGGCCGCGTGAAGACATTAAACACCGAATTGGCACAATTCGGAAAGCCGGCAAGATGTATCGCGTCTCCGACGTGATGGCCGAAAAACGCGCTGGGGACAGTCACTAGGAACCTCGACGAGCCGCTCTGTGTGGCCGCATTGAAGCGAGGGCGTGATGACAGCATCCCTGCGGATGCCACACTTTCTCCACGGCGAACGTGCCGTGGCCGCTTTGCCCTCAAAATCGCCGTTCTCCACACGAGCGGACATCGGAGGCAACTGCCGTGGCGCTCGCCTCGTCACGGCAGTTTGTTTCTCGTAATTGTACTTCCGCTCGCCTCTCAGTTTCGTTCACGCCGAAGGGCGTTGGCTCGCGGCTTGTTGCAAATGTGCCAGGAACAACGCATGTTCGGGACTGGCAATCCCGCGCTGTGCGACCTGCGCGACACGAGCAACGTCACCTCGGATCAGCGCGGCCGGGTCGAGCCACAATCCTTGCAAGATTTCGCTCTTGAAGAAACTCTCCGGCGACTGCTTCAGGCGCTCGTACTGTCCATTCCGCAACACGAACCAGTCGAGCGCGCGGTCGAAGACGCGCCAGACGACGTATTCGCGGACGTTGTTCCGGCGGTAAAGGGCGAGTTTGTCGGTCAACTCGCAGTTCACGCTCGTCGCCGCCACCTCGACGACGAGTTCCGGGCCGCCGACGATGTAGCGGTTGACAATCTGGACTTGCCCGCCGTGGGAAGGTTCGACGATCAGGCAGAC
Source organism: Gemmatales bacterium (assembly GCA_038231495.1). GTDB lineage: Bacteria > Planctomycetota > Planctomycetia > Gemmatales > Gemmataceae > JBBRLG01. The sequence goes on along the minus strand of JBBRLG010000121.1, from coordinate 3,519 downwards.
ATCCGGCTGCGGGCGGTTGTTGAGCGGCAAGCGCAGGGTGGTGTTGTTGCCGCCGCTGACGCCCGGTGTCGCCACGCAATAAACGCCAAGCCATCCTACCGTGTCGAAGTGTGGACCGCCGTGGTCTTCCAGGGATACGGGACCAGACAGGTAGACTACTCCGTTAATCAGTTCCGCCTTCTTCAAATCCGGCATCGCGTCGTAGCGCCGCTCGAACTCCTCCGCCGTCAGCCGGTCGCCGTTCTGGAGCGGCGGGATTCGCGCCGACCCCGGCACCGGCACCGGCACATCAAGCATCGTCGTCTCAGTGGGCATCGCCTTCACCCCTTTCGTTGACCGCTAATCCTACACGCGCTCCACCACCATCGCCACGGCATTACCCCCGCCCAGGCACAGCGACGCCAGGCCGCGTTTCAGGCCGCGCTGTTCCAGCGCGTACAGCAGTGTCACAAGCACACGCGCCCCCGACGCGCCGATCGGGTGGCCCAGGGCGATCGCGCCGCCGTGGACATTCAGGCGATTTTCGTCGAGCCGCAATTCCTTGTTGCACGCCAGCATCTGCGCCGCGAATGCCTCATTCATCTCAAACAGGTCGATGTCGGCCGCTTTCAGGCCGGCCTTGTCGAGTACCTGCTGGACTGCCAACACCGGGGCGATGAAGATATCCTTTGGCGCGACGCCGCTAGTGGCATAGGCGACGATGCGAGCCAGCGGCTTCGTCCCCAGCGCCTCGGCGGCGCGGGCGGTGCCTACAACCACTGCGGCCGCACCGTCGCTCAGTGTCGAGGCGTTGCCTGCCGTTACCGTGCCGCCTTCGCGGAACGCCGGCTTCAACTTGGTTAGCGTCTCAAGCGTCGTTTCGGGCCGAATGCTTTCGTCGCGCGCGACCACGCGCGCCTTCGGGCCGCTGCCGACCGTGACCGGCACGACCTCGGCAGTGAACGCGCCGCTCTGCCACGCGGCCGCGGCGCGCTGCTGACTCAGTGCCGCGAACTGGTCCTGCTCGCCGCGCGCTACGCCACACTTCGTCGCGATGTGCTCGGCCGCGTCGCCCATGTGCCAGTCCTCGAAGGCACACCACAGGCCGTCGTGGATCATGGCGTCCACGGCCTTCTGGTCGCCCAACTTCCAGCCAGTGCGGGTGCCGAACAGCAGGTAGGGCGCCCGGCTCATGCTTTCCATGCCGCCCGCGACAATCAATTCGGCGTCACCGGCGCGAAGCGCCTGGGCCGCGAGCATGACCGCCTTGAGGCCCGAACCGCAAACCTTGTTCACGGTGAATGCCGGGATGGTGTCGGGCAGCCCCGCCTTGAGCGCGGCCTGGCGTGCCGGGTTTTGGCCGACGCCGGCTTGCAGGACGTTGCCCATTATTACTTCTTCGACGCGCGCCGCCGGAGCCTGGGCGCGGCGGAGGGCTTCGGCGACGGCGGCGGCGCCGAGTTGGGGCGCGGACAACTCGGCGAGGCCGCCGAGGTATTTGCCGATCGGCGTCCGGGCCGCCGACAGGAGAAAGGCGTCGGCCATGAGAAGGCTCCTTGTTGTTGGCTTCGGAATGCGGCATACTCCCGTTATAATTATTACCGGGAAGCGCCCGCCGAACAATCCGGGAGTTCCGTTTCGACGCCAACGTGGAGACGATCATGTCGCGACTTTACGCCGGTCTGGCTGCCGTATTAGTGATCCTACTTGGACTCCTCAACCCTGCGTCCGGGGACGAGCCGAAGCCCAAACCGGAACCCAAGGTGGAACTGACGAAGGACGAAAAGGAAATCCTGGACCTGACGAACAAGGAGCGCGAAAAGGAGAAACTGCCCGCGTTGGAGTTCAACCCGGTACTCGTCAAGGTGGCCCGCGACCACTCGGCAAACATGGCGAAAAAGCGCGAGTTGAACCACGTCCTGGACGACAAGAACCCGGGCCAGCGGGTGGAGGCGGCGGGCTACCACTGGATGAACGTGGGCGAAAACATCGCGTCGGGCGAGGCCGAAATGCCGGCGGTCGTCGTGAAGCGGTGGATGGAGTCGAAGCTCCATCGCGAGAACATCCTGAACAAGGAGTTTCGCGAGATCGGCATTGGCATCGCGAAAAACGACAAGGGTGAGGTTTATTCCACGCAGGTTTTCGGCACGCAGCTAAAGAAGTGAGGCCCGCCCGCCGAACGGCACGCCCTGTGCAAGCGTACTGCCCCTGACAGCCCACCCACGGAGAATTGGTATGCGCCTATATCACGGTTTTGCGATCGCCGCCCTTCTAGTAATTGCCCTGTCCGCTATAGCCCTGACGCCGGAAGTCCGCGACGACGGCGGCTTCTTCAAGCCGGAGACGATAAAGACCGCCGACGGACTCCTCAAGGACATCAAGCAGTCCAAAAAGAAGGATCTGGTCATCGAGACCTTCCGCCAAGTCCCGGCCGGCAAGGAGAAAGTGGCGAAGAGCAGCGATCACGCCGAAAAGAACGCATTCTTTAAGGAGTGGGCCGCGCAGCGCGCGCGCGACGCCAAGGTGGACGGCATCTATGTGTTGATTTGCCGGGACCCGTCGCACATCCAGGTCGAGGTCGGCGACCAGACGCACAAAGAATTTAGCAACGACCAGCGCGACCACCTCGTCAAGCTAATGGTGGACCGCTTCGGAAAAAAGGAGTACGACGAGGGACTTCTGGAGGGCGTGCGCTACGTTCAAACGACGTTGCATGACGAGGGCAAAAGCCGGGACGACCGGAACACTGCACCCCCCCCGAGCGGCGGCGGACATCCTACACAAGGGCCGAGCAATCCGCCGGACGAAAGTGGTACGTCGGGCTGGAGTGGTTTGATCTGTCCGTTAATAGGGGGGTTATTGTGTATCGGCCTGGTAGTGATCGTAGGCTTCTTCGTGGTGACGCGCCTTTTCCGCGGTAGCGGCGGCGGCGGTCCCGGACCGGGCGGTGGTTACGGCGGCGGCGGCGGCGGTTACGGTGGCGGCGGCGGCGGTGGCTTCGGCGGCGTGTTGTCGAGCTTTGCCGGGAGCATGTTCGGCAGCGTTGCCGGCATGTGGATGTATAACAACGTTTTCGGCGGCGGGGGTGGCGGCGGTCACAACTACGGGTCGCAGCCCATGACCCCGAATTCACCCGCGGTGGGCGGGGGCGGTTCGTACGACGCGCCGCCGACACCGGATACGGATTACACCGGCAGCGGCGGCGACTTCGGCGGCGACGCGGGTGGTGGCGGTGACGCCGGTGGCGGCGGCGGCGGTGGCGGTGACTTCGGCGGCGGCGGCTTTTTCGGGGGCGGCGGCGGCGGCGATGCCGGGGGCGGCGATTCTGGGGGCGGCGGTGGCGATTTCGGAGGTGGCGGCGGGGGTGGAGGCGACGCAGGTGGGGGCGGCGATTTTTGAGCCTTGGAACCATTAACGGGCGAGCCGGGAGCGTAAGCGACCGGAGTCTATCTCCGGATGAACTCGTGTCGTTGGGTGCCATGCTTTCGTACTCGAAAGCAAGCTTTGGAGTACCAAAGCATGGCACCCAACGACCGGAGG
>JBBRLG010000120.1:0-14431 GCA_038231495.1 Gemmatales bacterium | reverse complement strand
CGATGTCCAGGGCGCGGAGCAGGACGGAGAAGGTGGACTTGCACGGGGTCTTGCCGCGACGGAAGCCCAAGGTGTGGGCCAGGGCAAAGCCGTGATCCCGGCCGAACTGGGCGATGGCCTCGTAACTCTTACAGCCGGAGAACATGGCGAGGACGACGAGCGACAGGACGGCGGTCAACGGGTGGCGTACACCGCGGCGGTCGCGGGGATCGGGGATTTGGGCAAGAACCTCGACCAGGGTAAGCGGGGTGGTCATCGGACAGCACTCCTTACGGGAAAGGAACCCTCCCCCAATTACCTCATCACGTCGTTTAGGCCAACATCAACTTTCAAACGGCCCTGCCCCCGGGGCATGTCCGAACGGGAGATCGCTTGACATTTCGTGCCCGGCGATCTAAAGAGTTCCGCTCCTTGCCAATAATTAGGGTCCGCTACGGCTCCGGGGGTGTGCATGGGCCGGTTGTCGATGTGTTTGTTACTCGCGCTGGCCGTCGTGCTGCCGGGTTGCGAGGCTCCCGGTCCGGTCCTGGGCTTCCGCGACACGCCGGGGGTCAACCGCGTTAATTTCTGGGATTCGCCCGGCAGTGAGTCGCGGCCCGTCGGACCCGTCACCGTGTGGCAATGGCTGGACGAGCACCCGGGGATCGTGTGTACCTGTGCCGCACTGCTCGCGCTGGGCGGCATTGTCGTGATCACCGGGTTGGCCGTGCATTCGGCGGCAGCGCCGTTTCGTTAAGCAAAGGCGAGCGGCGGACGAAAGTCCGCCGGGACTGCCACGAGACCTCAGCGCGACCTCAGCACAAACACGGCGGACTTTCGTCCGCCGCTCGCCATTCCGAAAGGCTACCGGCCCATCAAGTAAGCCTTGAGGTCCATCCCAATCTTTTGACAGCCGGCGTGCCATTCGCTCGTCAACAGCCCGCGGCCGGGGCAGATCAAAAGCGTGATGGTAAGGTTGTTTGGCAGGTTCGGGTCGTGGCGTTCCATGCGCAGTTCCAGCACCGGGGTGGCAGCCGTTTCCAGTAAGCCCGATTTGCCGCCGCCCCGGTCCAGCCAGCCGAACAGCCCGCGTTTCTTTTTCTCGGCCTGGGGGTTGGCCAGGCGGACACGGATCATGCCGGGTATGCTCTCGATCACCTCGCCGCCCAGGTCGTGAATGAAGCCCTTCAGCTTGATCATCGCCATCGCCTCGGGCATCACCGCCTCGACGCTGTGCTGCACCGTACCGCGGTTGGTCAGGCGCTGCACCGGCGGCGCAGTGGCCCGCGCCTTGAGCGCGTTGGTGCCGGGACCGAGCGGGTTGACCGCGGGCTGGGCGGCAGCGCTGCGGACGGGCATGATCCGCTTGCCGAGTGCCTGTTCGTAGCGCAGGGCCAGTTCTTCCGCGTTTTGCGGCCGGTCATCAGGCGACTTGGCCAGGCAGCTGCGTACCACGTCTTCGATCGCCGCCGGGATTTGGTCGCTCATCCCCAATTCGACGAAGTGAGGTGGCTCGTCTTCCAGGTGGTTGCGCAGCAGTTCCGATGGCGACGTGGCCGGGAACGGGCGCTTGCCGGTCAGCAGTTCGTACAGGACGACGCCGACACTGTAGAGGTCGGCCCGGCCGTCGAGGTCGTTGCCGCGCACCTGTTCGGGCGAGATGTATTCCGGCGTGCCCGAGGCGACCGGGGCGTCCGGATGGACCAGTTCGTCGGGGGCGATGTACAAAAGCGACGCCATCTTCGCCAGGCCGAAGTCCATCAACTTGAGGGTTTCCTGGGGCGTGCCGGGGTACAGCACCATCAGGTTGCCGGGCTTCACGTCGCGGTGGACGACGCCCTGGTCGTGGGCGGCTTGGAGGACTTCGCACAGCTGCGCCAGCAAACGGCCGACGCGGTCGGGTGGTAACTTGCCGTGCCGGTAGAGCAGCAGACCCAGGTCGGTGCCGCGCAGGTATTCCATGACGAGTACGGGGCCGGCGGCATCGCTGGGGGCGGCGTCGTAATAAGCGACGGCACCGGGGTGCTGAAACCGCGACATGATATGGATTTCCCGGCGAAAGTGCTGAAGAGCCTTGTGGTTGGCGCGCATCGGCTCCTTGAGCACCTTGACGGCCACCTCGCGATTGGGGATCGTCTGGCGGGCGAGGTAAATTTTGCTCATGCCGCCTTCGTCCAGCAGGCGGGTGACCTTATATTTTCCGAGAAGGACTTGGCCCAGCATTGCACAACGCCTCGTGACCGGCCGCCCGTAGTGGCAAGGGGTATTGCTGCCGCAACTCAAATGTAGGTTGCGAACGCCTGCCGTGCCAGCGCCGCCGATGCTTTTGCCGGCAAAACCGGCGCGGGCGGTCGTTCTTGGCACGGGCGGCAGCGATTCGGGCCGGAGCCGAATTGAGGAATTACCCGGTCTGACCCGCGAAACCGTTTCGAGGCATGCGACGTTCAGTGCGCTGCCGACCCGACGAACAAAGACTTCCGCCGACGCCAGCGGCCCAACTGCCGACCTTGCGTTCTAACCACTCGGGGGTAGAATAAACTTCTATCTCGGTTGTCCAACCGGGTCGGCAGCTTTCAATTGGGGGCGTAGAACGGAGGCTGCCGGTGCCGAATCCTATCCCTCACGCACAAATTCTCGGCTCGGAGGAGTCAACAAACGATGTCCTCTTTGTCCTTTTTATTCCGAGCAAGGACAAGGACGGAATGGACCTGATAGACCAGGACGTATGGGCAAACGCCGCGGGGGATATGTTGAGCGAACTCTTTGGCGGGGCGACCATCATGCCGCCCGCCAAAGGGAAGTGGCTCAACGAGGACAGCCAGACAATTATCACGGAGGAGATTGTTCTCGTCCATTCCTACGCCCGAGGAATCCACGCCAACAACGAGGATGTAATCAAGGCTTCTTCCTCCACCGGATGGGGAAGGAAACAGACCAAGGTCAGATCGCTGTCGCGATTGGCGACGTGTTCCACCGCATTCGGAAGTTCACGCTCGCCTAACGGGTGGCCAAATGACTGAGCTTAACCACTTCGCCATCAGTTCGCTCCTCAACTCCGAGATCGTCGGTCGGTCCAAGTTTGGACACGGGCAGATCGGGTCTTTGGGAGGTGCTCAGAAGTACCTTGATCTCCTGACCGTCACCGAGGCACCGACCGAAGTGCATGGTCACGAGACCGTTGACGTGGAAGCGGTTGTCAGGGCATTTCGCGCCTTGAGAGACCGTCGCGGGGACTGTGGCTCGCCCGATCTCTACATCGCGGACCCGGAACGGAACGCCGGTTTCCTGGCTACCTGTCTACAGTTCGGGATTGAGGCCAGCGCCTACGCAATGAACAAAATGCTCATGTACGCCCGGAAGAACAACTACTTGCCCGGTCTAAAGTCCGTGAAAACGCACTTCGACTATGAGAATTACGCGTTCGCGAGCGAATTCGCTGCGACGGAACTGAAATATCAGACCGGGGCGACCATCGACGACATGCTTTGTGAGCCGTGCCTCGCATCCCGGTTCGATGCCGTCGCCCGGAAACTGGCCCCTGGTTACACGTCCCTCCAGTATCGTTGGGCCATCCTTACCATCCGTAAGGCCGGGACGCTTGCGAGCACAGCGCCCGATTTTACGGAACATTTCCGGCTGGTCAAGGACTCGCTGGAAGGAGTGCCGTCCGCAAGCGGCGTCTATCTGCTGTCCGAAAGGAATCGGCCGCTCTACGCCCGTTCAACCGCCGATCTGAGGCACGGCATCGAACTTCATCGCGACCCTCAAGCCTTGGGAGCCGTTACGGGCAAGCTTTGGAAGCCTAATCCGGACGACTTCCTGGTCTCCTTCGCGGTTCTGCCGTCGAAGCCGAAGAAGCTGCTTCTGGAAGTAGAGAGAAAGGTGGTCAAAGACCAGAAACCGATCTTCAACGTCCCCCGAGCAGCTTGATCCGCCAAGGGGCCGCTAATGGTTTCCTCCATCCGGCGGATTGAAGCGGCTGAAGTACCGCCTGAAAGTACCAGGTTGAGTGACCGACGTGAGGTCGGTCAGGGTGAAGGCTCTTTTCCTAGAGGAGGCGGTTCAGGGCCGCCAAACAAGACCGGCCCGTTGGACGGAGTTGGTTTTCGGCGACTCACGAACGAGTTGGACTCGGGGTGTGAAGGCGGCAGACGAACCGGTCCGGTCTTGATCCGATCAAAGGCCGATTGCGCATTTGAAGCACTGAATTCGATCCCGATCGAGCGTCGCCGCAACGCCCGCGCTAAGGTGCAAGTCGTCCCGCTGCCGAGGAACGGATCGAGGACGAGATGGCCCTCGTCCGAACAGGCACGAATAACCCGTTCCAGGTACACTTCGGGAATCTGGTTCTGGTGATTCTTTCGCCGCTCCTTGTTATTGCCCTGGATTCGGCCCCAGTAGGGACCGTACCACACGTCAAGCGGCACCCGCATCCCCGGCTGTCGCGTCTCCTTAGTCCTGGGATCGTCGTAAACAGCCGCCCGGTCGGACGGTTCCAACACCGCTTGGGCGTTCCAAGTTCGACTGTCGCGACTCCGCGCAAAATACAGGGCATGTACCTTGGAAACGATAAAGTTGCCGGTACGATGCTGACCAAAGCGGAAGTGCCAAATACACCAGTTGATCATTACCATTCCGCGCTGCTTGAGGTAGACGACGATTTCCGCCGCCGTATCATCCGGAATGTTGACCCAAAGTGAGCCGTGATCGTTCAGCACACCAAGGCAAGCGTCCAACCACTGTTGGGTGAAGGCGATGTACTCTTCCCGCGGCCTGGCATCGTCCCATTCGCCGTAGGCCACGTCCCAGTTAAAGGGGGGATCAGCGAAAACGAGGTCAACGCTCTTTGCTGGGAGACTCTGGAGCACTTCACGGCAGTCCCCTACCCAGACAGCCGTTTCAGGGTCGTCCAAATGAAAGGGAGCCTTCGCCATGCTCTGTTCCCTGGCTGAAAAAGTGCGGGCGGCATCTTGCCAGTGCCGGACGTACGACAACTCATTCTTTATCGACATTTTGCTGGAAAGCACTTGACCTTTCCCGACATCTGTACAAGTATACCCCGCACACCTTGAACAAAACAACGACAATCGCCCGATCTGTTCAGACTGCACTTGAAGGATTGGATAACGAGACAGAACTTCAGGTTAAGCTCATGGAGATGTTCCCCATCCTCCTTAACTTGCGCAGTCGCCTCGTCGTCGTCATCGGCGGCGGTCCCGTCGGTCGCCGCAAGGCGGCATACGCCCTCGCGGCCGGCGCGCGAGTCCGACTGGTCTGTCTCGAACCACGTCCCGCCGACGACAACCATCCCGACATCGATTGGCACACCGCCCCCTACCACGCCGCGCATCTGGACGGCGCGTGCCTCGTCTTCGCCGCCGCAACGATCGTCGTAAACGCACAAGTCGTGGCCGACGCCCAGGCGCGCGGCGTCTGGGTCAACGCCGCGACCGATCCGGAGACCGGCGATTTCGTCGTGCCCGCGGTCGTAAGGCGCGGCGATTTCGTACTCGCGATCAGCACCGGCGGCGCGGCACCCGCCTTGGCGCGAGCCGTCCGTCGCCAGCTGGAAGCACAATTCGACGAAACTTTCGGCGATTGGGTGGCGCTGCTCGCGGAATTGCGGCCGCACGTTCTCGCCCGGATTGCGTCCGAGGACCAACGGCGGACGCTGTTCGAGAACTGGAGTCAGGCCGCGTGGTTGGAGCGTCTGCGCCGCGAGGGCGTTGCGGCAATTCGCCAGGCATATTTCGCCGAACTCGACGCGGCAAGCCTGCCGCCGCGGCATCCTCTATAATGAGCAGCACTGGATTCGCGACGATTTCTGCCTCCACGCCCCTCGTGAGTGCGTCTGTCGGAGTACGACCTCGGTGCCGCCGATCAAATTCTTCTGTTTCGCCGCCAGCTACGCGGTGGCCTTCGCACTGGAATTGCTCCACCAGTTTTGGCCGCGCCGGTCGGTCCGCGCTGTGAGCCTTGGCTTCGGTTTCGCCGGCCTGCTCGCCCAAACGCTCTTCCTCATGGAAAAGCAGCCGGCCCTCTCCTGGCAATACGGCTTGCTCCTCTTTCTCGCCTGGATTTTGGCCGTCTTCTACCTGATCGGCTCCCTGCACCACGTCCGCATCGCCTGGGGCGTGTTTGTGCTGCCGCTCGTCCTCAGCCTCATCGGCCTGGGCCGCGCGTTCGACCTCGGCGACAACACGCCGCGCTTTCGCATCGAGGAATTGTTGTCGATGGACGACGCCTGGGGCCGCATTCACGGCGGTTTGCTGTTCTTCGCCGCGGTCGGCGTCTGCGTTGCCTTCCTCGCCAGCCTCATGTACCTGTTCCAGGCCCGCCGGCTCCGCAACAAGACGCTGCCCACCGCCGGCTTTCGTTTGCTCAGCCTCGAACGGCTGGAGGCCATGAACCGCCGGGCCATCACGTTCGCCTTTCCGCTGTTGACCATCGGCGTGTTGATCGGGGCCGTCCTCATTTATCAGACCGCCGACCCGCGCGTCGGCTGGACCGACCCGCGCGTCCTCAGCACCCTGATCCTGTTGGTAGCGTTCGCGGTCATGTTTTACATCCGCTACGGCCTGCACCTTGCTGGCCGTCAGGTGGCGCTGTGGACCATCGTGACGTTCGCCTTGTTCGTCGTGTGCCTCTTGCTGCCGCACGCGGTTCGGCAAGGAGGCGTCGAATGATCCTCCTCGCCGTCGGTTGCAGTTACAAGACGACGCCCGTCGAAGTGCGCGAACGCTTCGCCATCAACGAGGACCGTCTGGCCCGCGCCCACGACGCGCTGACGGCACGTCTGGGCTGCGAGGCCGTCATTCTGAGCACCTGCAATCGCGTCGAATTGTACCTCGGCCAGGTCCTCAACCAGCTGCCGGCGGGGGCGCGGCTGCTGACGGTCGAGGAGGTCGGCACCCTGTTCGCGGAGTTCCACGGGCTGCCGGCGCGGGACGTGTGGCCGCACCTGTACGCGCACCAGAATGCCGACGCGGTCCGGCACCTGTTCCGCGTGGCTGCCAGCCTCGACAGCCTTATCGTCGGCGAAGGGCAAATCGCCGGCCAGGTGAAAAAGGCCTACGAACTCGCCCAGCGGCACGCCGGCGCCGGCCCGCTGTTGCACGCCCTGTTCCGCCACGCCCGCCAGGTCGCACGGCGGGTACGCACCGAAACCGGCATCGCGCACGGCCACATTTCCGTGTCGAGCGTCGCCGTCGATTACGTCCGCCAGGTGTTCGAGCACTTCAGCGACAAGACGGTGCTGGTCATCGGCGCGGGCAAGATGGGCGAGTTGACGCTGCGCCACCTGCGCCAGCTACGGCTGAAGAAAATCCTCGTCACCAACCGCAGCCCGGACAAGGCGATTGCGGTCGCGCAAGGTTGCGGCGGCGAGGCGGTGCCGTGGGACCGGCTCGACGAACTGCTGACGCGGGCCGACATCGTGCTGAGCACGACAGGGGCGCCGCAGCCGATTATGACACTCGACCGCTACCACAAGATCGCGGCCCAGCGCACCAAGCCGGTGGTCATCCTCGACATTGCGGTGCCGCGCGATTTCGACCCACGCATCCACGACGGCGACCGCACTTGCCTCTTCAACATTGACGATTTACAGCGCGTCCGCGACCGGACGCTGACCGACCGCCTGCGTTACGTCCCGGCCGCCGAGGGCATCGTCGAACACGAGGCGCAGCAGTTCCTCACCGACTGGGCACGCCGGCGGCACGGCCAGGTAATTGCGCGCTTGACGCAGGATTTCGAGGAGAAGCGGCTTGAAGTGACAAAGGACCTGTTCGCCCGGCTGAACGGCAAGCTGACCGACGACGACCGCAAGTACATCGAAGGGGCGTTCCGGCTGTTGCAGAATCGGTTCCTGAACGGCCCGATCAGCGCGCTCAAGGAGGCGTCGCACGCCGAGCCGGAGGACGCGCGCGGCCACACGCTGCTGGACGCGCTGCGGAAGTTGTTCCGGTTGTAGACTACGTTTTTGGCTCGCTTTCCGTTTCAATCTCCCACCGGATAATACACGCACGGCGCAGCCACACAGCCGAGCCGGTCCATGGTTGCCGCCGCGGCGCGGAAGCTGCCCGTGGCGGCAGTGTGCGTCATGATGACCAGCTGCACGCGGTTGCCTTCCTCCTCCGGCGCCTCGTGCTGGATCACCGACGATATACTAATCTGGTGCTGCGCCAGTCCGCTCGTCACCTCGGCGAGTGCGCCCGGCCGGTCGTCCACTAGCAACCGCAAGTAATAACGGCTGCGCACCGAATCCGGCGGCCGCAGCTTCACGCGGTCGCGGCCGCCCGACCATAGCCGCAGCGTCTGAAACGTCCGCTGCGCACGGCCGACCGCCATGTCGATCAGGTCGGCGACCACGGCACTGGCGGTGGGCATTTGCCCCGCACCCTGTCCGTAATAGAGCGTGTCGCCCACAGCATCGCCGACGACCAGAATGGCGTTGTAAGCGCCGCGCACCTGAGCCAACGGCACCTGACGCCGCAGCAGCACCGGCGAGACGTGCAGGGCGAGCTGGTTGTCCATCAGGTAACTCTCGGCCAGGAGCTTGATCGTATACCCCAACTCGCTGGCGAAGCGGATGTCGATGACGTCGATGTCGGCGATGCCGCGGCGGGTGATGGCGGACACCGGCGCGTTGACGCCGTAGGCGATCTGGGCGAGGATGGCGAGCTTGTGGGTGGCGTCGGTGCCGTCCACGTCGAGCGTCGGGTCGGCTTCCGCGTAGCCGCGCCGCTGGGCTTCGGCCAGCGCCTCGGCGTAGGCGACGCCATTCTCGGTCATGCTGGTCAGGATGAAGTTGCAGGTGCCGTTGAGGATGCCCTGTAGCGACAGAATCTGGTTGGCCGCCAGGCCCTGGGCCAGTGCGGAGATTATCGGCACGCCCCCGGCGACACTGGCCTCGAAGGCGACGGCCCGCCCGTGTTCGCGCGCGGCGTCGAAGACCTCCGTGCCGTGCAAGGCCAGCAGCGCCTTGTTCGCCGTCACCACGTCCTTGCCCGCCGCGAGCAGGGACAACACTGCTTGCCGTGCCCAGTCGATACCGCCGACGACCTCGACCGCGACCTGGATCGTCGGGTCGCCGAGGACGCTTTGCAGGTCCGTCGTCAGCAGTTCGCGCGGCAACCGGACGGCACGTTGCTTGTTGGGGTCGCGCACGACGACGCGCCGCAGTACCAGGGGCCGGGCCGCGCGCGCGGCGAGCCGTTCGGGTTGTTCGAGCAACAGCCGGGCCACGCCGCTGCCGACGGTGCCGCAGCCGATCAAAGCAATGCCAAGGGGTTCGCTCACAATCGTCCGTCCTTGCGCCGGTTTGGTTTCACCGGCACGCCGCAGCCGCCGACTCGGGATTCTCGCATTCAGTTTACGACCCGCGGGCGGGGTTTCTACACCGAGTGGGAAGCGGATAGGTGGCTTGGGACACGACCGGCCGCCCGACCTGCCACCTTGACGGCGGGCTACAATGTCCCCTGAAACCGTTTCCACGACCGAGGCCGCACATGGCTACCCCCTTCGACGCGATCATTGTCGGTGCCGGTCACAACGGCCTCGTTACCGCCTGCTACCTGGCCCGTGCCGGCAAGAAAGTCCTCGTGCTGGAACGTCGGCATGTCGTTGGCGGCGCTTGCGTCACCGAAGAAGTCTTCCCCGGCTTCAAGGTCTCGACCGCGGCCTACGTCAACAGTCTCTTCCGGCAAGACATCATTCGCGACCTGCGCCTCGCCGACCACGGCTTTGCTGTCCTGGAACGCAACCCTTCCTCGTTCTCACCCTTTCCCGATGGCCGTTATCTCTTGCTAGGCGCGGACGGTACGCTGAACCGCGAGCAGATCGCCAAGTTCAGTGCGCGCGACGCCGAGAACTATCCGAAATACGAGGCCATGCTGGAGCGGGTCGCCGACGTTGTCGAACCGACGCTCGCCATGCGGCCGCCGGACTTGCTCAAGCCCGGCTTCAAAGACCTGTGGTCGCTTTTCAAGCTGTCGAGTGCGTTCCGCAAAATGGGGGTCGGCGTGTCCGAGGCGATTGAAATTCTTACCGGGCCGGCGCGCCCCATCCTCGACCGCTGGTTCGAGTCCGAGCAGCTGAAGGCGACCCTGGCGACCGACGCGGTGATTGGCGCGATGGCCGCGCCGAGTATGCCGGGCACCGCCTACGTGCTGTTCCACCACGTCATGGGCGAAACGAACGGCAAGCGCGGCGTGTGGGCTTACGTCAAGGGCGGCATGGGCGGTCTGACCCAGGCGCTGGCGAGTGTCGCGCGGTCGCTGGGCGCCGAGATTCGCACGGACGCGGAGGTCGCTCGCATCGTCGTGAAGGACGGGGCCGTCACGGGCGTCGCGCTGGCGAGCGGCGAGGCGTTTACCGCGAAGGTCGTCGCCAGCAACGCCGACGCCAACGTCACGTTCAACCGCCTGCTCGACAACCGCCTGTTGCCGCCCGCGTTCGCCGAGGCGGTCAACCGCATCAACTACGACAGCGCTTCGCTCAAGATCAACGTCGCCCTGTCGGAATTACCGGATTTCCAGGCGTGTCCCGGCACGCAACCCGGCCCGCAGCACCGCGGCACCATCCACCTTTGTCCGGACCTCGATTACCTCGAACGCGCCTACGACGACGCCAAGTACGGCCGTCCGTCCGCCCAACCGATCCTCGAATGCACAATCCCGTCGGTCGTCGATCCGACTGTCGCGCCGCCGGGCAAGCACCTGATGTCGATGTTTATCCAGTACGCCCCGTACAAGCTGCGCGCGGGGAACTGGGACGATCTGAAAGAGGGTTTTGCGGATCGTTGTTTCGACGTGCTGAACGAGTATGCACCGAATTTCAAGCGGTCGGTGATCGCCCGGCAAGTGCTGTCGCCGTTGGACCTCGAGCGCATCTTCAACCTGACGGGCGGCAACATCTTTCAGGGGGCGATGACGCTGAACCAGTTGTTCAGCCTACGGCCGATGCCGGGGTTTGCGGGCTACCGGACGCCGATTCGCGGGCTGTACCTGTGCGGGGCTGCGGCGCACCCCGGCGGCGGCGTCATCGGCGCGGCAGGCAAGAACGCGGCACTGACGATCCTGGGGAAATGACAGGTATTGCCGCTTGCGGCTTTGCAAACAGGCAAAGCCGCAAGCGGCAATACCCCTCATTTCCCTAAGATCGTCCGTCGTCGGCAAGAGCAAATACCTTCCTAACGCGCCTTTCGGGCATAGAAGTTGCGTGAAACAGACGCTGCCAGGGGTCTCCGCGCCTCTGCCCACGAAGCAGCACGGCCTTCTTTGGCCAGGAAACTGACACTGGAAAGGAGGTTGCGATGTCCGAAGCAACCGAGACCCAGATACCCGTCGCCGAAGTAACCGCCATACCGGTCGCCAATCCCCTTGCCGAGCTACCGCCGCGAGAGCAGGCTCCCTTGGCCGTGCGCCTGGTGATATTCTTCGCCATCTTCGTCCCGTTGCTCGGTGTCGTCGCCGCCCCCTTCTTCTTCTGGGGATGGGGCTTCCACTGGGCTGACCTCGGCCTATTGCTGGGAATGTACCTTCTCACTGCCCTGGGGATCACCGTCGGTTTTCACCGCCTGTTCGTCCACCGCTCGTTCGAGACGTACACCTGGGAAAAATTCATCTGGGCCATCCTCGGCTCGATGGCCGTCCAGGGAGGATTGTTCCAGTGGGTCGGCATGCACCGCCGCCACCACCAGTTCAGTGACACTGCCGACGATCCACATTCGCCCCACCACGAGGGCCACGGCGTTCTGGGCGCGTTGCGCGGCTTTTGGCACGCCCACATCGGCTGGTTCTTTGAGGCAAATCCGCCGGACCTCGAACGCTACGTCGCCGATCTCAAACATAGCCGTGCCCTGCGCGTGGCGAACGCCCTTATGCCCCTGTGGGTGACCCTCGGGCTCGTGGTTCCGGCAGTCCTGGGCGGCGTCATCACGCTCAGCTGGGGAGGCGTCTGGACCGGCTTGATCTGGGGCGGCTTGGTCCGCATCTTCCTCGTCCATCAGGTGACGTGGAGCATCAATTCGGCCTGTCACCTGTGGGGTTTCCGGACTTATAAGAGTGACGACGACAGCCGCAACAACCTGCTGTTCGGCATCCTGGGCATGGGCGAGGGCTGGCACAACACCCACCACGCCTTTCCAACTTCGGCCCGGCACGGCCTGCGCTGGTGGCAAATCGACGTGAGCTATTGGGTCATCCGCACGATGGCGCTGCTGGGCCTCGCCTGGAACCTCAAGCTACCCACGGCGGAAGCGCAGGCGAAAGAACGAAGAATGGCCTGACTGCCGGGTCGTTTCTCTGTTTTCCGTTGTCAGTGATGGTCCGGCTGTTTTTGCAACGGACAACGGACAACGGACAAACGAGCGGCCTCACGTCGCCTTTAAGGTCGCCAAGATTTCTAGCACCTTGCCGAAGTCGGCGGGCTTGACCAGGTGGTGATCGAACCCCGCTGCCTGCGACTGCTGACGGTCGGATTCCTGTCCGTAACCGGTCAGGGCGACCAGCACGGTTTCCTTGTTTGCAGGCTGTTGACGGATCCGCTTCGCCACCTGATGGCCGTCGAGTCCCGGCAACCCGATGTCGAGCAACACGACGTTCGGGTTGTAGTCAATGGCCGCCGCCACGGCGGTCGGACCCGTGTAAGCCGTCCGCACGTCATGCCCCTCCGTTTTCAACAACAGCGCCAAAATCTCCGCCGCATCCACGTTGTCGTCCACCACCAGCACCTTCAAGGATGAAGGAGGAGGGATGAAGGATGATGCGGACGCCTTTGCTTCATCCTTCCTCCTTCTGCCTTCATCCTTCCAAAGCGGTAGACGCACGACGAACTCACTTCCCTGCCCCAACGAACTGTGTACCTCCACCCGCCCTCCATGCAATTCAACGAGCCGTTGCACCAGGGCCAGTCCGATGCCCAACCCGCCTTGCGAGCGGTCCAGCGTCCGTTCCGCCTGCGTAAACAGGTCGAAGATGCGGGGTAACAGTTCGGGAACGATGCCGACACCGGTATCCCGCACCCGCACCACGCACTCCTCCGGTCGCTCACGCTCCCGGCTCGCCAATTCGACGGACACCGCGATGCGCCCCCCCTTCACGGTGTACTTGGCGGCGTTGGTGAGCAGGTTCACGACCACCTGTTCCAGTCGGGCGGCGTCGGCGTACAGCCAGATCGGTGCGGGCGACAGCGACACCGTGAGTTCATGTTGGTGTCGGTCGATCAGCGGTCGAGCCGTCTCCACCGCCAGTTCCACGATGCCGTTCACGGCGACCCGTTCGAGGCGCAGCTGAACCCGGCCGGTGGTGATGCGAGACACTTCCATCAGGTCATCGACCAGGCGGGTCAATTGCGCCACCTGACGCTCGATGATGGTACGCGCCTGCTGTTGGACCGGGCCTTCATTCGGCTGGAGGCGGAGCAGATGCACGGCGCTGGCGATGGGGGCCAGCGGATTGCGGAGTTCGTGGCTGAGCATCGCCAGGAACTCGTCCTTGCGGCGGTGCAAGTCGGCCAGCGCCGTCGCCTGCTCCTGAATCGTCTCGAAGAGCCGCCGATACTCGGCCTCGGACGCCGCGAGCATCACTTCCGCCCGCTTGCGCTCAGTGATGTCCACAAAGCAATTGATCGCTCCGGTGATTTCCTCGCGCTCGTTCTTCAGCGGACGAATATTGACGATGACAGTGACCCGCGTGCCGTCGGGACGCTCGATGAGAACTTCCCTGTCGCGCGCCTCCGGGATCTTACCGGACAGCACTTCGGCCATGGGACATCGATCGTGGGGCATGAAAGTGCCGTCGGGACGGTACCATTTGAACGAGCCGCAGAAGCGCTCGTCGGTATCCCCCGGCTTGGGTTGGCGGCCCCACAATTCAGCAGCAACGCGGTTGAAATCCCGGATCATACCGGAGACCTCACAGGAATAGACCGCGACGGGACCCAGGTCGAACAGGGTGCGATAGCGTGCTTCGCTTTCGCGCGAAGCGGCCTCGGCCTGCTGGGCCAGTTCGGTCAACTCGTGCTGGCGCAGCGACGACACCAGCAGCGCCTCGTTCATGTCGCGCAGTTGCCGCTGATCGGCGCGGCCGGCCGTGGCTGAGGAGGATGTCTCGCGCATGATGCACTCCTAATGTTTCGTTGCCGACTCGTCCGTGAGCTCTGGGCTATCCCCTGCCTCCGCGTGCCGTGGCCCGGGGATGCCGGTGGTGAGGCCGCAGTAGCCGCGCAACGGTTCGCCGATGACGATGCCCTTGTCGGTGACCTGGTATTCGTTCATGTCGATGCTGTGCGCGCCGCCGCGCATCTTGACCACCAGCAGCATGCGGCGGAGCTGGCCGTTGATCGAAACGTAGCGCAGGCGCACGATGTCATCAGCCAGGAACGAGATGACGAAGTTGCTCAGGTTCATCGAGGTGAACGCGTCTTCGATCTCGACGGTGCTGATGATCGT
>JBBRLG010000119.1:0-14462 GCA_038231495.1 Gemmatales bacterium | reverse complement strand
TAGCCGCGAATGCCGAAGGCGTGGTACAGTAGGCTGGTGGACATGCGGGTCTCCGTTGGGGATTAGTTTTGAAGCCTAACCTCCAGAGTGGCCTGCATGTCCGCTTTTTTCAAGGCTAAGGACGCAATTGCCGGAAGAACCAAAGAAATGCCTCCCACCTGGGTCACTATCCGGAGTTGGTCCTCCGGGAAGTGGACCAACTCTTCCGGGCGCAGGACGACCTGATCCAGCATGTGCCAGCCCAGTTCGTGAGCATTCGCCCCAACCCAGTAGTGGGTCGCGGCACCTGCGTCGGGGTGCTGCTGGTGTCCGTACAATCGCCACATGGGATTATAAAAGAAATCCGTTGTCGCCGCTGCTCCTCGGACCTTGCGAGCTGTCTGGGTACTAATAGTGCGTAGCCCGATTGCGTGTAAACCGTCCGCGTCGGTGACGGCCGGCTCGAACGGTTGCGCATTGAAATCCCCGGTAATGATCGTTCGGCGGTGTCCCCGCGTTACTTCGGAGCGGCGAACGGAATCGGCGACCCGCCGGAAATACACCCGCCGCGTACCGTCGTCGCAGTTCCGTCGGTCAAAACCGTGGAGGAGTGCGACCAGCCCTTCTTGCCCTGACGGAGGCGTCCACTTCCAAAGTGCCGCCCGTTCGCCAAGCGGATAGCGTAACCGGACGAGTCCGTGGTTCGCGCGGGCGAACACCCCAAATCGCTTCGGGGATCGCCGCTTGAACAGTCCGTCTTTCAGGAGAAGGCCAGGAAGCTGACTCACGCCGAAGGCGTATTCGACCAGTAGGACGACATCAATCTGGAGTTGGCCGATGAGATTCTGAACCAGCCCATCCAGTGGTTTTCGATCGATATTCCACAGCAGAAATGCTGCCATGTGCGGCCCGTCTCCACAGGTCAATTGTCAGGCACGGTGTCCGGCCAGCCAATCACGAACCTCGAATAGACGCCTTCCCGCCATCCCTGTCAAGCCTGGCCGCATTTTTCTCCGAATTCCGGCGCGGCGTTTCCTCCTTGCAGCACCCGAGCGTGACGGATACGCTGCGATGGTCCGGTCCATCGACCGGACCCCGCCAATCAAGGAGGTCGTCATGCGACCCGCTCCACTTCTGTCGTTCTCGCACCAATGCTAAAAGGCTGTACCTTTGGAGTCTCCCGTGTCCCAAACCCGTTCGCCGTTGCCGCCCGGACCGACCAGCCCGGCCGTCTGGCAACTGCTACGCTATTCCAACGCACCGTTGCCGTTTCTGGAAGAGTGCGGCCGTCTCTACGGCGACCCGTTCACGATCTCCCTCGCCGGCTCCGGCAAGCTGGTCATGCTCGCCGACCCGGTCGCGGTGCGCGACGTGTTCCGCGGCGACCCGCACGTGCTGCACGCCGGCGAGGGCAACGAATTCCTCGCAACGTCGGTCGGTGACAACTCGGTCCTCGTCCTCGACGACGAGCCGCACGCCCGGCAGCGGCGCATCCTGGTGCCCCCCCTGCGCGGCGAGCGGATGCGGTCGTTCTTCGACGCGATGCAAGCCGCCACCCTGGACGCCGTGCGCGCCTGGCCGGTCGGCCAACCCGTGACCGTACTCGAATCGATGCGGCAGATAACGGTCCGCGTGATCTTGCGGGCGGTGTTGGGTTTGTCAGCGGGGCCAGAGCTTGAGGAGTTCGCAGGCAAGGTCAACCGCGTGCTGGCGGCCGGCCGCTCGCGCCACGCGCTGCTTCTGATCCCGGTGATCCCGGTGCGGCTTCTGAAGAAAGTCCGCTGGCTGCCCTTCTTCCGGCAGCTGCGCGAACTGGACGACGCTATCTACGCCTTCGTCGCCGCTCGTCGGCGCGAACCTGCCGCGGCGCGCGGCGAGAACATGCTCGCCGACTTACTGGCCGCGAGTCACGAGGACGACACGCCTCTGGCCGACCAGGAAATCCGCGACGCCGTCGTTACCATGCTCTTCGCGGGCCACGAAACCACCTCCCTCGCCCTGGCCTGGGCGCTGGAACAAATCGTGCCGCGGAGCGACGTGACGACGTGCATCGTCGATGAGCTGCGGCGCGTGACCGGCGGCGCGCCGCCGCGCGCCGAGCAATTGAACGACCTCGTATACCTCGACGCCGTGATCCGCGAGAGTATGCGCGTCCGCACCATCTTCCCGTTCGTCGTCCGCAAGACCAAGCAGGCGTTTGTCGCGGGCGGGCGCGCGTACCCGCCGGGCATCCTGCTCTGCCCGTGCAGCCACCTCGTCCACCGCCGCACGGACCTGTATCCGGAGCCGGAGAAGTTTCGACCGGAACGGTTCCTCGAACGGAAATTCGCCGCGCACGAGTGGTTCCCCTTCGGCGGCGGCAACCGGGTGTGTCTGGGGATGGCGTTCGCGCTGTACGAAATGAAGGTCGTGCTCGGCACGGTCTTTAGCCGGGTGCGCCTGGTGCGGCCGGAGGGGGCGAGGTCCAGGGTGGTGCGGCGGGGGTTGACGTTGGCGCCGGACGACGGGGTGCGGGTGGTGGTGGAGTAAATTGCAAAGCCGCAAGCGGCAATACCACCCGTATTGCCGCTTGCGGCTTTGCATGTATCTTACTTCCTCATCTTCTCCCGAAACCAAGCGTCGGCCTTCTCGGCCTCCTCGACACCGATCAAGCCGTCGCCGTCCGCGTCGATCTTTTGGAAGTCCGCGCGCGAGCCGAGGAACTCGCGCTCCGACACGTCGCCGTCGTTGTTCACGTCCATCTTGCGGAACCACAGCGGGCCGCGCGTCGGCACCGACTGCACCACCGACACGCCGAAATTGGCCCCGGCCACCGCGTTCTGGTTCTGGAACGGCGCTCCCTGGCTCACCAGCAACTGCCATTGCCGCGGAATCTCGGCCCGCAGGACGCCGCCCTTTTGGCCGCGGTCGAACTCCTCCAGCCGCTTCCAGCCGTTGCGCAATTCGCGGACGCTCAGCTGGCCGTCGCGGTTGGTGTCCAAAATCTCGAACAGGCTTTGGCCGTTGTCCGCGAACGTGAGCCGGGCCTGGGAGCCGTGCAGGCTGAGCATCAGGTCCAGAAAGTCGGTCAACGCCTTCTCGGTCAGCTTGCCGTTGCCTTCGCGGTCGGCCAACGCGAACAGGGCGAGGATCGTCACCGCGTTCGGGTCCTTGTCCAGTTTCTGCAAATCCACAAGGCGCAGGTAGCCGCGGCGCGTCTTGTCCAGTTCCTTGAACTGTTGCAGGTACTGCGCCTTCACCGGCTGATTCTGCGGGTACTGCGACTCGGTGCGGACGACGCTCATCTGGATCGTGTCGAGCGCGACGGCCAGGGCGTTTTCGGAACTCTTGCGGGGCGCGAACGATTCTTTCGCCTTGTCGTCCGCCACGGCCGGTGCCTGAACGCGGTCGCCGCCGGGACTGCGGCCGAGGCGTACGACCAACTCCACGTCCGGGTGGAAGATGAGCCAGCGGGCCATCTCCTTTGCGCCGAGGCTGCCGGCGTTGCCCGTGTCGAGCCGCTCGAACAGTTCCTTGGGGAAGCCGATTTGCGCGGCGGAAACCTGTTGCTTTTTGTCCTTGTCGTACTGAGCCAACAACTCCTTGGCGGCGGGCATGCGATAGGCCACCTGGCGCGGGGCGTCCTCGCGCGGCACCAATAACAACGGCACTTGCGAAAAGATTTTGCCGGGCAGGAGGTTGCCGGGGAACAGCCCAACCATGTTCGCCTGACCGCGGTTCGGCGTGTCCGCCAGCAATTCCGACGCGCTGACCAACTCGTCGTCGTTGGCGTCGAATTGGTGCAGCATCTTCTCCGCCGCTTGCAGTTCTTCCTTGGAAAGTTTGCCGTCCTTGTCGGTGTCTAGCACGGCAAAGAGGAGGTTGGTGAGGGCGTTGGCGCTCAGGCCGGCGTTGTTGCGGGCAAACATCTCGACCGGCCCGGCTTCGGTGTGGCGGAAGTAGCGGGCAAACTCCTCGAACGACACCTTGCCGTCCGCGTTAACGTCCAACTCCTCGAACGGCACCGGCAAAGGGCCGAAAACCACAGGCGGGTTGCCGTTGCCGGTGTTCTGGATGCCGAAACTGAGGTCACCGGCGAACAGCTTTTGCACGCGGTTCACGTCCGGCACCAGCCTGGCTTCCTCCTTGTCAAGGACGCCGTCGCCATCGCGGTCGAGGAAGTCGAACAGGCGTTTGAGCTGACTTTCCCAGTGTTTGGCGTACGGCTGGCCGTCGATGCTGACGTGCAGCCGGACGTGCAGCGGGCGGTTGTCGAGAAGCAGGATGACGTCCGCCACGTCGTCTGCCGAGCCGGGGTCGGTGGGTTTGGGCGGCGGTTCGGCGGCCTGGTTCCACGAGAGGCCGATCAAGACGAGGAGGGCCGACAGCGGGACGCAGAGGAACACGGGTCGGGACATGGCGGACCCTCGCGTGGTTGCCGCTTGCGGCTGAGCGCTCAGCCGCAAGCGGCAATACAAGACTTTAAGACTCGACGATTTCCTTGATCGCCTCGGCCCCCTTTTCGACGATGCGGATGGGCCGGCCCACGTTCGAGTTGTTAAACTTCAACGGGTCGATGCCGAGCGCCGTACACACGGTCGCCAGGAAGTCGGTCACGGGCACCGGCCGCTCCTCGACGTTTTCGCCGCTCTTGCCGGTGTTGCCGACCGCCTGGCCGCCCTTGATGCCGCCGCCCGCCAGCACCGTGCTCCAGGCCGTGGGGAAATGGTCGCGGCCGTTCTGCGGCGTGATCTTCGGCGTCCGCCCGAATTCGCCCATCCACACGATCAAGGTCGAGTCGAGCAGGCCGCGGTCCTTGAGGTCTTCCATGAGCGTGCCCCAGCCGGCGTCGAGCGCGCCGCTGAGCCGCCGTACCAAGTTGAAGTTGTCGGCGTGCGTGTCCCAGCCGAGGCCGCCCATGTTGTTGTTCAAGCCGGCCAGCGTCACTTCGACGAACGGCACGCCGCGCTCGACCAGCCGCCGGGCCAGCAGGCAGCCCTGGCCGAACAGGTTGCGGCCGTAAGCGTCGCGCAGGGATTCCGTTTCTTCTTCGAGGTTGAACGCCTTTCCAGCCGTGGTCTTCATGAGGCGCACCGCCCGGTCGTAGGCCGACTGGTGGCTGGCCGAGGCGACGCCGGGGTGCTTCTTGACGAAATCGCGCTGCATTTCTTGCAGCAGGTCCATGCGGCCGTCGGCCTGCGCCTCGGTGACGCCGGGTTGCAGGTCGATGTCCTTGACCTTGAGCGACTGCTCGTAGGCGTTCGGGTCGCGCTGCTGGCCGTTCGGTCGTTCGGGGTCGGCCATGTCGCCAATGATGAGCGGGGCGTAGCTCGGTCCGAGGAAGCCGGAGCCGTAGGCCGCGGGGCTAAAGGTGCGGTACGGCGCGATGCTGACGTAGTTGGGCAGCGGCGCGTCGGTCGAGCCGAGTTCCTTGGCCACCAGCGCGCCGATCGGCGGATACTGGATCGATCCCGTCGGCATGTAACCGGTGCGAAGGAGCGCGGTGGCACGGCCGTGTTCGCCTTCCTTGGTGTTCATCGAGCGAATGACGGCCATCTTGTTGCCGTGCTTGGCGATCTTCGGCAAATGCTCGCTGATGCGCAGGCCGGGGGCCGTGGTCTGGATTTCCTTGAAGGGGCCGCCGTTGGCGTGTCCAGGCTTGAGGTCGAAGGTGTCGGTCTGGCTAGGGCCGCCGCTCATCCAAAGGAGGATGCAGGCACGTTTGCGCTGTGGGTTGTTGGCGGTGTCGGCGGCCAGCGTTTCCAGCCAGCCGGACATCGAGGAGCCGATCGCGCCGGCGGAGGCCAGTTTCAACCAGTCGCGCCGGGACAACTGCGAACGCCAGGACGGGGTACTCATGGGAATGGTCCTCCGCGGATTGTCGGACGAATTAACTACTTTGCGGATCGTTAGTGATTCAAAACAAACTCGCTGCAATTCAGCAGCGCCCAATACACGTCGGCCATCGCCTTGCGGGGGTCGCGGGTCTTGCCGCCGCCTTCGACGTACTTCACCATCTTCTCGGTCTCGTCGTCGCGCAGGCGCCGCGACAGGGTCGCCAGGTAGAGCGTGTCCAGCTTCTGCCGGGTGTCCGTCAGCGGGAAGTCGAGCACTGCCCCGAGCATGTTGCAGCGGATCAGGCGGATGCTGAACTCGTCCGAGACGCGCTTGCCGAACATAAAGGCGACCGCGTCGCTGTCCGGGTTGGTCGCCTCGCCGCTGAAGTTGCCGTTCATGATCGCCAGCGCTTGCAGAATCGACGTTTGATGCTCCGTCTTCTTGTCTACCGGGTTTGCAAACCGCGAAAGGAACTCGGCGCGGGCGCTGGAAAAGGCGTTGTTCTGCTGCCCGGCGAACTCGCCCTTGTAGCGCGTGGCCACCGCCAGGCTGTCGAAAAACTGTTCCGGCGTCATGCCCTTGATCGGCATGCGCGCGAACAGGCGTACGTCGTCCTGGCTGGCGTGCGTCGTCTCGCTGGTCAGCTGGTACGCCCGGCTGCCGGCAATCGCGCGCATCAGATATTTGATGTCGAAATTGTTCTCAATTAGCCCTTTCGCCAGCGCGTCGAGCAGTTCGGGATGACTGGGCGGGTTCTCCTCGCTGAACTCGTCCACCGGTTCGACAAGGCCGATGCCGAAGAAGTGCGCCCAGATGCGGTTCGCGGTCGCCTTCGCGAAATACGGGTTTTGCGGCGCGGTCGCCCAGTCGGCCAGCACCTTGCGCGTGACGTCTGCGTCCTGCCATTTCGGGTCGATGCCGTCGAGGAACTTGGCCGTCACGACGGTCTTGGTCTTGGCGTTGGGAATTTCGATCTGGCGGCGCTTGGGGTCGTAGCCCTGGGCCATGCCGTTGGGGTTCGGCTGGTTCGCCTGCAAGCCGGAGAAGAACGCGGCGTATTCCCAGAATTGCGTGCGCGTCCACTTGGCGAACGGGTGGTCGTGGCACTGGGCGCACTCGACCTTGACGCCGAGGAACAGCCGCGAGGTCGCCGCCGCCAGGTTTTCGGGCTTGTTCTCGTTGGCCTGGTAGAACGCCGTTGGCGACGGCTCCTGGCCGGTGGGCTGTTCCCCCGGCGCGACGGCCATCGGTCGACCGTACGGGTCCGCCGTGAGGATGTCACGCACCATCTCGTTGTACGGCGTGTTCGCCTTGAAGCGCTTGCGCAGCCAGACTTCGAGTTGCGGCGACAGCGCCTGGGCCTGCGGGTCGTTGGTCTGCGGCAGCAGCAGCGCCCGCCAGGTGTTCGTGAAATGGGTCACGAAGTTGGGACTGTCGAGGAGTTGGTTGACGAGCTTGCGCCGTTTGTCGGCGTCCTTGTCGTCGAGGAAATCGCGGGCCTGGTCGTAGCGCGGTATACGCCCGGTCAGGTCGAGGTAGACGCGGCGCATGAATTCGGCGTCGTCGGCCCGCGGCGCGGCAGTGGTTTTCTGCAACTCCCACTGCTTGACGATTAACTCGTCGATGAGGAGGGTGAGGGCAACGGGATCGCCCGCGGGTTTCGCATGCGCCTTCGCCGCGCCGGGAACCTCGCGGGCCGGCAAGGCGGCCAGCGTCGCGGCGCACAGCAACACACAGGAACCCAGTCGCAAGGAAAAGCGCAGCATCGCGGGATCCTCCATCGCATCAATGCCAATCGTCGCCGCTGTGTAATAAACGCCTGTCGGGAATGTTTCTAACAAAAATCGAAGATCGGGTGTCGGGGGTCGGGGGTCGGGTGTCGGAATTGACTGACAGCTAATAGCTGACAGCTAACAGCTATTTTATTTCCCCGTATTTCCGACACCCGACACCCGACGCCCGACACCCGATCTTCTCCGACACCCGACACCCGATCTTTCTTACCACCCCTTGCGATCCTCGTGCCGCAAAAACGCCTCCGCCTCGGCCTCGTTCGTCTTGAGATTCTTCGCGTCCCACGTCAACGGCTTGCCGACGCGGTAGGCCACGTTGCCGAGCAACACCGCCTCCGTCAACGCGCCGCTGTAGTCGAAATTGCACGTCGTCGCCGTGTGGTTTTTGCACGCCTGAATCCATTCCTTGTGGTGGCCGATCGAGTCGGGGATCGTCGGCTTCGGCTCCTTGTAGTCATCGAAATCCTTTTCCGGCAACAGCTTGCGATGGTCGTAGCCGGCCAACAGCATGCTCTTGTCGCCGACGAACAGCGTGCCGTCGCCCCATTTCGGAAACGTGGGATCGTCGAAGTGCGGCGGCCGTTTGCCGCCGTCGTACCACTTCAGCGTCACCGCCGGCAGGTCGCCGCGCGCCGGGAATTCGTAGGTGACGATCAGGTATTTCGCGGCCGACTCCGCGTGCGGCGGCGGTCCCTCGGCGGACACCTTCGTCGGGTGCCGTAGCTTGAGCGCCCAGAAGGAAACGTCCATGTGATGACAGGCCATATCCGCAATGGTGCCGCCGCCGAAGTCCCACCAGCCGCGCCAGTTGAACGGTACGTAGGCGGGGTGGTAGGGCCGCTGCGGCGCGGTGCCGAGCCACAGGTCCCAGTGCAATCCCTCCGGTACCGGCGGCGTGTCCTTGGGCCGGTCGCCGCCGGTGCGCGAGTTGCCGCACCAGACGTGGACCTCCTTCACGGGGCCGATGGCGCCGCTCTGCACGATTTCCACGACGCGGCGATAGTTGGAGCCGGCATGAATTTGCGTACCCATTTGCGTGACGCGCTGGTGCTTCGCCGCGGTCTCGGCCACTAGCCGGGCCTCGGCGACGGTATGCGTCAGCGGCTTTTCGCAGTAAACGTGGAGGTTGGCCTTGAGCGCGGCGAGTGCGATGACCGCGTGGTTGTGGTCCGGCGTCGCGACCAGCACCGCGTCGAGACCTTTTTCGCCGTCGAGCAGTTTGCGGTAGTCGGTGTAAAACGTTGCCTTCGGAAAAGTCTCCCGCGCCTTGCCGGTGCGCTTCTCGTCCACGTCGCACAGCGCGACGATGTTGGCCTCGCCGGTGCCCTTGAGTTGGCCCCAGTTGTATTCGCCCTGGCCGGCGACGCCGATGACGGCAATGTTTAGCTTGTCGTTGGCGGTGACCTTTTTCTCGTCGGCGGCCAGAACCCGGCCGCCGAGGCTCAGGGCGGTGGCTGCGGCGGCGCTCGTTTGCAAGAACCCGCGGCGCGTGGAACGCTGCGACATGGTTTCCCCCTTGTCCGTCTGGATTCGCGGCGACGCCTCGCATTGTAACCGCGCACTGGCACCGAGGACAAAGAGAAAACGTGTAACAACCCAAACTTGGCGAACCCGACACGGTCCGTTGTCCGTTGTCCGTTGTCCGTTGTCCGTTGCTAAATACTACTCGCTTCTTTGCAACGGACCACGGACCACGGACCAAAGAGGAACCGGATCGCCCAGAGACGCGATCGCGACGGCACGCTAATTGCACCAACCAGGTAGCCCATTCCCCGTCTGGAGGATGCGATGAGTGAAGCCACGACCGACACGGCCATCACGATCCCGTTGCCGTTGGAGCGGCCGCCGACGTACAGCCCTTTCCTGGTGCGCAGCTTTGGCCTCACTGACAAGGGCCGCGTCCGGCCCGCCAACGAGGACCATTTCGCCGTGGTGGAACTCGTGCGGACCCTGCACGTCTACCAGACCAGCGTACCGAACACGGCGTCCCGCTACGGCAGCCCACGCGGCCACCTGTTCCTGGTGGCCGACGGCATGGGCGGCCACCGGGCCGGCGAGGTGGCCAGCGCCCTCACCATCAAGACCATCGACTCCTTCCTCCTGAACACTCTGAACCGGTTCTTCAACCTGAAGCCGGCCGACGAACACGTCGTAATGAAGGAGTTCCAGGGCGCGCTCCTCCGGGCCGACTCCCGCATCTTCGAGGAGGCGGTCTCCCACCCGGAGCTGGAGGGCATGGGCACCACGCTGACCCTGGCCTTCGCGGTGGATTGGAAGCTGTTCGTGGCCCACGCCGGCGACAGCCGCGCCTACCTGTTTTCGAGGGGAGAATTGCGGCAGCTGACGCGCGACCACACCCTGGTGGCCGAAATGGTCCGCCGCGGCACGCTGTCGCCGCGCGAGGCGTCCACCCACCCCTACCGCAGCATGGTCACGAACGTCCTCGGCGGCCACGAGCAAGGCGTCCTGGTGGAGATGCACCGGCTCACGCTCGAACCGGACGACGTGCTGCTCCTGTGTTCCGACGGCCTGACCGGCATGCTGCCGGACGAGCGTATCGCCACCATCCTGACGGAGGAACGCGAGCCGGAAAGCGCTTGCAACCGCCTGATCGCCGAGGCCAACGCCCAGGGTGGTCGCGACAACATCACCGCCGTCGTCTCCCGCTTCGAGGCGTAGCCGCAAGCGGCTCGCTTGCAGGCTTCTGCGTGGCTTCAGCCTGCAAGCGGGCCGCTTGCGGCTACGAGGCGGCGTGAGCGTCTTTGGAAGGGATGATTGATTAGCAAAACAATCATCAACGCCGGGGACGATCCGCGCCGTTTGTCGGCGTAATCCGTTCGACCGCCAGCGTCAGCAGTTTCATGACCCGCCGGAAGGGGTCGCCGTGGACGGCGTCTCAGGCAACGCGGAGGATGCGGCAGGTCTCCTCGTAGCTCGCTTCCAGCTCCAGGGGTATGGCGAAGTTGTCGGCGAGCCACAACGGCAGCGTCGGCAGCGGTTGGCCCAGGGCGAGGGCGTGCGCCCAGGCCTCGAAGTGCCAGGCGTCGTCCCGGCGCGTCCAGCGGCAGGCGGCGGTATACAGCGGAGGCGGCTCCGGCGTCAGGGAGGGGTCGGCCTGGCCGAGCAGTTCGAGCAGGTCGCCGTACAGGTTGAATTGCCGCGTCGTGACCAGATCGACAAGGACGACCGAGACTCGCTGCTGGAGCAGGGCCGCACACTTGGCCACGCACGCGCGGCGGTGTTCGGGCCGGTCCTTATTGGCGGGGCTAATGATTTCGACGGCAGCCACCAGGCGGCGGTATCGCTTCGTGTCGTAGACCCGGACTTCGTACTCGTCCTGGTCCGGCAGGTCGGTCACGACACCGAAGGTCGGCCGCGGCGGCGCCCAGACCGCGGTCGCGACGCCGCCTGCGTCCGTGCCGGTTGCGGGCATCAAGGCAGCCGGTTCGTCTTCCTCGTAGGCGGACACGTCGATCTCGAAGGAGGGGCCCAGATGGACGCGCGGCTCGGCGGCGTAGCCGGTAGGCAGTCGCTTGTGCAGGTGTTGCACAATGACCATCGGCCAACCGCCGTGGAAACCCTCCCACGAATGGGCATTGTCCAGCGGCGGGCGAAAATGGTCGCGTAACGGCATGGCACGTTTCTCCTGGTCGTCATTGTAATCTCGGGCGCCTTCGCGTGGCCAGCCCGTTACGGTAGAGGACCACTATCGGGGAGCCTGTTTACGCTCTCGCAAGGAATTGTTCGTGTTAGTGTTTTGCAGGTTTTCTACAAAGCCTAACCAATCGTGCCAACCGGTGCAAACCACGCCGTTTGTCGGCACAAACCGCTCGACCGGCAGGGTCCAAAGGGTGTGGCAAATCTTTCGGGGAGCGAAACGCTTCCTGCCCTCGCCCACGCGGTGAGAGGAGTGCCATTCACCGACGGTGGCAGCTTTTGCGCGTGCGCCAGCGTCCGCTGGCGCACGCGAACGACACCCGGAAAGGCCGACCCTCGCCAATGTTAAATTCGTGGCGAGGGTCAACATTGGCCAGGGTCGATCCGGCGTCGGTGCTGATTCGTAAGAGCCTAGTGATAAAGGGTTTACGGCTGCCTTGCGGATAGCGTTTGCGCACAAGCGGTTCGACCCTCGCCAAATGTGGATTGGCTTGGCTAGGGTCGGACAGGCCCGGTCGTCATCCAAAGGCGTCGCGGTTGGACAACGATTGGCTCGCGCGGCGGGGCGGACGATTCCCCCCCCGGCGACCACCACAAGGAGGAGGGAGGAGGGAGGAGGGATGAAGGATGAAGCAAAGACAAAACAGTAGGCCAGTGTCTTTGCTTCATCCTTCATCCCTCCTCTTTCATCCCTTATTTGTCCCGCGTCCGGTTAATGATTCGTTGCACGTCGCCGATTACGCCGTTGACGTTGTCGCGAACTTCGTTCCAGTTGTCCGCGTTGGCCGCGTCCACGTCGGCCAGGCGCTTGCGCAGCGTCTCGCGCTGACGGCGCAGTTCCTGCACGTCCTTGTCGAGCGCCTTGCGAGCCTCGCCGTCGGCTTTCTCGGCCTGGGCCTCCAGCGCGTCGATGTGTTCGTCCACGTCCTGAAGGACCGTGTGCAGATTTTTCTTGTACTCGTCGCGGTCCTTGAACGACGCCTGCTTGGCAAACGCCGTGGCCACGTCGATGCCCTGCTTGATCTTCTCAAGAGTAACGCGCGGTTCGGACAGGGACAGCAGCCGGTTGGTCCCGTCCTTGGCGTAGTAGGTCACGCGGACGCGCTTGCCGTCCTTGAGCTGGGCCAGCTTGCCGTCGGCCTTCGGGAAGTCGATGCGCGAATGGTCGTCCGCGGTCAGCGTGATTGATTCGCCTTTTCGCAGCTTCAGCACGATCTGCTTGTCCTGCGGCCGCACTTCGCTGATGACGCCGGTGGCGGATTGGAACGGCACATCGTCCTTGTCCTTGTCGGCGGCTTGCACAGAGGCCGCCGACAAAGAGAGTGTCAGAACGGCGAGGGTCAGGGTCGAAAAGGGCTTCATGCGTCTGCCTCCTGTTTGCTGAAAAGACGCCTGCCGCGGGCGGCAGCAGGATGGTTCAAGGGCATGGGGATAGGCTGCAACTGGCGTGCCGGGATAGGGTCAGCGGTGCCGCGCCGGTGGGTCCAAGGCGCTGCGCGAATGTAAACGATCGAGCGTCGGGGCGTACGCCCCGACGCTCGGCAGACCCACCCGACATCCCCACTGCCTTTTACTTGCCGTCTTTCTCCGTTTCCTTGAGGAGTTGATCGACGGCCTTGTCCATGGCTTCGCCACGAACGTTTTTGAACCGGATAACACCCTTGGCATCGACAACGTAGATGGTCGGCCAACCGCGGACGTTCCATTTCGTGGAGATCGGCCCGCCCGTGCCTTCCGGACCGTTCCAAAACGAGCGCCAGGTAATGTGTTCCTTTTCCATCGCCTTTTTCAGTTCGTCCTTATCGACATCGCTGTTGATGCCAATAAGAGCGAAGCGCTTTTCTTCGAGCCTTTTCACGAGCGACCGCTCGTGGGGGTACATCGCCCGGCAAGGGCCTCACCAATGCCCCCAGAAGTCGAGGACAACCACCTTGCCGCGATAATCGCTCAGCTTGAAGGATTTGCCGTCGAGGTCTTCGGCCACGATATCCGGCACTTCCTTGCCAATGGCGAGGTGGCGAATTTCAAACAGTTCACTCACCACGCGATCGGCGATGGTGGTTTTCTTCATGGTCCGCGCGTTGGTAGACAACACGACGTCGCCGTACTTGGCTTCGGCCAATTCAAAGAGCGTCTCCGCTTCCTTGGCCAGTTTGTCGGGGTCCGCGTCCTTCAGCCTCGTGACGCCTTCCTTGCCAAGATAGCCTTCCAGCGATTTGGCTTCTTCGGGCCGCTCTTTGAGGCTTCTGCTCATGGAGGCAACCCGGTTCAAATGGCCGCCGAGATAAAAGCTAGCCTGACCCTTTGCTTCGCGGGCAGGATTCTTTTCCAAGACGGCGCGGAACAACTCTTCCACTTTGGGCGAGTCGCGGTAGCTAAAATCGCCCAACAGGGCGGCGATTTTGGGATTGGCCGCGTAGTCTTTGATCAGCAGGTCCCAGGCTTTCGCCGAGCCTTTTTGGCTCTCGTCGTCGCGGGCTTCGTTGGTCACCAGCCACCGCAAAGCCGTAACGGCCGCCTCCTGCTCTTTTGGATTCTTCTCTACCAAGTCCAAAAGCTTGTCCCTCGTAACGTCGGACTTGGGAAGCGCCTCTCCGAAGATGACGGTGCGCTCTTCGGGCGTTTTGGCATCTTTCAGCTTCTCTTGTCTTTTTTGGTAGAAGTCACTCATGGCCTTTTGATGGGCCATGATGAGCGCGTCCACTTCCTCGGCGACTTTCGATTTCGCCGGCTCCTTGGGTTCGTCTTTCCCGTCGTCCCAGGCCCAGAGTGCCGGCAACCCGACCAGCAACATCAGGGCCAACGCAGCCAACCAGCGCATCGTGATTCCTCCTGTGAAATGAAGAACGTGGGCGAAGTCAGGATGTAACCGTTCACCGGCAACTTCTCCCCCCCTTACGAAGGGGGGGCAGGGGGGGTTAAGAACGATTAGAAGAACTTGGTCATGGCGCTCTCTCCACCCCCCCTACCCCCCCTTCGTAAGGGGGGAGTGAACGGTTACCTCAGGATAAACCGAATCGGACCCGATTGCAAAGCATTCCCTACGACGAACGGACAACCGCACGGAATCCAGGTACTAGTGTCTCCCTGCGTAAGTTCTGCAAGGAATTGAGGAGGACGTTATCATGGGAGTAATCCTCGCCGGACAACGGAGGTTATTCCCATGCGTGGTCGCAAGCCTCGGGCCTTCTCTCTGCTGCCCGCCGACATCCCTGC
>JBBRLG010000118.1:0-14484 GCA_038231495.1 Gemmatales bacterium | reverse complement strand
CTCCAGCAATTCGACGACCTGCTGCCAGCGGGGTTCGGGGTCGTCGGGGCCCGGCACCGGCGGCAAGTCGTGCGCACAGGCGGTGCAAACCGTCGGCACGTAGTGGACAATCGGTTCCGTGAGGCGTTCGGGCGGCAGGCGGACGCGCACGTGAGCGGTGTGCCCCGGTTGGCCGCCGGGTTTGCGGCCGGTCGCTTGCTTCTGGACGGGCGGTGGCGCTTGCGGTGGATTGGCCGAAGGTGGGATCGACGAGTTGGAGGCATTCTGGCCCAGGCGCGCTTGCAGTTCGCGCACCAGGTGCCCCAGCTTGGCGACTTCCGCCTCCAGCTTGGCAATACGAGCATCACGCTCGCGACAGCCTTCACACGCCGGCATATCCATGCCGACAGTTTAGGAAAACGCGGCAGCTACAGCTGCGCCAGTTTGCGGGGGGTGAACGGTTACCAATTATTTTCGCGCGAATCCTAACGGGACCCCGCGCGCCATCCGCTTGATTTAATCATTTTTTAATTATTTGTTTGCAATCCCATTTTGCCGCCCATAGAGTCATTTGAATTGTTGTTGCCCATACTCCTCACCCGAACGACGCGTCCCAGTTCAGCCAGGAACGGCTGCACGTCCTTCCCGAGTGGTGGAAGCTGAGTAACCTCGCTTGTTCCAACCATCAGGGGCCGTCGGATGAAAATCTCGTCCCGTACCGGCAAGCACGTCGCGCCTGCCCTCCGCCATTTGCTCCGTTTCACCTGGATGAGTCGCGTTCCCCCTGTTGCCGAGCCTTTGGCTTGCCTGGGAGAAGGCCTGGGGCAAGCGCTGGAATTCTTCTCCCCGCAACTCACACGGCGGGCTTGAAGTCCGAGTGTTGGAGGAGCGCAACCTCCCGAACGACCCCTTCGCCACCGGCCAACTTCCCGTGCTCGGTGCCGGGTTGGCGGCGCTGAGCCTGAATACCACGACCTCCGTCCGCGTGTTGTTAAACGGCTGGCCCGGCGGCAACGGCACCCCACAAATCGTAGCCGCATCAACCGCGTGGGCGGACACCACCTTCGCCGCCGCCCCGGCCGCGCCAAACGTCGCAATGCGCCAAGCAGGGCTCGATTTCGCTTTTCTTAAGAGCCTATCCGGTTAACCCTATACCGGTGGAAAAACGTCCAGTTTCCTGCCAATTTGACAGCCAGCACACAGTTAACCGGATAGGCTCTAAGCCAGCAATCGACGCCTCAGCAGGGTTGGTGGGAGTTGCCGGCGAGACCCCGTTGTCGGCGGAACAATCAACGGCCCCGAACGAATCCTTGCGTCCGTTGGCGACGGTGGACCAGGTGTTGCACAACTCTTTGGGAGACGACGTGCTGAGCGCGGGTGCCGCGGCCTGGGACACCCTCGGCCTTGCCGTTCGGCCGGACCGTTCGGCTAGCGGCGGGGGTGCCGCAACATCAGGAGGGGGATCGTCGGGAGCAAGCGGCGGCGGAAGTGCGGGGAATGCGATCACCCCCGCCAACAGCAATTTCCAGACCGCCAGTCCCCCGGCCGCGCCTCTTTCGGCGGCGGCATCGGAAGCGGATAACCTGCGGGCGTCCGCCGGGCTTCTCCCTGCCTCGTAGGCTTCGACCGGCGGCTCGACCCCAGCCGCCCTGGCCGGTGCCCGCCCGGCCGCCGCCAGCCAACCAACCGCTTCCTCTTCGCCCAGTCCGGCGGCGTCGCCCCCCAATAGTTCGCCGCCGTCCAACGCCGGAGCAACGCCCTTTATACCGCCCCCGCCCCCCGACGGTGGCGGCGGTACGGGCAACGGGACGGACAACGGCTACCCCGTTAATGCGGTTGAAGGTTTAGCGTTCACCGCCAAGCTGATTCACTTCCCCGGGTACGGCTATAACTCGTCCGGCACCGATATTATCAATTGGGGTGACGGGCAACACAGTGGTGGGTCGCTCACCTCGGACGGCCACGGCGGCTCCGACGTGACCGGGAGTCACACTTACGCGGAAGAGTTGGTCTACCACATCACGGTAACATTGCCCAATGCCTACGGCTCCCCCTATGTGGGCACCCCGACCGCCACCGTGTTAGACGCGACCCTCGGCAGTACCGGCATGAACATTGGCGCCACCGAAACGCAGGGTTTCAACGGCACGGTCGCGACCTTTACCGACGCCGGCGGCGCTGAACCCGCCGGCAACTACGCGGCCACGATCGACTGGGGCGACGGCTCTTCCTCCACCGGCACCGTCGTCGCACAAACCAGCCAACCGTTCTTGGTTACTGGGCAACATGTTTACGCGGAAGAGAGACCTCCCTATAACCCTTACCCCATCTCGGTGACTATCGCCGACGACGGCGGCCAAAGTACTGTAGCCCACGGCACGGCCGTGGTGACGGAAGCCACCCTTTTGGCCAATGTCGTACCGTTTAGCGCGACCGCGGGGATATGGTTTCACGGCAACGTGGCGACGTTCACCGAAGCGAGTACCGAAAGCAAAGACACTTTTACCGTCACAATTAATTGGGGTGACGGCAGTTCAAGCACCGGGGTCGTCGACGGCAGCAACGGCTCCTTCACCGTCGGCACAGACGCCACCGGCCACCGGTACGCCGCGGAAGGCCAGTACACGGTTTCCGTTGCCATCAGTGACGATGACGGCTTGCGCAAGACCGCAAGCGGCACGCTGACCGTGTTCGGAGCCAAGCTGAGCGTTACAAGCACGCCGATTAGCGTGAATGAAGGCCAGCGTTTCACCGGCACGGTGGCGACGTTTACGGACGCGGTCGGCGTGGAAGCGGCGGACGACTTCACGGCCACGATCAACTGGGGCGACGGAACACTAACGAACGGCGTGGTCAGTGGGGGTCCCGGATCCTTCACTGTCTCCACGGACACGAACGGCCACGTCTACAACGACGAATTGCTCAGTCGCGTCGATGTGCAAGTTTCCGAGGACGGATCGACCGCCAACAACGCGATGAGTTCTTTCTGGTTTACCGTGGGTGAAGCAGACAGCCTTTCGGGTGCCATCAACCCGAATATCGCCCCGAAGGAGGGGGCGGCGGTCACCGGGCAGGTGGCGACGTTCACGAGTACGTACGCGGGCAACACGGTCGGCGACTTCGCGGCCAAGATCAACTGGGGCGACAGCACGCCGCTGAGCGACGGCGTTGTGGTCGGCGGCAATGGTTCCTTCACCGTCTACACGGACGCGACCGGACACACCTACCCGGACGAAGCGCTCTACACGCTCGTGGTGACCGTCACCGACCGGTGGCCGGGGACCGCGCGGATCGACCCCTCGATCAGCTTCACGGTCGCCGAAAACGACACCCTGACCGGGGCCGTCGATCCTTTAGCGCCCACGGAGGGGGTGGCGGTCACCGGGCAAGTGGCGACGTTCACGAGCACGTACGCGGGCAACACGGTCGGCGACTTCGCGGCCAAGATCAACTGGGGCGACGGCACCCAAACCGACGGCGTCGTGGTCGGCGGCAACGGCTCCTTTACCGTCTACACGGACTCCGCCGGTCACACCTACGCTGGCGAGGGGACGTACCCGTTCAGCGTGACGGTTAAGGACAAAGCCCCGGGCACCGCCACCGTCACGATCAACGGCACCGTCACGGCCGCCGAAGGCGACGTGCTGACGCCGGGGGCAGCCTCCTTCAGCCCCACGGAGGGGCAGGCGTACACGGGGCAGGTGGCGACTTTTACCAGCGCCTACCCGGCCAACAGTCCGGCCGACTTCACCGCGACGATTAACTGGGGCGACGGCACGATCACTGCCGGCGTCGTCGCCGGCGGCGGCAGCAACCCCTTCGCGGTGTCCGCGGCCACCGGCCACCTGTACGCCGAGGAGGGGGCGTACCCCGTCACCGTGACGGTCCAGGACAACCCCCCCGGTTCGGCCACCGTCACGATCAACGGCACCGCAACAGTGCTAGAAGGCGATGTCCTGACGGGCACCTTCCTGCCGTTCAGTCCGACGGAGGGGCAGGCGTACGCGGGCCAAGTGGCGACGTTCAGAAGCACCTACGCGGGCAACCGGTCGGGCGACTTCACCGCCACGATCGACTGGGGCGACGGCACGAGCAGCGACGGCGTCGTCACGGCCGCCGCCGTCGGTTTCACGGTCAGTACGCTGCCGGCCGGCCACATCTACGCCGAGGAAACCGGCCGTGCCGTCACCGTCACCGTCTCGGACAAGTTCCCCGGTACCGCCACGGTCACCCTTCCCGGCCCCGTCACCGTCGGCGACGCGCCGCTGAGTTTAAGCCCGAACCCGCTGCCGCTCGCAACCACCGAAGGGGCACTGTTCACCGGCACCGCTGCGACCTTTATCGACCAGGGCGGGGCGGAGGACGCCGGCAGCTACCGAGCCACCATCACCTGGGGCGACGGGGCCACCTCCCGCGGCGTTGTCGTCGCGCAACCCGGCAATGCGTTCCTCATCATCGCGGAACACGCGTACGCGGAGCAAGGAACGTTCCCGATCTCCATCACCGTCCTGGAAGACGGCGACGCGAACACTCCCGGTGCCACGACGGTTACGGCCACCTCCTCGGCCGTCGTGGCCGACGCCGCCCTCAGCGCCACGGGGTTCGCCTTCAACGCCTTCGTGGGCGCGCCCACCGATGTCGTGACGGTCGCTTCGTTCCACGACGCCGACCCCAACGCCACCACCGACGATTTCACCGCCCGGGTCGATTGGGGCGGCGGTCGCGTCACAGCCGGCGTCGTCACGCCCGACGGCCAGGGGGGCTATAACGTCGGCACCCGTATCGCCTTCGCCGTGGAAGGGCCGGTCGCCGCCCACGTCACGGTGACGGACGTTGATGGCGGACAAACCGCCTCGGCAGACGCGGCGGGTTACGTCGCTTCCGTTTCGGCCGTCGAAGGGCAGCCGTTTGACGGCCAGGTGGTGCGCTTCAGTTCGGCGGGGGCGGGGGCCGTGCCCGGCGCGTTTGCGGCGGTCATCGACTGGGGTCAGGGTCACCAGTCCTCGGGCACCGTCGTTCCCGACCCCGTCGCAGGTTTCGACGTCCTCGGCCAGAACACCTTTGCGAATCCGGGCCTGCAAACATTGAACGTGACGGTCACCAACCCGGACCAGACGGTAACATCCTTTACGGTCGGGGCGATCGTGTCCGACGCTCCATTAACCGCGTATGCCGAGACGCGCGGGTTGACGCGCGGCGATGCTTATAGCGGCGTCGTGGCGACGTTCGTCGATGGCGACCCAGCCAAGGCGGTCGGCAACTACGCGGCAGGCATCACCTGGGGCGACGGCTCCGCTCCCGGCACCGCGTCGGTGCGGGCGGTGACAGGTTCGCCGGGCACTTTCGAGGTAATCGCCGGCCACACGTACGCGAACCCGGGCCTCTTCGTCGCGCACGTCACGGTCGCCGACACCACGGGCGGCGCCACGCCTTCGGCGGCCGCGGCCGACAGCACGTTCCAGGTCGCGGACCTGGGAGCCGTGGAAGGCCAGGCTTTCACGGGCCTCCTCGGCTCCTTCACGTCGGCGGCCGTCGGTCCGTTCCAGGCCGAAATCCTTTGGGGTGACGGGAGCACCTCAACCGTCACTCCCCAGCCCGACGGGACCACCGCCGGCGCGTTTACCATTACCGGCGGGCACACCTTTGCCGAAGAAGGGGTGTTCCTCCTGACCGTCACGGTCACGGACGCGGGTGGCACCGTCGTGACCACGCTGACGCCAACGGTAGCCGTCCACGACGCGGCCCTGACGGTTTCCGCCACGCACTCTCTTTCGGCCGTCGTGGGCCGGCCCTTTACGGGCGACGTGGGCACGTTCCGGGACGCCAACCCGGGCGCGACGGCGGACGATTTCCGCGCGACGGTTTTCTGGGGCGACGGCCTGTCCTCCGAAGAACGCGTCCGCGCCCGGCCGGACGGCAGCTTCGTGGTGGCGAGCGGTCACACTTACGCCGCCGCCGGTTCGATGAACCTGACGCTGCGCATCGACGACCGCGGCAAAATGGTAGGCACCGACCAGGCCGCCTTCACGGTGGCCGCCGCTCCTCTGGCGGTCCTCGGCACGGCCTTTGTTACGGCCGCCGGGGTCGAGTACCGGGGTACGCTCGGCACCCTCTTCGACGGCGACCCGGCCGCAAGCCCCTCCCGCGATACGGTGCGGGTAAACTGGGGCGACGCGTCCCCGGAGGAATACGCCCGGTTGGATTGGGAAGGCGCGGGCACCTTCTCGGTAGGGGGAACCCACACCTTCGCCACACCCGGGACTTACACCGTGACGCTGACCGCCGCCGCGGGCAGTACCCAGGCCGTCGGGCAAACCGCTGCGAACGTGGGCACCCTGACGGCGACCGAGGGGCAACCCTTTAACGGCGTGGTCGCCACCTTCGCGTCCGACCCCGCCGGCCTCACCGGCCCCGTCACCGTCCGCTGGGCGAACGGCCAGGTTACTCCCGGCGTGGTCGCACCCGGCAGGCACGGGGGCTTTACGGTCGCCGGCAGATACACCTACCGCGCGGCCGGGCTATACCCGTTGACGGTGACGGCACCCGGCGTCGGCGCGCTCAGCCCGACGATGGCGGTGGCGGACGCCGCGCTCGACGCCGGCGGCACGTTGCTCGTCCTCGCGGCGGGTGCCGCGTTTACCGGCGTGGTGGCCTCGTTTTCCGACGAGAACCTGACCCCGCCGGACGGGTCTTACGCCGTGACCATTGACTGGGGCGACGGCACGGCCGTCACCGGCGGAACACTGGCATCGACCGGTCCGGGGCAGTTCAACGTCTCGGGTTCGCACACCTACCACGCACCCGACAACTATCCAATTAGCGTGACGGTGACCGATCCGGGCGGCTCGTCGGCACGCGCAACGTCCTCCGCCGTCGTGAGCCGGGGCGCGCTGACTTTGACGGCGGCTGCGGTCCAGGCGACCGAAGGGTTGGCGTTCAACGGCACCGTCGCCACCTTCCTTGATGCCGGTGCCTCCGCTCCGGCGAACAGCTACGGCGTTGAGGTGCAATGGGACGACGGCGAAACATCGATCGGCAATCTGGTGGCCCAGGGGTCCGGCGGCTTCCTGGTCGTGGCCAGCCACACCTATGCCCTGGCCGGCACCTACGTCTTTGGCGTGTCAGTCGTCGACGCCGACGGTCTGGCCGTAACGGATCGGAATGCCGCGACGGTGCAGGACGCCCCGCTCTACCCCCCGGTGGGTCGAACAATCGCGCCGACCGCGGGCGTCGCCTTCGACGGTGTTCTCGGTTCGTTCACCGACCACAACTCGCTGGCGGACGCGGGAGGCTTTAGGGCGACCATCGATTGGGGCGACGGCACGGACCCCACCGACGGTACGGTGCTGCCCAACGACGCGCTCGGGTTTGACGTCTCCGGCACCCACACCTACGCGCGCCTCGGCTCTTTCCGCACGTCCGTCGGCGTGACGGACCTCGCGGGTGGCCGGTTTTTGGCGATTATCGGTACCGCGAACGTCACAACGTTTGCGGCAACGGAAGGCACCTCGTTCACCGGCGTCCTCGGCGTCTTCACCACGTCCGGGAATGGCCCGACGACCGCGCGGATCGATTGGGGCGACAACACGCCGCTCCAGACGGTCCCGGTGTCGGCCAAACCCGCAGGCCAGTACCCGGTCGTCGGCACTCATACCTACGCGGAAGAAGGCTCGTATCAGATTCGGATTTCCCTGTGGAATTCGGTCCAGGTCGGGATGTTAATGCCCGTCACGGTGTACGTCGGCGACGCCCCCCTGACGGCGTCCGGGGCCTTGCTCACGTTGGCCACCGACCACGTCTTCACCGGCGTCATCGCCACCTTCACCGACGCCGGCGGCTCCGACGTTATCGACTTCACCACCCAGGTCGATTGGGGCGACGGCGGTTCGTCCGCAAACGTCTCGGTAACGCCGAACAACAACGGCGGCTTCAATGTGGTCGGCACGCACACCTACACCGGCGAGATGCGCTACGCCATCACCGTTACCGTCACCGACCTGGGCGGTGCCAGCATCAAGGCGTCCGGCCGGGCCGACGTGGCTCGCATGGTGGCCGTCGAAGGGGCGTCGTACGCGGCCGTGGTGGCCGTCGGCACGCCGCCCGCGGGGACAGCGGCCGTCATCGACTGGGGTGACCAGACTGCGACCACGCCGATGATGCCGTCTCCGGACGGCTTCGTCCGGGCCGCGCACACCTACGCGGAGGACGGCTTCTACGACCTGAGCGTCACTCTCACCTCCGCCGGCGCGGCACCCACGGTCGTCCAGCGTGAGGTGGCCGTCGCCGACGCCCCGCTGACCGCTACCGCCGTCGCCGCCTCGGGCACCGTCGGCATTTCTTCGGAATACGTGGTGGCCGAATTTACCGACGCCAACCCCAACGCCTCCCCGGACGAGTTTACCGCCCAAATCGTCTGGGGCGACGGCCAAACGTCGGACGGGGCGGTGTTCGAGGACGGGTCCGGCAATTTCAGCGTGGCCGGGTCCAACGTGTACGCCCTTCAAGGCAGCTTCCCGTTCCGCGTCCACGTCACGGATCAGGGCGGCGTGAGCTTTACCGTAAATGCCACCGCGACCTTGACTGCGCCCGAGGTCGTGGCCACGTTCGTCCCATTCGCGCCGCTGGCCGGCGTTGCCTTCACGGGGGTGGTGGCGACGTTCACCGACGCGAATCCCGCGGCTTCCCAAAGTGCGTACTCCGCCACCGTGGACTGGGGCGACGGCGAACCGATCGACGCCGCGGCGACCGTGCGGCCCAAGGCCGGCACGCCCGGAACATACGAAGTCGTCGGCACCCACACCTACGCCGCGGTCGATCCGGCGGTGACGGTCCAAATTACCCTTACCAAGAAAGATGTTGTCACCGGCACCGTACTCGCCATCGCCCCCGCCGAGGGCACGGTTGCGGTAACGGACCCGGCCATCGTTGTGACGGTCGTGCCCTTCCAGGCCGTCGAGGGTGCCGCGTACGACAACACGGTGGCGACCTTTACGGACGCCAACCCGAATGCCGTCGCGGGCGATTTCACGGTGACGGTCGCTTGGGGCGACGGCGAAACCTCGGAAGCCACGGCCGTGTCCACCGGCACCGGCACCTTCCGCGTCGAGGGTTCCCACACCTACGCCGAAGAAGGCTCCTTCGACGTTGCCGTAACGGTCAAGGACGCCGCG
Source organism: Gemmatales bacterium (assembly GCA_038231495.1). Taxonomy (GTDB): domain Bacteria; phylum Planctomycetota; class Planctomycetia; order Gemmatales; family Gemmataceae; genus JBBRLG01. The sequence goes on along the minus strand of JBBRLG010000118.1, from coordinate 5,335 downwards.
GGCGGCCCCGCCGACACCGACACCCACGTCGCCGCGGCGACGGTGAGCGATGCCGTTCTGACCGCAGTGTCGCCGTCGCCCACCCTAACGGGGGAGGAGCACGCGGTCCTGGACGTCGTGGACCTCGGCACCTTCACGGACGCCAACGCCGCTGCCAGTGACGGCGACTTCACCGTCAGCATCAGCTGGGGCGACCAGTCCACCCCGGACACCACTACCGGCCAGGTCGTGGGGGACGGGACGGGTTCCTTCGCCGTGTTGGGCACCCACATTTACGCCAATCCGGGCACGTACCAGGTCGCGTGGACCGTCACGGACGCCGGCGGCAAGACGGTCACCGCGACAGCGACGGCGCAGATCGACCCCCGCGCCTTCGCCATGACTTCCAAAGACTTCGAGGCGGCGGTCAATGTGCCGACCGGCGACATCGTGGTGGCGGAGTTTACGCAGGCTTACGGCACGGCGGCCGACTACACGGCCACCGTCGATTGGGGCGATGGCGGCCAACCCGATCCCAACGCCCGCGTGCAAGCCAAGGCGGGAGTGCCGGACACCTACGAGGTGGTCGGCGGCCACACCTACGCCCAGGCCGGCACGTTCGCGGTCCACACCGTCGTTGCGCAGGGCACGACGACCCACGGTGGCGACGGCCACGCCTACGTCCTCGGCACGCTGGCGCTGACGGGCGGCCTGCGGACGAACGACCCCGACCGCGCGCAACTCCTTGCGATCGGCGAGGCGTCGGTGGCGCTGAACACGGGCGGCCTACGCCTCAGCGAGGCCCTGAACTTCGACCGGAGCGCCGGGGCCGCGGGCGGCGGCACGGCACTCGTCTACAACTCGAACACTGTCGATGTGCGGCCGGTGATCGAGTTGCACCTCGACGGAGCCTTCCCGCAAACGCCGACCGGCATCGTCGTGACCTTGACGTGGAACGGCGCCACGCCGGAAACCACGACCTTCTTCATGCCGCCCGGGAACGCGGTGCCAAACGGCGGCTACCTGCTGGCGGTGCAGGAAGCCAACCGCGTAGCGACCTCCGGCATCTACGCCTGGAGCGCTACCGTCCAGCTATCCTTCGCGACCGCCGCCCCGGTGACGGCGAGTACGTCCGGCCACGCCGCCGTGGTGGTCAACGATTCGGCGGACGCCACCCCGTTCGGCCCCGGCTGGGGGCTGGCCGGCATCGACCACCTCGTAACCACGGCGGTGGCCAACGACGACGTGCTGTGGGTGACGGGCGCGGGCGACAGTCGCGTGTTCACCTACAACGCCGCGAGCGGGACCTACGTCAACATCGAGGACTTCGGCACGCTGACCCGGAACGCGGCCACGGGGGGGTTCACCTACGTCGATAAGTACCAGGATCGATCGCAGTTTGACAGCAACGGTCTGCTGACCAGCGTGACGGACGCGCACGGCTTCGGGCCGGCTTATCACTACGACGCCTCCAACCGCCTCGACGCCGTTGACACCGAAGACGGCGGTCACACCATGCTGACCTACGACGCGAACGCCGGGACCGTCGTCATCACGGAGCCCGGCGATGCCACCCATGTGCGGACGGTGCTACTCCTCCTGGACAGCCAGGGCGACCTGTATCAAATCGACCATGAGGAAATCGTCGCGCCCAACCCCGCGACGACCGTCGCGCGGCGGTCGTTCGCCTATGACGCCAACCACCACCTGACGAAGGACGCCTGGAACCCGCTCGTCGCCCGCTTCGGTTACGACCCGATCACCGGCTTCCTGACGGCCGTGGACCGCGGCCTGGGGACGATCACGACGATCCAACCGGCCAACGTCCGGGGATTGCCGTCGGAAGCGCAGCCGGTATCCGTGCAAGGCGTCGCCGTTGTCAATACGGCCTACCAATTCGGGTCGCTATCGTTTGGCATTCCGCTGACGCACACGACCTCGTACACGATGGACAAGCGCGGTCGACCGCTGCTAGTCGAGCGGCCGTTGAGCAACGCCGACGGGTGGCGGCGCGACGAACATGGCCGGGTGTGGGTCGCCTTCGACCCACGGCAACAACCGACGATCTACACGTATGACTATAGCCACGGCTCCGACGACCTGAGGCAAGTGGAGTACGCCGACCATAGCATCCAGACCTACGAGTACGACCCGACGTTGCACCGGGTGACGCTGGAACAAGGGCCGCTGCCGGGGCAGGTGACCCGGTACGAGTACAACGTCTATGGTGACCGCACGCTGACCACCGACGCCCTGGGCGAAGCGACGCGCTACCGCTACTACGGCGACGCGCCCTTCGACGATCCGACCTTGGATGGGCTGTTGAAGTCAGTGACCGACCCCGCCAACCACACCGTGAGTTACCAATACGACGGGTCGCGGCGGCTGCGGGCGGTGCAAACCGAGGTGGGCCGCACTACCTACACTTACGACGCCTGGGGCAACCGCGCGACGGTACTCGACGCGCTGGGCTACCCGACGACCACGGCGTACGACAGCCTGGGCCGACTCACGCGGAGTACCGACGCGGCGGGCAATGCGACGGCGTGGCAGTACACCGACTCCGGCCTGACAAAACAGGTCACCGACCCGCGGCAACACCACACGGTCTACGAGTACGACGTGCGCGGCTGGGAAAAACAGGTGATCGAGGCGGCCGACGACCGCACGGTTGCCCGCCTGTCAACGTTCGCCTACGATCTGGCGGGTAACGTGAAGGAAACGGTGACTGGCATCGGCGCGGACGCCCGGACCGACCACCGCTCGACGACGACGTATGGCTACGACGCGCTGGACCGCCGCACGAGCGTGACTGAAGCGGTCGGCCAAGACGAGGAGCGGCAGACCGCCTTTGTGTACGACCCGGCGGGCAACGTCGTGTCGATGACGGCCGGCATCGCGACGAACCCCGCATTGAACCACGCCGTTACCACGGTTTACAACTACGACGCCCGCGACCGCCGCACCGCCGTCTACGAGAATTGGACGCAGGTCGGCTCGAGCCGCTTTGTGAAGTTCGACCGCTTGACGGTGCTGAAGTACGACGCGGCCGGCAACCTGAAGTCCACCACCACCGGCCTGTCGTCCGGGCGATACGGGGGGAACCTGGCCTCGCACCCGTCAACGACGACCTATCAATACGACGTGCTCGACCGGACCACCGACGTGACGGAAGCGGTGGACACGAGGTGGGCGCGGACCACGCATACCACCTACGACTTAGCCGGCAACGTGCAGTCCGTCACGACCGGCCTCGCGACCAATCCGGCGTACGCACACCCCAGCACTACGCTGTACGCTTACGACGGCGTCCACCGCCGCATCGCCGCTTACGAAGGCGCGTACCTAACGCTGGTGAACAACGTCCCGTTCCTCTTCTACACGCGCCTGACGACGCTGGCCTATGACACCGTCGGCAACCTGACCGCCGTCACCACGGGCCTGTCGAACGTCACCACGGCGCATCCGGCCGTTACCGTTTATCAGTACGACGCCCTGGGCCGGCGCATCGTGACGGCGGAGAACTTTAGCGTTCAAACTCTGGTGACGCCCCTGGGCACCGTTACGTTGCCTACCTTCGATCGTGCCACCGTCACGGCCTACGACGAGAACGGCAACGTGGTCGCGATGACGACCGGACTGTCCACGAACCTGCAGATTCACGCCGCGACGACGACCTACGCCTACGACGCGCTGAACCGTCGCACCGATGTCCGGGAGGGCGTGTTCAGCGCCGACGCGCGGCTCGCGCACACGACCTACGACGCCGCCGATAACGTGAAAAAGTTGGTCACCGGCATAAAGGAAAGCGACCCGAAGCTGCTGCAACAGCTCGGCGAGACCTCCTACGAGTACGACGCGCTCAACCGGCAAACCGAAGCGCGCGCTGTGGTCGGCGGCGGTGCGCAAGACCGGCGCACGCGGATGACGTATGACGCCGCCGACAACGTGCTAACGCGGGTCCAGTACACCACTGCGACCACCGGCCCCCGCTTAGTCGTCACGATTTACGACTACGACGCGCTCAACCACCGAACCGCGCTGGTCGAAGACCAGCACCCCACCCGTGCCCTGTTCGGCTGGTCGGAGGATGTCCAACGCCGCAGCGAATTCGTGTACGACGCGGCCGGCGACTTGGTGGCTCAAACGACGGGCCAGGCCGCCGCCGGCCTGAACGCGGTTGGCACCAACATCGCCTACGCCCGGCCCGTCCAGACCGAATACCATTACGACGCGCTCGGCCGCCGGACCGACACGATCGAAGCCGTCGGCAACAACCGGGACCAACGCTGGACCGTTTTGACTTACGACGCCGCCGACAACCTCGTTGCCGTCACCAAGTGGGCTCCGGCCAATAACCCGGAACAGGCCAGCGTCCTCGTAACCGAGGTCGTTTTTGACGCCGTGAACCGTGCGACCGCGGTCGTCGAAACCGCGCTCGTGGGCCAAGGCAACGTACGGACGGTGCTGCGCACGACGACGACGGCCTACGACGGGGCCAACAATGTCATCGACACGGTCAACCCGCTGGGCATCCGCACGCACTCCGCCTACGACGGGCTAAACGAGCGCGTCGCCGTCACCGAGGGGATCAAGCCCCCGCCCGACGGCACGCCGCCCACGCCGGACGTGCAGCGGACCACGCGCTTCACCTACGACGCGGCGGGCAACCTGACCGACTTCATCGCGCCGCGGCAGTACGACCACCAACAAAGCCTGACCGCGGACTGGACGGTGGACGGTCCGGCGACGGTGACGACGCATTACGCCTATGACAGCCTGAACCGCCGCACCGACACCTGGGAGGCGTGGGGCATCTTTAACCTGCAGCGGCACGCCTTCGTGACTTACGACACCGCCAACAACGTCCGTAGCACGACGAGCGGCGTGGGTAACCCGCTTGCCGGACTCATTAACAACATCACCTACTCGCACCCCGTCGTCTCTACCTACGTTTACGACGGCCTCAACCGCCTGACCGCCCGGACCGACACCCTCGACGCATCCGACAACGTGACGCGCATCCGCCGCACGTCCTACGACGGTTTCGGCAACGTCGAGGCCACGTGGGTCGGCAAGGAAGACAGCAAACTGGCCAGGCTGAGCTACCGGTACGACGCCCTGGGCCGGCGCGTCCAAAGCGACCAGCAGCCCGTGTCGATTGTCGGGATATCGATCACTGGGGGGTACACACAATACTTTTCCAAAAACCTGGTATTACCTCGGCAAATAAGATTCTCACATATTATAGCGCGGCCGCGTAATGGATGCGAGGGTGTTTGAAGTAGTTCCGGACGTGTTGGGGCAGGTGGGCCAGGTGGCGCATGAACGTCTGCAGCCGCGACCGCAACTCCGG
>JBBRLG010000117.1:0-14557 GCA_038231495.1 Gemmatales bacterium | reverse complement strand
CTCGGGTGGATTCCGCTCCGGGATTGCCAAGACGGTTCGTGCTCTCGTTGCACGACCTTTAATTCCAATCTCCGGGCATGGGTTCGCCGCCGTCGGGCGTCAGGGCGTACCACCAGGTGAGGGCGTTGATGCTGCCATTCACACTGCGCACGCTGCCGTCCGCCAGGCCGACCTGAATGCCGCTAAAGTGGGTGGTGCTGGCCACGGTCGGGTCGCAGTTGTTGGTGTTGTAAGGACGCGGCGTCACCTGGAACTTGGACGCGGCCCCTACCTTGCCGGGATAATTCCAGGGTTCGTCGCTGAACAGGTAGCCTTGCGTGCCTTGTTTGTTGCCGACCGCGAAGGTCGCTTGCCAGTTGGGCGACCAGGAGCCGTGGAAAACCAGGCTGCCGTAGCCGCCGCACTTCCCGACCTTCTCGGCGAACATCACGGTGTTGGTCGTGCCGTCGGGGAACGACGAGCCAATCCGGGCGTTGCCGGCTTCGCTCGTGTCCACCGCGCCGGCGCTTGGATCGCCAAAGACCTGGTAGTTGGCGGCATAGGTGCCGATGGCCCACGGGTTGTTGGGGTCGAGAATGCCGTTGGTAAACGTCCCGTCCGTCGGGCACTGGAAAACTTTGAGCGGGAAGATGTGGACGTTATTGGCGTACACGTTGGTGCCGTTGGCCCCCTGCTTGAACAATGGCTCCTGCTCCAGGAAGGGAAGCAAAAAGAAAAAGACCGTGCCGGTGGTGTTCGCGAACGGCCCGCGGGTGTTGCGCGTATCGCTGTAGAGGGGAGGCAGTTGTCCGCGGGCGTCGTTGCAACCGTGGGCCGCCAGCGAAATTTGCTTGAGGTTGTTCGTACACTGGATGCGGGCGGCCGCTTCCCGGACTTTCTGCACCGCCGGCAGCAGCAGGCCGATCAGGATGCCAATGATTGCGATGACGACCAACAATTCGATCAGGGTAAAGGCCCGATCTTTGCGCCACAGTTTGAGAAGCCGCATGGGACAGACCCTCGGAGAGGAAAGGAAGAACGAGGACAACCCCGGTCACAAATAACGGACAGGAACCAGCACAACCCGATCTTACCACACGGAAATGGAAAACAATAGTATCGTTCGGGCCGGCCAGGGTGTCACTTCGACCTTGGGAGCGCGGGCGTCCCGCCCGCGCTCCGACCCGCCGGAGGCTCCACGAGTCACTTTTTCGGCAACGCCTCGGCTTTTCCTTGCCCCTGCGTTATGCGGTAATAGTTGTCGAACGCCAGGTTCTTGTCGAAATGTTCCTCACTGCCGTCGGGCCACAGCACTGACAGGCGGCTCACCTTCTCCGCGTCGCCCAGGCCGAAAACGTGTCGGCGGTCGCCCGACGAGGCGTAGCTGCCGCCGCCGGTCGCGAACCGGGTCAGCGTCCGGTCGCCGACGACCGCGGACACGCGTGCCCCCACCACGTCGGCGTGGTTCTTGCCCACCAGCTCGACGCCGAGCCAGTGGTTCTGGCCCACGTCCGCCACGTTGCGCAGCACGGACACGGGTTCGTTCAGATGGCTGACGACAAGGTCAATACGACCGGAGTTCGTCAGGTCGCCGAAGGCCACGCCCCGCCCCTGGTGCGGCTTGTCAAAATAATCGCCACCGCGTGCGGAGATTTCCTTGAAGACGCGCGTCGGCTCTGCGCGGCCCTCGTTGGGACTGTTGCGCAGGAGGATCGGCCGCTGGCTGCGTGTCACGCCGGCCCCCTTGGGAAAGCGGATGGCGTGGCCGTTGGCGAAGAACAGGTCTTCCCAGCCGTGATGGTCCAGGTCCAAAAACCCGCAGCCCCAGCCGACGTAAACCTGGTCGATTGCTCCCAACCCCGCCGGCTTCGTGTTGTAAATGAAGCTGATTTTCTTGGCGGTGCTAAGGTTCTTGTAGAGGGCGTTCATCTCGCCTTGGTAGTTGGTCACGAACAGCGCGGGCTTGCCGCTGTCGTCCCAGTCGGCACACGCCTGGCCCATGCTGCCGTTGGATTCGCCGCTCTCGCTCAAGGTCGCGCCGCACAGGACACCCAATTCGGAAAACCGGAATTTGCCCGGCTCGCACTGGTTCTGGTAGAGGAATTTCGGCACTGTGTCGTTGGCGACGTAGATGTCGGCGCGGCCGTGCCCGCGCATCGCCACGAGCAGCACGCCGAGGCTCTTGCTCGCGGTCGGCCCGCCCGGATTTAGCCCGACCTCCTTGCTCCGGTCGGTGAAGGTGCCGTTCTGGTTATTGGTGAAAAGCTTGCCCTGCAAGCCGCTGAATTTCTTGGGCGGGCAAACGTCGCGCGAACTGCCGTCGTACTTGCAGTCCGTGGGGTGGTTTTTTTCAAAGGACCAGTCGACGTACTGGCAAACGTACAGGTCCGGAAAGCCGTCGCCGTCGAAGTCCGCCCAGCCGGCGCTTGTCGCCCAGGTGATGCCGGTCAGCCCCGCTTTTTCCGTCACGTCCACGAACTTGCGGCCCTTGGCCGGGTCGTTCGGATCGACCGGTTCGTTGTGGAACAGGGCGACCTTGCCCCAGCCGGTGAGCAAGATGTCCGGCCAGCCGTCACGGTCGTAGTCGCCGATCGCGACGCCGTGCGAATAAAACCACGGGAAATCTTCGAGGCCGACTTCCTTGGTCACGTCTTTGAACTGGTAGTTGCCGAGGTTCTTGTACAACTTGCACGGCCGGCCGCGGATGTCGTGCTTGTTGTCGCCGGCGAAGTAACCGCCGCCGGGAATGAAAATATCGAGCAAGCCGTCGCCGTTGTAATCGAGTAGGCCGATGCCGCCGCCGAGCGATTCGAGGATGGCGAAGTTCTCGGCCTTTTCGCCGTTCTCGTAGGTGAAATGGATGCCGCTGTCCGCGGTCACCTCGCGGAAGAAGGGCGGCCCCGTGGCTTCCTTCGCCGGCTCGGTGGCGGCCACCACGTTGCGGGGATCGGTCGATTGGTTGCACGAGACGGTCACGAGCACAAAGGCCACCAGACACAAAGCCGAGGCCGAAACCAGGAAGACGAGCAAACGACGTTTCATCAGCGGGATACCTCCGTATTCATTCATACGATTGGGCACCGGGATTGGTTTGCGGTATCGCGGCACCGCCGTTCGCGCTTAAAGGTTGGTAACCGTTCACCGGGTGCGGGCAGTGGACATGATTGGACAGCAACGGCAGGAGAGAATCCAGGGGGGGGTGTGTCAGGGGGTGGGGAAACGAACTTCCCCAAGAGAATACCCGATAAGCACTTGCGGAAGTAAAGTTCGTTTCCTTTGCTCTCAAGCCACGCGAAACGAATGGATCGTCGCGGAAAGGATAGCGCGCCCTGTCTACGGTTGGCTGGTTTTCAACAACGCGGTGAACGGTTACAAAGGTTGTAAGGCTCTCCGGAAAGTAGACGCTTGCACAATGAACCGGCCGATTTGGCAGTGTACAAACCGCCCAATTGGAGTGTACTGTAGTCCTTATCCACCACCCCCGGCACCAGGATAATGCTATGGCGGCTTCCGACCAGTACCCGGACAAGGAAGCGGAAGAAAGCAAGGACCACGGCCTCGACACCGAATTCAAGCGCGGCCTCGGCCTGTTCGACGCCACGATGGTCGTCGTCGGCTCGATGATCGGGTCGGGCATTTTCCTCGTCTCGGCGGACATGGCCCGGCTGATCGGCAGCCCCGGCTTTCTGCTCGTGGCGTGGATCGTCACCGGCCTCTTGACCGTAACGGCAGCGCTGTCGTACGGCGAGTTGGCCGCGATGATGCCGCGGGCCGGGGGCCAGTACGTCTACCTGCGCGAGGCGTTTTCGGCCTTGTGGGGCTTCCTCTACGGCTGGACCCTGTTCCTCGTGATCCAGACTGGCACCATCGCGGCGGTCGCCGTGGCGTTCGCGCGCTTCAGCGGCATCCTCATTCCCGGCATCTCCGAGAGCAACTACCTGATCGCGCCGCTTCATCTCTTCCCCGGCTCCGGCTATGCGGTGTCACTGTCCACGGCCCAGCTGGTCGGTGTCGTGCTCATCCTGTTGCTGACGGCGACGAACATGCTCGGCCTGGACTACGGCAAGATCATTCAAAACGTTTTCACCGTGGCCAAGACGGGGGCGCTGCTGGCGCTGATCGTGTTGGGGCTATTCCTCGGCTACAACGCGACGGCCGTTAATGGCAACCTCGCCACGTTCTGGGAACCGCACCCGACCGACAACGTGAGCGGCCTGACCGCGCTGACGGCGTTCGGTCTGTTCGTGGCGGTGTGCGTGTCACAAACGGGGTCGCTATTCTCGTCGGACGCCTGGAACAACATCACGTTCACGGCGGGCGAGGTCCGCCAGCCGCGGCGCAACATTCCGCTGGCGCTGGCGCTCGGCACCGGCTTGGTCATCACGCTCTACCTGCTGGCAAACGTGGCGTACCTGGTGACGCTGCCCCTGGACAAAATCCAGACGGCCGAGTCGGACCGTGTGGGCACCGCGACGTTGCAGCACATCTTCCCCGACTTCGGTGCCGCGCTGATGGCGGGGGCGATCATGGTCTCGACGTTCGGTTGCAACAACGGCTTGATCCTTGCCGGGGCACGGACCTACTACGCGATGGCACGCGACGGCCTGTTTTTTAAGGGTGTGGGCCGGTTGAATCGTGCGCGCGTGCCGGCGTGGGGACTGCTGATTCAGGGCGTGTGGGCGGCGTTGCTCGTCCTGCCACGCACCTATGCCGACGGTAAATACGGCAACCTGTACGGCGACTTGCTCGACTATGTGATCTCCGCCGCGTTGCTCTTTTACATTCTGACGATTGCCGGCATTTTCCGCTTGCGCCTCACTCAGCCGAACGCGCCGCGGCCCTACAAGGCGTTCGGCTATCCGGTGATCCCGGCACTCTACATCGTCGGCGCGGCAACGATCATCGGCGTGTTGGTAGTCTACCGCCCCATGACGACGTGGCCGGGCCTGGTGCTGGTCGTCCTCGGCGTGCCGGTTTACTATCTGTGGCGCTTGCGTTCCCGTTGAAGTGGCACGGGGTTATAATGAGGGCTGTCGCTCCCCCGCGTCGGGAGGTGAAACCATGCCGATTCACGACTGGAAGCGCGTCGAGGCAGGCATTTTTCAGCACTTCCATCACTCGTGGATCGCGGAAATTCACCACGCCCTGAACGGCGAACTGTTGCCGCCGGATTACTACGCAATGGCCGAACGACAAACCGCCGGGTTTGGCCCCGATGTTCTGAGTTGCCCAAAGGCTTCACGGTTTGAAGAGGATTCGGGAAACGTACTCCTCGCGCAGCCGCGGCAGCGCCCCACGGCGGAGACGGTCGGTGAGTTCTACCGGCGCAGGAAAAGCACAATCGTCGTGCGCCACGTCAGCGACGACAGGATTGTAGCGGTCGTTGACGTGATTTCTCCAGCAAATAAGGATTCCCGCAACGCTTTCCGGGCATTGATTGCGAAGGGCTGCCAGTTGCTCGAACACCGTATTCACCTGATGCTGCTGGACCTGTTCCTCCCAACGAAGCGCGACCCGCACGGACTGCACGCCGCCCTTTGGGACGAGATAGCCGACGAACAGTTTGAGCCGCCGACCGGCAAGCCGCTCACCGTGGCGGCTTATGAGTGCGCCCTGACAACCAAGGCTTACGTGCAGCCGTTGGCCGTGGGCGACGTCCTCCCGGACATGCCGCTGTTCTTGGAACCGGACGGCTGTGTCCACGTTCCCCTGGAAGCGACCTATCAGGCGGCCTTCGCCCAGGTGCCGCGGCGCTGGCGCAGGATCCTCGAAGCGGCTCCATCGGCATGAATTGCGGTCCGCCAGGTGGCTTGATGCTCCTTCGCAACACACTGCTGTACCTGATCACTTTCCTCGTCCTCACATCCGGGTCGCAGGCTCGCGCCTGTAACATCCCCGTGTTCCGTTACGCCCTGGAACGCTGGCGCAACGACCAGCCTGAAGACCGTTACCCGCTCACCGTCTTTCACCGCGGTCCGCTGAACGATGCCGATTCGAAACTCGTTCAGTCATTGCGCAAGGTCGGCGCAGGCCGCCATGCGCTCGCACCGTGTGCCGTCGAAACCGTCGATCTCGCGGGGCCGGTCGGTGACGCCGACCAGAGGCTGTGGCAGACGCAGACCAACGCCCAGCTACCGTGGCTCGTCGTCCGGTCGCCCGCAAGCGTCGAGGACCGCACCCCGCTGTGGTCGCGGCGGTTGGACGAGAACACGGTGCAACGCTTGACCGATTCGCCGGCGCGGCACGAGATCGCCCGCCGCATTATGAATGGGGCAGCGATCGTTTGGGTTTACCTGGAAACCGGCGATGCGAATATCGACGACCGGATCGTTGGGCAAGTCGCCGCCGACCTGCATAAACTGGAGAAGACGTTGCAGCTGCCGGACGCGGACCCCGACGACACAGTGCGTCTGCTCTCGACGCTGCCGTTGGCCGTCAAGTTGTCCGTATTGCGCGTGCGGCGGAACGACGCCGCGGAAGGCTTCTTCGTGCAGTCGCTCCTGCGCAGCCTCAAGGAAGCGGTCGCACCGACGGAACCGCTCCTGTTTCCCGTATTCGGCCGCGGTCGGGTGCTGGACGGCTTGATCGGCAAGGGCGTCAACGCGGACAACCTCAAGGACGCCGGGCAGTTTTTGTGCGGCGCCTGTTCCTGCCAGGTCAAGCGGCTCAATCCGGGGACCGACCTGCTCATCGCGGCCGATTGGGACGCGGTGCTCACCGACCCCGACGCCATCGAACCGGAGCCGACGCCGCAACGCGAGCGCCGCGTGCCGCTGCCCGCCGCCCAACCAGAACCCCAAACCGCGAACGCGCTACCCGTGGCGAACGGAACAAACTTGCCGTTGCTCGTCGCCATCGCGGTCGTGGCGGTGTTGGTGTTCGTCACCGGCGGCCTTGCCTTGCGCGCCAAAGTGTACCCGCCCGCCCCGAAGGGATACCGATGAAACCCTCCTTGCGGCGACGCGCTCACGTCAACTATTACTTCCTGGCCTTCCTGGCGTCCGGCGTGGTGCTGGCTGGGTTAGTTGCCGTCCTCGCCTGGAATTCGATCCCCTGGCCGAACGGTACGAAGCAACAGCCGCTCGTCGTCTACTGCGCGGCGGGGGTGAAACCGCCCGTCGACACGGCCGCGCTGGACTATGAGCGCGAATATAATGTTCCCGTCCAATTGCAATACGACAATTCCCAAACCTTGCTCGCCGGCATTGAGATCGCCAAACGCGGCGACTTATACATTCCGGCCGACGACTTTTATGTGCAGAAGGCGCGCGAAAAAGGTCTGATTGACGAGACACTCGACCTGGCGCGGATGGCACCCGTGCTGGTCGTCAAAAAGGGCAACCCGCTCGGCTTGCACAGCCTGGACGACGTGACGCGCAAGGGTGCCAAGCTGGCCCACGCCAACCCCGACGCCGCCGCGGTCGGCAAGGTCAGCCGCGACACACTGCGCAAGAGTGGCAAATGGGACGCCTTCGCCAAGCAAATTGTCGTCTACAAGGGCACGGTCAGCGACGTGGCCAACGACGTGCGCGTCGGCTCGGTGGACGGCGGCATCATCTGGGACGCGCTGCTGCACCAATACCCGGACCTGGAGGCAGTGCCGTTGCCCGAACTGGCCGGCACCACCTCGCACCTGGCGGTCGCCGTGTTGCGTTGCACGAAGCAGCCGACCGAGGCATTGCGTTTCGCCCGCTACCTCGCGGCGCGCGACCGGGGGTTGGAATACTTCGCGAAAATGGGTTATCAACCGGTAGACGGCGATGCCTGGGCCGAAACACCGGAGTTGCAGGTATTCGCCGGGGCGATGCTGCGGCCGGCCATCGAACAGACGATCGCGCGCTTCGAGGAGCGCGAGGGCGTCCGCGTCACGCGCGTCTACAACGGCTGCGGCATCCTCGTCAGCCAGATGCGCGCCGCCGAGACCAGGCCGGACGCCTATTTCGCCTGCGATCAGTCGTTTATGACCCAGGTGAAAGACTGGTTCGACGACCCGGTTGCCATCTCAACGAACCAGCTCGTCATTTTGGTGCCCAAGGGCAACCCGCACCACATCGAGTCGTTGAAAGACCTCGGCAAACCGGGCCTGCGGCTCGGCGTCGGCCACGAAAAGCAGTGTGCCCTGGGCGTGTTGACGCAGACGACGCTCGTGCAGGGCGGACAGCACGACGCGGTGATGAAGAACGTCAAGGTGCAGTCGCCGACCGGCGACATGCTCGTCAACCAGCTGCGGGCCAAGTCGCTCGACGCCGTGATCGCCTACGTCAGTAACGCAGCCGAGGGGGCCGGCGAACTCGAAGCGATTCCGATTGACGTGCCGTGCGCCGTCGCCACGCAGCCCGTTGCGGTGTCGAAGGACACGCACTATAAACACCTGGCCCAACGGTTGCTCGACGCACTGCGGTCGCCGGATTCGCGGGCACGGTTCGAGGCCAACGGTTTTCACTGGCAAGCCCTGCCGAGGTGATAGTGCCGAAATCCGAAAACCGAAATCAGCCCGGCCGGCTGACGGGTTCCGACTTGCCCTTCGTCGTCGGCCTCTCGATTTGCGGCGGCCTGTATGTGTTCCTCATCGTCGCCATGCTCACGGCCGACGCTTCGTTCACTTCCCCCTGGCACGTCTGGCGCGCCCTGGGTACGCGCGAAATCCAATATGCGATAATGCTCAGTCTTATATCCTGCACGATTACCACGATCTTGTCGCTCTGGGTCGCGGTTCCCCTCGGCTATCTGTTGTCGCGCTATAACTTTGCCGGCAAACTGATTATTGACGCCATCGTTGACATTCCAATCGTATTGCCGCCGTTGGTTATTGGTCTGAGTCTCTTGATCCTGTTTCAGACGCCGCCGGGGCGCATGGTCGAAAAAGTGATCCCGGTGACGTACGCGGTGCCGAGCGTCATCCTGGCGCAATTCGCGGTGGCGTGTGCGTTCGCGGTGCGGACGATGCGCGTGACGTTCGACCAGATTCCGGTGCGGCGCGAGCAGGTGGCGCTGACGCTGGGCTGCACGCGCAGCCAGGCGTTCTGGTGGGTCGTGCTGCCGGACGGTCGTCGCGGCATCCTCGCCGCCGCGACGCTGGCCTGGGCGCGCGCCCTGGGCGAGTTCGGCCCGATCCTCGTCTTTTCCGGCGCAACGCGCATGAAAACCGAGGTATTGCCGACGACGGTCTTCCTGGAGTTGAGCGTCGGCAACCTCGAAGCGGCGGTGGCGGTGTCACTGCTGATGGTGCTGACGGCGGTGGCGGTGTTGTTGCTGGTGCGCGCGTGCGGGATGGAAAGGGTGGCGTGAAGTCCGCCCAAGGCATTTGCCGCTTGCGGCGTTGCGGAACTGCTACTCCCCAATGGAGGGGGTAGTAAGTCGAAATCAATCTCTAACTCTCAGGACACACTCATGCACATAGTTCTCTTTGACATTGACGGCACACTGATTTCCAGCGGCGGTGCCGGCAAGGCAGCGTTGGAGAAGGCGTTGGCCGAGGAGTTCGGCGTCACGCACCTGATCGAAAAGCTGCAACTGAGCGGCCGGACCGATCGCGCGATCATCGGCGACCTGTTCCGCCTGCACGCGCTGGCCGACACGCCGGACAACCTGCAACGGCTGACCGCGGCCTACCTGCGCAACCTGCCGGCGTGCCTGGCGACCTGCGGCGGCCGCGTGCTGCCCGGCATCGCCGCGCTCCTGGAAGCCCTCAGCCGGCGCGACGACGTGGCGGTGGGCCTGCTGACCGGCAACGTGCGTGCCGGGGCGAAGGTGAAGTTAGGACATTTCGGCCTGTACGACTATTTCGCGTTCGGCGGTTTCGGCGACCATCACCTGGACCGCGACGAGGTGGCGCGCGAGGCGCTGACGGAGGTGGAGCAACGCTTCAACGGCCGGCACTCGGCGGATCGGATCTGGGTGATCGGCGACACGCCGTTGGACATCCGCTGCGCCCGCGCGATCGGCGCGCGGGCCGTCGCCGTGGCGACTGGCTGGCATTCGGAGGCGGAACTAACGGCCCACGAACCGGACCTGTTCCTGACGGACCTTGCGGATGCGGAACTGCTGCTGGCGCGGCTGCGGTGAGTGCAGGGCTCTTCGCCCCCGGTTCTTCCTTGCACCCGGCCAACCGCGTAGGCTACCATCGACACGAGTCCGGAACCTCTCGCAAATCCGGGCGTGGCCTTGGATCAGCTGAACAACGTGGCCCAAACCGAATCGACCTGCTGGACCGTCATTCAAGCCGCGGCCGCCGGTAGTGCCGGCGATCGCGCGGAGTTCGCGCGCCGCTACGGCCCCGTCGTCCGAGCCTACCTGGCGTCGCGCTGGCACTCTTCCGCTTCCCGGCACGAAATCGACGACGCCGTTCAAGAAGTCTTCGTCGAGTGTTTCAAACAGGACGGCGTCCTTGAGCGGGCGGATCGCGGGCGCGGCGATTTCCGCCCGTTCCTTTTTGGGGTCGTGCGCAACGTTGCCCTGCGCGTCGAAGGTGTACGCAGCAGCCGGGAACGCCAGCAGGTCCCCGGTTCGGACCTGGAGGCGATCCCGGACGACGGCCCCAGCCCCTCGCGGGTGTTTGACCGGGCGTGGGCGCGGGCGTTGTTCCGCGAAGCCGCCCTGGAGCAGGGGAAGAAGGCTGCGGACTGTGGCGAGGCGGCGTGCCGGCGGGTGGAATTGCTGCGGCTGCGCTTCCAGGAAAACGTGCCCGTCCGCGAAATCGCCCGCCGTTGGGGGATGGAAGCCGCGGTGTTGCACCACGAGTACGCCAAAGCACGGCAAGAGTTCAAGGCCGCCTTGATCGAAGTCGTGGCGTTCCACCACCCCGGTTCGCCGGCGGCAGTCGAGCGGGAATGTGCGAACCTGCTGACGAGCCTGGGGAATTAAGTTTGAAATAATTCCCGCGAAAACGCAGACACGCATGAACCTGCAATAGGCGACCAACTATCTCCACTGCGCCGCGGCGCGGGAGGACTTCATGGCCGAACGACCGGACCCGAACGAAATCGTTACCGACAATGACCCGTTGGACATCGGCTTGGCGGCCGCCTTCGGCCCTGACTCTGGGCCGCCACTGCCGGCCAATGGCAGCGTCCTCAAGGCGCTCGGCGCCCCACCCGTGATGCTGAGCGAGCCGAGCACCGAGCCTGCCGAACCCGTCCTCAAGCCACACTCCGAGGCGATGCCGAACGACGCAGCTTCGCGCTACCGTTTCGACGGCGAGATTGCGCGCGGCGGCATGGGAGCCATCCTCAAGGGCCGCGACCCCGACCTGGGCCGCGACATCGCGGTGAAGGTGCTGTTGGAGACCCACCAGGGCAAGACCGAGTTGGTCCAGCGCTTCGTCGAGGAGGCGCAGATCGCCGGCCAGTTGCAACATCCGGGCATCACGCCCGTCTACGAACTCGGCCAATTCGCCGACAAGCGGCCGTATTTCACCATGAAGCTGGTCAAGGGCAAGACCCTAGCGGCGCTGCTGGCGGCGCGCCAAGAAGCGGCGGACGACCGGACCAAGTTCGTGGGTATTTTCGCGCAAATTTGCCAGACGCTGGCCTACGCCCACGCCCGCGGCGTCATCCACCGCGACCTGAAGCCGGCCAACGTCATGGTCGGTGCGTTCGGCGAAGTGCAAGTGATGGATTGGGGCCTGGCCAAGGTGTTGAAAGAGGGCGGTGTCGCGGATGAAAAGGCGAGCCAGGAGCGTCAGCGACCGGAGGTCAGCATTATCCAGACGCAGCGGAGCAGTGGTTCGGACACGCCGGAGTTCGGCTCGAACACGCAGGCGGGCAGCGTGCTGGGGACGCCGGCGTACATGGCCCCGGAGCAGGCGCGCGGCGCGGTGGACCTGGTGGACACGCGCGCCGACGTATTCGGCCTGGGCGCCCTCCTGTGCGAAATCCTGACGGGCCGGCCGCCGTTCACGGGTAAGAACGCGGAGGCCATGCGCAAGGCGCAAACGGCACAACTCGACGACGCCTTCGCGCGGCTGGACGGCTGCGGCGCGGACGCGGAGCTAACCGGCCTGGCGCGGCGGTGCCTGGCGGCGGAGCCGTGGGCCCGGCCGCGCGACGCGGGCGAAGTAACGGAAGCGGTGACGGCGTATCAGAACTCGGTGACGGAGCGGTTGCGGCAGGCGGAGTTGGCCCACGCCGCCGAAGCGGCGCGGACCGAGGAGGCGCAGGCGACCGCGGCGCAGGAGCGCAAGGCGCGGGAAGCGGCGCAGGCGCGGGCCGTGGCGGAGCGGCGGGCGCGGCGATTGACGCTGGCGTTGGCCGCGTGCGTGCTGGCCCTGGTGACGGTCGGTGCGGCAGGCGGACTCTGGGTGCAGCGACAGGAGGCCGCGCGGACGGCCGAGGCTTTGCTGCAGCGGGACGCAGTCGAGGCGGCCCTGGACAAGGCTCACACGCTGGCGGGCCAGGCGCGCTGGGCGGAGGCGCGGGCGGTCCTGGAGCAGACGCGCGACCGCTTGGGCGATGCCGGGCCGGCGGACCTGCGGCAGCGCGTGGAGCAAGCGGCATCGGACTTGGCGTTGGTGGACCGCCTCGAAGCCATCCGCCTGAAGCGCTCGACCTGGGTCGAGGGCACATTCGATAATCGGGGTGCCGACCGCGACTACGCGGCGACCTTCCGCGACCCGGGCCTGGGTGAAGAGGGGGACGATCCGGAAACGGTGGCCATGCGGGTCCGCGCCTCGGCGGTGGCCGAACAACTGGTGGCAGCCCTGGACGATTGGGCCGCGGTGACGAAAGATCTGAAGCGCCGGGAATGGCTGTTGGAGGTGGCGCGCCGCGCCGATCCCGATCCGTGGCGCGACCGCTTCCGCGATCCCAGAATGTGGACCGACCGGGTCGGCCTGGAGTTGCTGGTGAAGGAGTTGCTCCATGACGACAAGCAGTTGGCCGGGCAGAAGCCGCAGTTGTTGGCCGCGTTAGGAGTCGCTTTGGGCAAGGCTCAAGGGGACGCGGTGCCGTTATTGGCGGCGGCGCAGGCACAGTACCCGGACGACTTCTGGCTGAACTTCGATCTGGGCTTTGCGTTACAAACGGCGAAGAAGTACGACGAAGCCATCGGTTTTTACCGGGGCGCCGTAGCAGTGCGGCCGTCGGCGGTCGCGGTCCACATTAACCTCGGCAACTCCCTAAGTTACAAGGGGCAACTGGACGAGGCGATGCGGGAGTACCGCACGGCCATCGAACTCGAACCCAAGTTCGCTATTGCCCACAACAACCTCGGCAAAGCCCTGCGTGCCAAGCGGCAACTGGACGAGGCGATCCGGGAATTCCGCACGGCCATCGAACTCGACCCCAAGTACGCAATGCCCCACAACGGACTCGGCAACGCCCTGAACGACAAGAGGCAACCGGACGAGGCGATCCGGGAGTTCCGCAAGGCCATCGAACTCGACCCCAAGTTGGCCCTGCCCCACAACGGACTCGGCAACGCCCTCAAAGGCAAGGGGCAACCGGACGAGGCGATCCGGGAGTACCGCAAGGCCATCGAACTCGACCCAAAGTTCGCCCAGCCTTACCACAACCTGGGAATAACCTTCATGGAACAAGGGCGTCTTACCGAGGCACGGGAGTTGCTGCGCCGTGGCCTGGAGTTGCTGCAACGGGACGACCCCTTGCGCCAGCGCTATACCCAACATTTGCAACAGTGCGAGCAATACCTGGTCTTGGATAAAAAACTTCCCGCCATCCTGGAGGGCAAGGAGCAGCCGGCCGACGACGCCGAGCGGCTCGCCCTGGCCCGCTTGTGCATTCAACCGTTCAAGAAGCTTTACGCCGCGGCCGCCCGCCTGTTCGCGGAAGCGTTCGCCCACGACGCCAAGCTCGCCGACGACATGCAAACGCAAGATCGTTACAACGCCGCCTGCGCCGCCGCGCTGGCCGGCTGCGGTATGGGCAACGACGCCGCCAAGCTCGACGACATGGAGCGCGCCCGCCTGCGGCAACAGGCCGTCGCGTGGTTGCGTGCCGACCTCATGCACTGGACCAAGCAAGCGGCGAGCGACGAGCCTGGCGACCGCGACCTGGTGCAGAAGACGTTGAAGCACTGGCAGGAGGACGCCGACCTGGCCGGCGTCCGCGAGGCGGAGGCGCTGAAGAAACTACCGGCCGACGAGCGCGAAGCGTGCCAGAAGTTCTGGGCCGAGGTGGCGGAGCTGTTGAAGAAGGCCGGCAACGGGAAATAAGGGCAAGGTCGCGCGTCACGCCAAGTGGTCCGCGTTCCGGCCCGAAGGGTATAATCCTCTTTGGACTCTTTTTTTGGAGGGACAAGGCATGACACTCTCTGGGACCATCGTAAACGGTGCTATCGTCCTGGACGCGAAAGAGCCTCTTCCGGAGGGAGCGCGCGTAACCGTCATGATCGAAGTCGGACCCGGCGCCAAAGAAACGTTGCGCGACGTGCTCATGCAGTATGCCGGTTGCATGAAGGAATTGCCGGCCGATATGGCCGCACAACACGATCACTACCTTCACGGGACATCCAAGCGATGAAAACGGTCTTTGCCGACACTTTCTTTTTCGTAACCGTTCACCGGGTGCGGGCAGTGGACATGATTGGACATCAACGGCAGGAGAGGATCCAGGGGGGGTGT
>JBBRLG010000116.1:0-14580 GCA_038231495.1 Gemmatales bacterium | reverse complement strand
GAGTGCGCGCCACGAATAGTCGGGAAGATTTTGCACCCCACGAGAGGACGGCGCTCGTCGCCGACGCCGATGACACGACTTGCCGGAGGGGATTTCGCCATGGCCGCCGTAAATCTGGGCACGGTCCCGACCGTGTCCCGCATGCGCATCCTCCTCATCGAGGACGAGCGCGACCTGACCCAGGTGTTGACTTACAACCTCCAAAAAGAGGGCTACGAAACGACCGTCGCGCACGACGGCCAGGAAGGGCTGCGCAAGGCCCAGACCCTATTGCCCGACCTCGTCATCCTCGACCTGATGTTGCCGACCCTCAGCGGCGTCGAGGTACTGCGGGAGCTACGCGCCGGCGAGCGGACGCGGGAAATCCCGATCATCATTCTCAGCGCCAAGGCCGAAGAGACCGACCAGGTGGTGGGCTTTTCGCTGGGCTGCGACGACTACGTGACCAAGCCGTTCAGCGTCAAGGTGCTACTGCAACGCATCAAGGCGTTGCAGCGCCGCTTCGACGGCGCGACCGACCCGGCGGACGTGATCGAGTACCTCACCGTGCGCATCGACCGGGTCCGACACCGCGCCTACGTCGAGGGTCGCGAGTTGGACCTGACGCCGACCGAGTTTCGCCTGCTGGAGTGCATGTTGCGGCAACCCGGCCGGGCGTTCACCCGGCACCAGCTGATGGACGTGGCGATCGGCGAAGGCGCGATTGTGTTGGAGCGGACGATTGACGTCCACATCAAGACGCTACGGAAGAAGCTGGGGGAAAACGAATTGATTGAAACGGTGCGCGGCGTCGGCTACCGCTTCCGCGAAAGCCACGACTAATTTGCCGCTTGCGGCTTTGCAAAGTTACTCGCCGCCCAATCCTGCCCGCGCCAGGCCAGTACCGTTGCGAGCAAGTACCCAAGTCCCGCGACAAACTGCCCGGTGCTGAGCCACAAATAAGTGCGGTGAACCAGCCAGAACGAGGGCGGGTCTATGCCGGACAGGATCGCGTCCAACATGCCATTCATTTCGCGATACAGATAAGTTTGCGCCAGCAGCGTCACCAACAAAATTACCCAGAGGCCGCCGCGCACCCAGCGCCGCCGCGCGGACGGGTCGGGGGCGAACACGTCCCACAGGAGCGGCGCCATGCTGACGGCCCCGGCGAGGTTGATGTAATACGTCACGCGGTTGGTGATGACGGTCTGCTTGCTGCGCGTTCCCAGTTCTTCGCGGCCGATGGGCACGACCACGCCGGCATAAAACACGAAGCCGCCCTGCCAGAAAAACAGGACGGCCAACACCAGGAAGCGGCGGAAAATGGTCATGGCTAGGGAAGAAAAGGTTAACCAACGCCTTTTTGGAGTGCGGCGCTTTTCCGCCGCTTTCTTTGGTTTTTTCCCGCAGGCCCAGAAAAGAAAGCGGCGGAAAAGCGCCGCACTCCAAAAACGGATTATTTCGTTATCCTTCCGCGGCGACCGCGCCGCGGAGGAAGCCGCTGTCCGCAGGGGCGGCGTATTTTACATCCAACTCCGGCGTCTCGACTCGTTCGCCGCGCTTCTTGTGGCTCTCCAGCGCCGCGTCCAAGATGCCGGTCGTCAGCACGGTTCGCTCCACGGGATAAGGCGCGCGGCCGTTTTCGAGCAGCTTTTCAATGTTGGCCACCTGGGCGTCGAAGTACTTCGCGCCGGGGGGCGGCGGCAGGTGGAACAGGCACGACGCGGGTTTCGCTTCGCCCTTGATCTTCGCGGCGAAGCAGAAATCTTGGATTTGGCCGTTAAGCAACAGGACGGTGCCGCGCGTGCCGTCGCGGTATTCGATCAGGAACGCCGTGGCCGGCGTCGGCGGCATGCCCTGCACGCTCATGCTGCCGACGTTCTTGCGGATGTCGCCGGGGTTGAGCGTCTCGCTGCGGCGCAAGGCCGCGTTGAGGAGGTCCCAACTCCACTGGCCCGCGTCGCCCGCCTTCCAAACGTCCTTGCCGATCAGGCACGTCACCGCCTTGACGCCGGTCTCGCCGCCCTTGCGGCGTTCGAGCATGACTTGCAACGCTTCCAGGGCGTGGAAGCCGTAAACCTCGATCGGGCCGTACGCTGCGACCAGGGCGTCCTCGACCGGTTGCTCGACGCGGAG
The DNA here is from genome assembly GCA_038231495.1 of Gemmatales bacterium. Lineage (GTDB taxonomy): Bacteria > Planctomycetota > Planctomycetia > Gemmatales > Gemmataceae > JBBRLG01. The sequence goes on along the minus strand of JBBRLG010000116.1, from coordinate 12,465 downwards.
TTCCAGTTCCGGCCGCCGCCAGGTAACGGGCAGGCTCGACCCGGCCATGAGTGGAAACTTGAGTTCGGTGGACCAGCCGACCATCTTCCGGGCGCGGTCCACGGTGTAGGACAGGTGCTTGTCGTTGAAGACCGGCACGCTCTGGCCGGTCTTGCGGAATACCTCGACGATCTGCTCCATGAACTCGTAACGCGGGTAGAGGATTTGGCCCTTGTCGTTGCGCGGGTAGTTGCCGTGTTCGCCGATGAGCAGGACGCCCTCGACGGCGAGCTTGCCGTCCACGGTCAGGGCGTCGGCGATGGAGCGCGTCACGCGCACGCCGAAGTCACGGCCGAGTTCTTTCGAGAGGTCGTTGTCTGGCGTTTGATCGACGTAGAACGAATGGACGTAGTGTTTGGGCAGATGTTGTTCGCCGTTACGCGGGTAGCCGTACAGGAAACGGCCCGCGATGTGGTAGGAGTGCGACAGTGGCCGGTAAACGGTCGTGATGACTGCCAGCGGTTTGCGGCCCTTGGTATCCGGCCGCAGTGCCGAGGTTTTGGCCGCATCGGGTGGGGTATCTTGCGCCCGGCCGCTGGAGGCGACGCCGCCGGCAAGGGTGAGGGCGGCGGCGGACGCGAGGAACTTGCGGCGTGAACAGCGCAACTGGCGGTCGTGCATGGGAGCGGTCCTGCTGGCGGGAGGCGAGGTTGTCCCCTTCAGATTACCACGCGCCTGCGGCGGCTGCCAGCTTTTCTGACAAGAATTGAAGTGCAGCTTGGCGAGCGTCGGGGCGTAAGTCCGACGTGGAACGCTCCACGACGTGCTCACGCCCCGACGCTCGCCTTCGGCTCGTAATTCAAAATCAGTAACCGACCTTCGTTCCCGGCTTGGCGGGTTTTTCCGCATCCGCCCCCTTCAATTCCGCGATGCGTTGCTGGATCGCCTTGAGCTGCGCTTCCAATTCAGCCAGGGCTGCATCCTTGGAGGCGGCGTTGGCCGTCGTGACCACGCGCACCTTCAATTCCGGTACGGTGTTTTGGTCGAATTTCGGCGGTGCCGTACGACCAATTTTGTACACGGGGTGTACCTTGAACCAGTAAATGCCGTCGTCAGGGACCGTGACGGGGAACGAATCGAAGGTTCCCTTGAGGGCTGATTCGATCTTCCACGTCTGGCCCCAGTCGGACGAAATGAACAGTTGGATTTGTACGATCGTGGGCTGGATGTTGCTGTCAACCTTTACGGGGACGTTAAATTGCTTTGTGGAAACGGTCGAAACGGGGTTCTCCACCGCGGCTTCGTAGGGGCCGAAGAGGTCCGGACGGGATTTCTCGTAGTCATGATTCCGGGACTGGCGCGGGTCCGGTGCGGTGCCTTTTGGGGCGGGAGTCGCGTCGGGCAAGTCCGGGTGGCGACCAAACGGGTCGGCCGATTTTGACCCGGCGGCCTTGGGCGAACCGGTTCCCAGTTGCGCTTCGATCTGGGCAAGGCGTGCCTCGACTTTCGCGAGGCGATCGGCAAGTGCGGATTCGTTGGCCGCGGGGGGCACTTTAGTCGCGGGGACGGGTGGCGTCGTTTGCCAAATGGCGGTCGAATTGGCTGGCGGAGCGAGGGGTGTCACGGTTACGCCCACGGGGCCAGTAGCCGGGGTCGGGATGGGTACATCCGCCGCGGGGGGCCGGCCGAGCGTGATGCCGTTGGCATTGTCGGCGGCCCGAGGTGCGGCCGCGACCGGTGCCGTCGGCCCTTCGGCCGGCGACTTGAAGTTCGGCCTTTCGGCGGAGGCAGGCGCGGGCTGGCCGGCCTGGGCCGTGTGTTGGATCGCCAAACTCGTCCCGAAGCCGAGTACGCCGACGGCCAGCAGCAACGTCGTTACGATTTTCACCTTGGTCATTAACATGGCTTTCAGCACTCCTTCCGCAAGAGTAACCGCAGGGGCCGAAACCGTGCCGGCACCCGCCGCCGGTCCGCCCGCAATCAACCGGATCGTTTGCATCGTCGAATTGGCCAAACCCAGAGTCACGGCCGCCGTCGCCGTCTTCGCCAGCACGCCGCCGAGCAGCGCCGCCGACAGCGTTACGCCGCGGCGTGCGAGCCGCTTGCGCAGCAAACCCTTGGCGGTGGTCAGGCGCGAGGATACCGTGCCCTTGGGACAGCCGAGTTCCTCGGCGACCTCCGGGTACGCCATGCCCTCCAGGTAGAAAAGCACGAACGGGGTCCGATACTTTTCCGGCAGGCGGTTGACTTCTTCGTCGAGGACGGGCCGCAGGTCGTTCCAGAGAGCGCGCTGCGCGGGGTCGTCGAACGCCAGTCCGCCCGGCAGCTGCTCCCAATCGGCCACGCATTCCGTCCGCCGCACTGCCGCGCGCTGCCGGGCACGCAGGGCCACGCGGTAGGCGACCTTGTACAGCCAGCTGCCGACGGACTCGCGCTTGCCGATGGAGCCGAGCTTACGGACGAAGATCAGGAACGTGGCCTGGAAAGCGTCCTCGGCTTCGTGGGCGTCGCGCAGGACCCGACGGCAGACGTTCAACACCATCGAGCCGTGTCGCCAGACGAGCATTTCAAACGCGAGTTCGTCGCGGCAGGCGCGGAAGCGTTCGAGCAGCTGGGCGTCACTGATGCCGCAAGCCGGGTTGGGGCTGATGACCCGCCGCAGGTTGCCGACGACCGTTCGTAGTAGTTTTTCATTCATGTTCGCCGCCTGAACCGAAGGGCGTCTCTGTCTAAATAGAGCCGGCGACCGGCCGCGCGTCTCGAAGAAAAAGCGCGAAACCACGGAAGACACGGAAAACACGGAAAAAAGACGGAAGGCAAATACGATTCTTTCTGTCTTTTTTCCGTGTTTTCCGTGTCTTCCGTGGTTTCATTTTCGGTCGCCGCGCCCCGGCTGCCGACGCCTACGCCGTGGAGTTCCTGGGCCTCGTGCCCACGGGCGAAGCGCAAGTATTGGTCCAACCGCACTAGGGTCCGACTTTGGATTTTCACCATTCGACGCCCGCCGTGACCTGATCCATGCGGCACTCCGTAAAAAACACTTCCGGCAAATCAAATTTGGCCTTTTGCAACCTGTGAGCCATACTTGGGGGGGATATGCCGCTCCCGCCGATCCGGCGCGAGCTTCCAGTTGCCACGATGCGAACGATGATGCAAGCACGAATCGGTCTGCGGTCCCAACGCACCTCGTATCTCATCCGCTGCGTGCGCCTGGCTTTGCTGTGCCTGCCGTTGCTGCTGCTGGCCGCGTGCAGTTGGCTGGCCACGAACGACCGTGCCACCATTCTTTGGCTGGGAACGGTTTTTCAGGTCTTTGGCTGTGTCCTGGCGTTGTTCAGCTGGCAGGGATTGAGCAAACCGCTCAGCCCGGCGATGATTATGCTGTACGTCATCGCACTAAGCTGGCTGTTGCTCGGTTCCGTGGGCGTGGAGCACTGGTTTGTCCACCTCTCGGAAGCCGTACTCCTGGTGGTGCCGTTGGGTTTCTTTGCGTTGCAAAACCTCCGGGACTCCGGCGGCGTCGCCCTGCGCCGCGCGAACGCCCTTGCCCGCCAGCTGGCCAACCGTGCCGACTGGCCCGCGGAACTGGCCGACTGCAAGAACTTGCCCGAAGTGAAAGCGCTGCGCGAAGCGCTGCACATCGACGCCAGCCCCGCACTGAATCTGCTGAGCAACCCCAAGCCGCAGGTGCGCATTGCCGCCCTGGCCGCCCTGGAGTTTCGGCACGAGTGGCGCAAGAACCAGCCGGAAATTATCCTCCACTTCACGAAAAACACTACGGAGCCGGAGTTGCGTGCCGCCGCGATCCAGGCGTTGGCCAATACGGAAGAGCGGCCGCTGGTCGAAGCGCTGGCCGAATTCACGCGCGACCCGTCGCCGGTCGTCCGCCAGGCCGCCAACCAGGCACTGCTTTGGAAGACCGAAACCTGCTGGCCGTGGATCGGCCACGCCGTCCGCGCGACGCTTGCCAGCGCCGATTTGGAAAACGACGGGCCGCTGTCCGAGGAGGGGCAACTGTTCCCGCCGGAAGCGGTGGCGGACCTGACCGCGTGGTGCAGCGAAAAGGGCGTCCTGGCGATGCGGGCGGCGCAGACGCTGGGCCGGCACTACGCCCAGGCGCTCGCGCAGAAAAATGATCCGGTGCTGATCCACCAGCTGCGCCAGCAGATCGCCGACGTCCACGTCCCGGCCATGCTGCGCCTGGAAATCGCGAGCCTGCTGCAAGAGTTTAACGAACTGGATGCCGCCGTGCTGAAGGTGCTGATGAACCCGGTGACGCCGGCCTCGTTGCGGTTGATCGCCGTGGAAACGCTGTTGGCGCGGGGCAATTCGGTCGAAGCGACGGCCGCGCTGCACGACCTGGCGCGGCTGCCCAACCGTGAAATCGCGCTGGCAACCGCCGACGTGGTACAACGGCGGCTCGGCGCGGACCTCGGCCTTCAGCGTGGCCAGCCGTTGCCCCCCGTCCACAGCCGTAAAGCCGCGGAGGTCGCGCGTCAGCTGATGATCTGGGCACTCCAACAGGAAGCGCCGGAGGACGAGGCCGCCGCGCGGGCGACCGGCTTGACCCACGACGACGGCGAGTGGTGACCTCCTGATTTGCCGCTTGCGGCTTTGCGTCGAACCTGGAACGTCCGTGCAAACTGAACTTCACTTTCTATCGCCCGCCGCGCTCGGCGCGGGTCTCCCGACCCCGCCGCCTACGGCCTCACTCGTCCAGCACGACCTCCACCTTCGTCTCGGCGACGACCGGGCCACTCGCGTCGGTGAGCGTCGCACGTAGGGTCAATGGCATGTTGAACGGGCCGACGCCGTCGCGCGCGCAGCGAATCGTCAACGTACCGCTGCCCTGGTCGGCGGCGACCATCGCCGCTTCGGCACTAATGCCGCGCACGTGCTCCGGCAGAATTAGTTCCAGCTTCACCGGACCCAGAAGCCCTTTGCCGCGCACGACCTTGGCCGTCAGCGTTACCGACTCGCCACGCTTTGCCGTTAGCGACGTTTTTCCCGCCTCGACGCCGAGACGGCCCGTCTCGACAACGGTGATGATTTGATCGTTCTGGTTGATCGCGCTAAAGCACACGTCGTGTTCTTTGTCGCCGTCCTTGAGGACGCCGGTCGCCATGACGCAGACGCGGCAGGTGCGGCCGGTCTCCATCCACGGCGGCAGCTGGATACGGTACTCGAACTCGGTCACGCCCGCGGGCACCGTGAGCGTCGGACCGGTGACGCCTTGCAGGTGCCGGGCCTGCCGATCCGCGAGGCGGATTTCGAGCGGGCCGTCGTAGCCGTTGCGCTCGACTCTGTATTTGCGCCCGTGCGTGCTGCCGCGTGACGAATAGCGCATGTCGTAATCGGCGATGAGCTTGAATGGCACCGGCAGCGCCACCGCCAGCAGGACGTTGTCCACCTCCGGCCCGCCGCGCGGCATCGGCAGCGTCGCCGTTCGCGTGACGGCCTGGCCCGCGCTGCTGCTGTTGCCGCGTACCGTCACCGAGGCGGCGGTGATCGCCGCACCGGCTTCTGCCGTGAACGCGATCTCTACCGCGGTCTGGTTCGCCGGGATCGTGGCGGCAGCCGCCTTGACGCCGTTGGGCAGGCCTTCGACGGTCAGCGCGATCGTGTCGTTGCAACCGCCCTGACGCTCCGCCGTCACCTTGAGTTTCGCCTGCCCGCCACGCTGCACGGCCAGCACGTCGGCGGCAAGTTGGAGGCGGAAACCGCTCGGCTGGACAGCGACGCGCAGCCGGTAGGCGAACTCGGGACCGCCGCGGCTCGGCACCTTTTCCGCGACACGCACGAGGTACGTCCCGTCGGCCGCCGGCGTGAAGTGCAGTGTCGGGTCCAGTTGGGTCCCGGCGGCCTCGGCTTTGGCCAGTTCCTTGCCCGCGCTGTCGGTCAGCGTCACCACGGCTTGCAATGGCGAACCGAGTTGCCGGGCGCGCATTTCCAGCACGAGCGGCTCGCCCTTCTTCGCCGGGAAACTCCAGTAGTCCACGTCACCGGCCTTGTCAATGCGGCCGTTGAGCAGCGCCGGCAGCGTCACGGCTTTTGCCTGGGACGGTTCGTTGTTCGGCTCCGCTTCGACGAATTCGGTCAGGTCGTCCACGTCGAGCAAGATGGGGTTCATTTGCTGGCCCTGGATCGTGTGCCGATACATTAAATCGCGCGCACCGTCGCCGGGCAGGGCAATCGCGACCGTCTCCGCCGGCAACCCCTGGCCGACCAGTTCAAAGCGCGTCGTGATGCCACGCTTGCCGCCAAGCGGATAAACGCGATCTACAAAAGGTGCTGTCGTGACGGTGAGGCGGTAGACGAACGCCGGGCCGCCGCGCCGGTTGACGTCGCGGATGCGCACCCGGTACTTGCCGTCCTCGGTCGCGGTGTGGCGTAGGAACGAATCCGCCCCGAAATGGTCGTCGTTTTCCGCGACGACGTTGCCGTGCGGGTCGAGCAGTTCCAGCTGCGAATCGAGCGGGGAACCGCTACGGGCCGCGTGTACTTCACAAGTAACCGTCTGGCCCTTCTTCAGCGCGAAGGCCCAGTCGTCCACGTCCTCGCGCGGGAAGATGCGGCCGTTAATCGTTACCGGCAGTTGCACGTCCACGGGCAGCGGGTCGCCGTCGATTTCCTGTTCCACGATTTCGGGCAGATCGCCGACGACGAACTGCAAACCGGACGCCGCACCCTCCGCGGTCCACACCCGGCCGCGACGGACGCCGAGCGGTGCGTCGGCGGCAATGCGGATGGTGCCGAGCATGTCGCGCGGGTAGTCTTCCGCCTGCTGCGATTCGGGCAGCGGCAGCAGCGGTCCCTCGAACCAAGGGGTGCGTGTGGCCTTGAGTTGCCTGTCGCCCACGACGCCGGGGCCGGCCAACTCGAAGCCGCAAGTCTTATTCAGGAACAGGCCGCCGACGCGCACTGGCACCGCCTTGCCGCGCTGGCCGCCGGACGGAAAGACGTACACGGCGACCGGCGGGTTGGCTTGCGCCGCGCTTGTGCCGACGAGAGACAGGATTGCCACCAGAAGGGAGCGCCGTAGCATCGTGGGGTCTCGTCGAGATTGGCCGCTTGCGGCTTTGCATGAAGTATGCAACGCCGCAAGCGGCAAGAGTCACAGCAAGTCTTGAATCACCCGGCCGTTGTTGACGACGGCGACCGGTCGGCCGTCGGGCGTGACGAACTCTTCCTTGGGGTCGATACCCATCAGGTGGCAGAGGGTGGCGCTGAGGTCTTCGGGGCCGTACGGGTCGGAGGCTGGCCGCTCGGCACGGGCGTCGGTCTTGCCGAGGACGACGCCGCCCTTGATGCCGCCGCCGCCCAGCGCCACGGTGAACGCCGGCCCCCAGTGGTCGCGGCCGGCATTCTTGTTGACGCGCGGCGTGCGGCCGAATTCGCCGGTGATGATGACGAGCGTGCTGTCGAGCAGGCCGCGGTCGCTCAGGTCGCGGAAGAGGGTCGAGACGCCGGCGTCGAACGCGGGCAGGAGCGTCTTCTTGAGCACGTTGAAATTGTCGTCGTGCGTGTCCCAGTTGCTGTGGTCGATGGTGACGCAGCGAACGCCGGCCTGCACCAGCCGCCGGGCCATGAGGCACGACTGGCCGAGCGAATTGCGGCCGTACTCGTCGCGCAGTTTGTCGGCCTCGGCGTGGATGTCGAACGCCTTCTTGGCCTGCGGCGAGGTCATGAGGTCGAACGCTTTTTGCCGAAAGACGTTGACGGCCTGTACGTCGCGGTTGCCGCGTACTTCGGCCCCCTGCTGGAAGCGGTCGAGCTGCGCGAGCAACCCTTTGCGATCGTCGAGTCGGCCGGCTTCAAGGGCGGGCGGTGGCACCACGTCGGGCACGGCAAAGTCGGGGGCGTTGGGGTCGGCGTCGATGACGAAGGGGGCGGCACGGGCACCGAGGTAGGCCGGCCCGGTGCTGGGGTGCTGCTTGGGCAGGCAAACGAACGGCGGCACGGAGCCGCGTGGCCCCAACTTGCGGGCGATGATCGCGCCGTGGGCGGGCCGCTGGTTGTTCGGCTTCAAGGTCGGGTTGAAACCGGCCTGCGGGAAATAGCCGGTGAGCATATAGTGGTCGGCCGGCCCGTGGTCCGAGTTGTGATGGCGAAAGGAGCGGATGAGCGCGAGCTTGTCCATGCACTTGGCGATGCGCGGCAGGTGTTCGCCGACCTGGACGCCGGTGACGTTGGTGTCGATCGGCTTGAACTCGCCGCGGAACTCGGCGGGCGCGTCGGGTTTGAGGTCAAAGGTGTCCAGGTGCGACATGCCGCCATGCAGGAAGAGGAAGATGAGCGAAACGTCCTTGCTCGTCTTGCCCTGCTCGCGGGCGCGGGCCTGGCGGGCCAGTATATCCGGCAGCGTCAGACCGAGGCCAAGGACACTCGCGGTGCCCAGGCGGAGGAAGTCGCGCCGCGTGCGGCCGTCGCAGAAATTACGGATCATGGTTCCTACCCCCCGGTTGAACCGATTACCTGGTTAAACGCCTGTGTCGTCGTCCAGTCCCAATTCTTCAAGGGACTTAGCGTCGAGGCCACGCAATAGGATCTCACCGAACTCCTCTTCGGACCACGACGCGATGGTTGTGATTGCTTTCCCTGGTAACGTGCTGAACCGCTTTTCAAGCACCCGCCGCATTATGTCTCGTGCCGCATCGATGCGGCCTTCTTCATAATCCTTAACGAACTCAAGGTATTCCAGTACGTAGTCCTGCCAACATCGAGAGAGGAATTCCTTCTTCGCCCCTTGCGTAAACCACGTCGTTGCCATCGCCCTGGCTTCCCCGTACTTTCCCGTAGCCAACAGGTGGTCGAACTCCACCAGCTGCGACTCTTGTAGCGGCAGGTGCGACTGGAAGTACTTGGGAGGGAGGTATCGCCTCGCCTTGTTCCCCGAAAGCATGATCGACCTCCGACACTTAATTCGGGGAACCGCCGCCGTTACAGAGCCCAATGTCTTCAAGGGATTTGCCATCGAGCACCTGTTCAAGAGCTTTATCAAGCCGCTCAGAAGACCAGGATGCTATGGTGGCAATGGTTTCCGGACTCAAGGGACCAAAATGCCTTTCGAGCATTACGCGCAACCATTTCTGCTGGTTTTCCAGCCGGCCTTTCTCGCGTTGTTGTTCGGACCATGTCGTGACCATCACAGGCACTCCCGAATACTCTTGTTGTAACATCAGGCGCTCGAACTCTTCCTGCTGCGATTCGTCCAGCGCCAGATACGTCTGAATGACCTCTCCCAACAGGAATCGCTGGGCCGCGTCCTGTTGCGATGCTTCAATCCGCCGCATGCCCTCAGCCTTCACCCACGCCCGGCGCTCCTCCGGCACCCGCATCAGTGCGGCCAGAGCCACGCCGAGGATGTTCTCGCCCTGAACGTACTGCTCCGCGTCCAGAGCCGGTAGGCCGACGTAGGCGTACTCAAAGTATACCAAACGCCGATCCCAGAACCATTCCTCGTAGGTGTCCCAGCCGACGCCGTTCAGACCGACGCGCAGGTACAATCCGATCGGCAGCACGGGCAAGCGGTGGCGGTGCCGGAGCAGCCAGTAGTAATCGAGCATCCGCGGTCGCAACCCCGCTGCGCGGTCGGCGGACTCGACCTCCACTTGCACCAGCGCGATCCAACTCGTTTCCTCTCCGGGCCGCGCCGCCGCGATCTCCTGACGCACCGGCAGTCGCGCCACGAGATCGAGCGTTCGCCGTTCGCCTTGCGGCAGGTCGGTGAACATTTCGCCTTGCAAGAATTCCACCGCGCCGAAGTCGAACCGGTCCGCCCAGCCCGCGAAAAACAAGTGGATGAACTCCGCGAAGAACTCTTGCAACAACGTCTTGAACAGCTGGTCGTGGTCGGCCATCGCGGCGTCTCATCAATGGTTGAAAAAAAACTCTGTCGTGTTCAGCAGCGTCCACGCCAGGTCTTCCGCCGCTTGCCGCCGCTTCTCTTTGTGCTCGCGCAGGTACGCCACCGCCACGCCGCGTTCCTTCGCCGACGGCAGCCGACTGTAGAACGTCAGGTACAACTCCTCGACCAACGCCTCGTCCTTCGGTTCGCGTTTGACCAGTTTGGCGACGTAGCCCGCCTCGTGCGCCACCTTGTCGTGGACCGCCGGCGCGTTGAGCAGGTGTAGCACCTGGGCCACACTTGGTTCGCCGTTGCGCTCGCACGCGCAGGCACTGATGCGCTCCGGCCGGCCGAACACTTTGAGGAAATAGTGTTCGGCCTTGCTGTCCCACAACTGCACCGCCCGCGTCTCGGCCGGCATGCCGGCGAAGCGCTCGCGCACGCCGGTCGTCTGGCACACCATGTCCAGCAGCACCTCCGCGCCGGGCCGGCGGAACAGGGCACGCGAATAGTTCTGCTCGTCGCGCTCGTTGGTCGCGTTGGGTTGCGACGACCGCTGGTAAGCCCGCGACGCCGCGATCGCGCGGATCAGCGCCTTCACGTCGTAGTTGTTCTCGACGAGGTGTTTGGCCAGGGCGTCGAGCAGTTCGGGGTTGGTCGGCGGGTTGGTCGCGCGCACGTCATCGACGGGTTCCACCAGGCCGCGGCCGAGGAAGTGCGCCCAAACGCGGTTGGCCACATTGCGGGCGAAATACGGATTGTCCGGCCGCGTCAACCAGTCGGCCAGTTCCTTGCGCCGGTCGCCGACCACCATACCTGCGGGCGGCTTCTCGCCCAGGGCGTGGGCCGGCACGTCCGCACCGGTGCGCGGGTTTTTGCTGACTGCTTTGCCCTCCGCCGTCACCAGTTCGCCGCCGGGTGCCCCTTTGACGAGCACGTCGGCGAAGAAGGCGTTCATGCCAAAATAATCGTCCTGGCCCCAGCGGTCGTACGGGTGGTGGTGGCACTCGGCGCAGGCGATGTGCACGCCGAGGAAAACTTGCGACAACGTGCTCGCACGCTCGCCGGGTTTGGTCACGACCTTGTAAAAACTTGCCGGCCCGACCTCGGCCAGCACGCCTTCCGCGGTCACGACCTCCCGCGCGAACTGGTCCAGCGGCTTGTTCGCCGCCACGGCCTCCCGAATCCACTTGTAATAGCCGTAAGCGCGCTTGTGCCCCAATGCCTGGCGATCGACGCGCAGTAAATCCGCCCATTGGAGGGCGAAGTAGTCCGCAAATTCCGGGCGTTGGAGCAGTTCGTCCAAGAGCCGCGCGCGGCGGTCGGGTCGGGCATCGGCCTGGAAGCGGCGCGCCTCGGCGGGCGTCGGCAGGGTGCCGATCGCGTCGAGGTAGACGCGCCGCAGATACTCCGCATCGTCGGCGAGGTCCGAGGGCAGGACGTTGAGCTTGCGCAACTTCTGGTTGACGAACCGGTCCACGAAGTTGTTTTCCGGCAACGTCGGATAATTCTCGACCCGCTCGCCGCGCGGCACCAGGACGCGAAAGGTGTCCACGGCACCGAGGAAACTCGCCATGACCGCGGCGTCGCCGGGCACGTCGTTGGCCGACACCAACCCCGTCGCCGACACGCCGGCCAGCGTGTCGTTGTTGGTCTGAAACTTCGCCAGCGCCGTCACGTCGGCCTCGCGACCGTCGGAGTAGTGGGCGACGACGCGCAATTGTTGCAGCTCGTGGAAGCCGAGGAGACGCTCGCGCGGCTCGACGCGGATCGCCGTCACGGTGGGATCGTCCGGCGAGCCGAACGGCGTCCCCGCCGCAATCCACGCTCGAAGCGTCTCATAGTCGGCGGAGTTGCGGGCGATGCGGTTGCCGCCGCCGTGCGGCATCTGGCCGGTCATCTTGCGCAAGAGCAAGCTGTTCTCCGGCGCGGCGGGGAAGACGCGCCGCCCGCGCGCCTCCTTCGTAAGCGCGGCGAAATCGGCTGCGGGGTCGAAGCCGAAGACCGAAAGCTTGAAGCCGTTCTGCCCCTCCGCCTTCCCGTGACAGCCCGACGCGTTGCAGCCGAACCGGCTGAAGATCGTCTCCACGTCGTTCTCGAAGTTGAACTTGCGCGGCACGCCCATGCCCTCGACGCGCACAGGTGTCTTGACCGCCTGGGCGTCCGTTTCGACCAGGATCGTTGTCGAACCGTCGGCCACGGGGCGCACGATCCCCGCGTCCGTCACCGTCGCGACCTTGTCGTCGAGGGATCGATAGTGGGCCGCGCGGGTGCGATCGATCAATCGACCGTCGGCGGCTTTACCGGTGACAAGGAGCGAATAGGTCGCGGTACTGCCGCGTAGCTCGACCACGGCGGGATCGACGCTAACCTGCACGGAGTCGGCGGCCGTGGCGAAAACGGGGAACAGGTAGAGAAGGCAAAAGAGGGTAAAAGCGCGGCCTCGGTGACTCATGGCGGGTGCGGCCTCGGTGGGGATCGGCGGGGTGCGGGCTGGCAGGCGAGGACACCCTATTTGAACAGGGTGAGCGCGGCAGGACTAACGAAGTGTTACCAGATTTGCGTGCGCGGAGCAAACAAATCCAGGAGCGGGATTTGGTAATGCGTTGGACAAGGGGTGCCGGGTACGGGGGGTTTTT
>JBBRLG010000115.1:0-14612 GCA_038231495.1 Gemmatales bacterium | reverse complement strand
GGCGGAGTTGTCCGGTTTGCTGTGGGTCAGGATGCCGATCATGACACGGGATGTCAGGATCGGAATGCTGACCCACAAGACCGGACATCCTTCACCGGGTACATGTAAAAGGAATCCTCCCCATGAAGCGCATCCTACCCGTCGTGTTCCTGTTTCTCCTGACCCCGTGGGCCGTCGCCGGCCCGTCCCAGGTGGGCGGGCGTGTCAGCCCCGACGGCACCGAGGAAATCACCATCGACCTGCCCGGCAAGGAGCAGATGCACAACACCGGCGGCCTGGGGCCGCGCGGGCCCGGCACCGGGGCCGGCCTGTGCGTGTGGACGAGCCTCAACCACGCGGGGCTGTGGGCCAACGTCGCGGAGCTGTTCGACCTGCAAAAGAAGATGACCACCCGCGAGGGCGGCGGCTGGCCGGAGAAGGTGGACAAGGTGCTTGCCGAACTCGCGCCCGGCGTCGAGTACCTACAGTACACGGGCACCGACTCCACGGTCATCAAGCTCGCCCTCCGCACCGGGCGGATGCCGTGCGTCACTTACGGCTACAGCCCGCGTTACGTCGGGCCGCGCAACCCAGGTGGCCGCATCAGCCACATGGTCAACTGCGTCCACCTCTCCGACCACTGGGCCTGCGTGCTGGACAACAACTTCGTACCCGAAACGGCGGCCGACAAGGAGGATCCCAAATCCTACGAATGGATGGCGCCCGCGGAGTTCCAGGCCCGTTGGACCGGCACCGACGGCACCGGCTGGGTGGTCGTGCCGCTGCACGTCGGCCCGCCGCCGGTCCCCGTGAGCCGCACCGTCGTCGGGCAGTGCCCCGGCGGCGTGTGCCGGCCCGCAGTCAATCCCTACCTGGGCACCCCGGCCGACGCCTACGAATGGCGGTCCTACCCGGACGACGCGACCCAGGTGGCGCTGTTCAAGAACGGCGTCCAGGTAGGTGCCTACTCCCACACCTACACCCTGTACCGCCCCTACCACCGGGACGGCGACCGCTGGGGCCTGGCCTGCCCGCCGCCGGTCGCCCCGCCGTCGGTCCCCCCGCCGCCCGCGCCGCCGATTGACGGCCGCAAACAACGCGCCTGCCCCTGCGAGCCGGGCTGCGACTGCGACGGTAAGCCGTGTCGCTGCGGCCCGGTGACGGCGGTCGAAGCCGCGGAGGATTTCGGCGTCCGCAAGGACAAAATTCACACCGACGGCTACAGCGTCCAGGGCCGGCACGTCACCTCTGCCGAGGCGACGAAGGTGCTCGCCCGCGGCAGCACGCCCCTCACGGACGACAGCAACAAGCTGCGCCTGACCGTGATCGGCACCGTCCCGGAGTGTGCCCAGGTGTTGAACGATTTGCGTTCGCACCCCGCGTTCGCGCAACTCCGCGACAAGGTGCTGGTGCAGTCCTACCGCCCCGGCGACTGGGCAGTGGCGGGCGTCCGCCTGGAAGACGGCGGCCATCCCGACGTGGTGGTACAGGGTCCGCCCGACGCGAAGGGCCAGGCCCGCGTCTTGCTCCGCTGGCACGACTACCAGAAAGGCGCGGAGGAGCTGGGCGGGGCACTGCGCCGTGCCGACCCGAACTACGACCCGCGTCAGGACCCGACCGGCAAGCCGCAACCCGTCCCGCAACCCGTGCCGCCGTCTGAACCCGGTGCCGTCCCTGCCGGCTGGCAAGGCGTGCTCGCGTCGCCCGTATTCTGGGGCGTACTCTGCGCGGTCGTCGGCTTCCTGATCCGCCAGTTCGTGCCGTCGCTGTACCCGCTTTGGCAGACGCTGGCGAACCGCTTGCAACCGTCGCCCGCCGGGTCGGACAACAAGGTGCTTGCCGACGTGCTTGGGCGGTTGGCCAAGCGGCTCGACGACCTCGAAAAACCGGTGCAGACGCCCCGCGTTTGATCGAAACCGCAAAGCCGCAAGCGGCAAAATCCCAGGGAGAACCCGATGCGTGCCGTCTCCGTGCCACAACCGTGGGCCAGCCTCCTCGCTCACGGCGTCCTCCGCCTCGAAACACGGTCCTGGCAAACGCCCTATCGCGGCGTCGTTGCGCTCCATGCCGGGTTGCGCTTCCCGCCGGCCAGCCGTGCCCTGTGTCACCGCGAACCGTTCCGTACACTGCTACGCCGAGCCAACCACGAGGGCTGGAGTTTGCTCCCCTGCGGCTGCGTCCTCGGCACGGCCAAGCTCGTCGCCTGCACGCGCGTCGAAGAGTTTATGTGGCAACACGAAACCGAACCGAACCTCGCCGACTTCCGGTCCGGCCGCTGGGTGTGGGAGTACGCTGACCCGGTGCCGTTCCGAGTGCCCATCCGTGCCACCGGTCGCGTGGGCGTGTTTGAAGTCCGCGACGCCCTACTGGCCCAGGGGATGGTGACGACATGAGCCACGACCAACCCGTCCGCAACCGCATCAAGGCCCACCGCCGTGTCCGCGCCGGCGACCTGGTGCCACACGAGTTGAACCCGCGCGTCCACAACGACGCTCAGCGCGACGCCTTGCTCGCGCTCTACGCCGCGGTCGGTTTTGCCCGGTCGCTGCTCGCCTATGAACTGCCCGACGGCCGGCTCAAGCTGATCGACGGCCACCTGCGCCGCGACCTCGACCCCGGCATGGAAGTGGACGTGGAAATCCTCGACGTGGACGACGCCGAGGCCCGCGCCCTGCTCCTGTCCCTCGACCCGCTGGCCGCGCTCGCCGACTACGATACGCCGACGTTGGACCGGTTGCGCGACCAGACGCCCACGGACTCCGACGCGCTGGCCAACCTCTGGGCCAGCATCGCACGGGCGAATGCCGACGCCGACGAGGCGTTGACGGATGCCCAGACGGAAAAGGCGGAGAGCGACGTGCCGGAACAGTTTCTTATCCTCGTGGCATGCGCCGACGAGGAGGAACAGGTGCGGCTGTTGCAGCGGTTTCAGGGCGAGGGGTTGAAGTGTAAGCCGTTGTTGAGTTGAAACATCCCGCAACGCCGCTTGCGGCTGAGCGCTCAGCCGCAAGCGGCAAATCAATACTATGCGCACCACGATTACCGTCACGTCGTCGGTCCGGGCGACGCCGCGCGTCGCCCAGGTCGCCGGATTGTTCGATCTGCCCGTCGATGCCGGGCGGTCGCTCCACTGGGATGTGGACCTGCCGCTCGGCGAGCGCCCGTGGTCCATCGGGCTTATCACCGGGCCGTCCGGCTGCGGCAAGACCACCATCGCCCGCGCGCTGTGGCCAGAGCAAACCACTCGCAAACAGGAGTGGGACGCGGAATGCGCCCTGCTCGACGGCTTCCCCGAAACACTGCCGGTCAAGCAGATCGTGGCCTTGCTGTCCGGCGTCGGCTTCTCGTCGCCGCCCGCGTGGCTGCGGCCGTTTCACGTCCTGTCCACCGGGCAACAGTTCCGCGTTTCCCTGGCCAGACTGCTCGCGGAAGCCGTCGCCAACCCGGTCGCCGGTCGGGCCGTCGTCTGTGACGAGTACAGCAGCGTCGTCGATCGGACCGTGGCCCAGATCGGCAGTGCCGCGGTCGCCCGTACGGTTCGCGCCCACGGGCTGGCGTTCGTCGCGGTGACGTGCCACGACGACGTGGAGGAGTGGCTGCAACCCGACTGGGTGTACCGGCCCGCCGAAGGTCGCTTTACCTGGAGGTGTCTTCGGCGACGGCCCGCGCTCCCGCTCCGTATCGTTCGCTGCCAGGCATCGGCGTGGCCGTTATTCGCACCGCATCACTATTTGAATACCGACCTGGCGCGGAGCGCGGTTTGCTTTCTCGCCACCTGGGAGGGCCGGCCCGTGGCGTTCAGCGCCTGGATGAACTTCGTCGGAGCCGGCCCGCCGACGCGGCGCGAGCACCGCACCGTGACGCTGCCCGACTTCCAGGGCGTGGGCATCGGCAACGCGCTGTCGGCGACCGTCGCGGCAATGTACTGCGGCCTCGGCCTGCGCGCGGTCTCGACCACCACGCACCCGGCAATGACGCACGCCCGCCGGCGGTCGCCGCTGTGGCGCATGCGGCGAGCGCCGTCGCTGGCCGCGCCGGAGCAGGGACTGAAGAAGGTTTGCCATGCGACGCGGCGACTGACCGCCGGGTTCGAGTACGTCGGCCCTGCGTTGCCGCGCCGGCTGGCGCTGGCGCTAATGGATGCGTGAACCACGATCCGTTTCATCCAACCTGTTTAGCCGCGTTTCGGAGAAACGCGCGGGCGGCGGCTCGCGCGTTTCTCCGAAACGCGGCTAAACGAAATTCAACTTCCCAGGACAAGTCCAACTCCGCCGCCTACGCCCGCGCTTGAGCGACAAATCACCGCGTTCATCCGTGCCGGCGGCTATCCGCACGTCGCGGCCGAGGCGGCCGGCGTGCCGCGACGCACCTTCGAGCGCTGGCTGCGCTACGGCCGGCAGTCGCGCCGCGACCCGGCCTATCACGCCTTCGCCGCGGCGGTCCGACAAGCAACGGCCCAGGCCCGGCTCCGCGCCGAAATGGCTGCCCTCGAAGACAAGCCGCTCGACTGGCTCAAGCTCGGCCCCGGCAAGGAGACCGCCGACAACCCCGGCTGGACCGCGACCGTCCGCGCGGCCCCGCGCGACAAAGGCACCGGCAACGTGCTGGAACACGCCGAGATCCGCGCGTTCCTGGCGCTCGTGCTCCAATTGCTCGCGCCCTACCCCGGCGTGGCCGAGGCGGCATCGGCCCAGGCCGTCGCGCTGGAGTTGTCGCGCCGCCGGCGGAAGGCTTGACCGCGCGGTGTTTTCCACCCGGCGCGAAAAATTCGGCGCACGGCCGGCGATTTTGAGCTAGGCTTTGCACCAGACGCGTGGGCCGACTCGCGCCGCGGCCCGTGGCCGGTCGTATTACGAACAAGGTTTCAGGCACCGAAGACTTACCATGCTCAACGCTTCCTGGGCCGCCCTCCTGCGCCAGATTCCCGCGGACCAGCACGACACCCTGATGGTGCGCACCGTCAACGGGACCGAAATCGCCGTGCAGAACCTGCTGCGCATCGACTTCGAGTTCGTCATCTTCAAGGGCCGCCTGGCCGGCAGCCAGGACACGGGCCGGCTCTTCATCCTGCCCTACCGCAACGTCGATTACTTCAACTTCAACCGCGACGTCAAGGACGAGGAGTACAACACCCTCTTCGCCGCGCTCGCCATCCCCGACCCGGACACCCATGCCGCCGCACCCGCCGCACCCGCCGCGAAGCTGTCGGTGGCGAACGGTGCCTTGCCGTCCCCGGTGGCGAAGCCGAACCGCGCGGGCATCCCGGTCAAGTCGTCCGTGCTGGAGCGCTTCCGCACGCGCAACAGCACCCCGGTCGTCGGCGCGGGGTTTGAAGAAACGGGCGCATAAACGATCCCGACTGTCTGGTTTCCTCCCTTCTCCCTCCGCACCTCACCGCGCACCCCGTCCAGCACCTCTACCGCCACGCCTTCGGCGGATCGAACCACCCCTTGCAACCGACGCCGCCCGGCCCGATGATGAGGCGGGAGGATTTGCCGTGACCGAGCAGGAGTGCCTGAAAGGCAGGTGCCGTAGCATGGTGGAGCATAAGCGGAAACATGATCCTTCGTTTGTCGGATTCTTGGGTGGGGTGGTATGTGGCGTGGGGGTTGGGCTGCTAATCGGTGAATTCGGTGGAGAACATGGGCCGCACCGATTTCAAATTTGGGCCGGGGTTTCGGGACTTGTCGGCGGGATAATTGGTTTTGTCAGTGGCGTGTTGTGGCGGATAGTAAAGCCATTTGCAACCAAGGACGACGCAACACCACCGGAGTAGCGCTAAGAAGCCGGCTGCGCGGACCAGGTAATCCTCGACCACTGCCGCAGCCCCGGCCCCCACGTCCGCGGGTGCTGGGTGGTGGACCTGATCCTGGGCAAGGAGTAGGCTAGGGGGAAGAAGATCGGAGTGCCACGGAAGCGAATCGCATTGGGAGAAACACGATGGCAAAAGCGAAAAGCGCGGGCGAGGTCTACCAACTGAAGGTAACGCTGAAGAGCATCACGCCTCCCGTCTGGCGGCGGGTGCAGGTCCAGGATTGCACGCTGGCCAAGCTCCACGACATCTTCCAGACCTGCATGGGCTGGACGGGTTCACACCTGCACGCTTTCGAGATCGGCGGCGAGGAGTACGGCGCACCGGACCCGACCGGGATGCTGGAAACGGAGGACGAGCGGAAGGTGAAGCTGAGTCAGTTCGTGGCCGGCGGCGTCAAGAAGTTCACCTACACCTACGACTTCGGCGACAGTTGGGAGCACGTCATCCAGGTGGAGAAGACGCTCCCGGCGGAACCTGGCGTCCGCTATCCCCGCTGCACCGACGGCAAGCGGGCCTGTCCGCCCGAGGACTGCGGTGGGCCGTGGGGCTATGGCGACTTCTTGGAGGCCATTCAGAACCCGAAACACGAGGAACACGAGGAACTGCTGGAATGGGTCGGCGGCGAGTTCGACCCGGAGAAGTTCGACGTCGACGCGGTCAACAAGCAATTGCGTTGATCTGATAACGACGTTTCTGCGACGGAGGAGGGCAATACTTATAACGCCACGCATTCAGCGGATCGAACCATCTCTTGCAACAGACGCCGCCCGGCCCGATGATGAGGCGGGAGGATTTTGCCGTGATCGAGCAAGAGTGGCTGGTTCGCGTGGAGAGGAAGGAGTTGCCGCCGTGCGAGAGAAGCTGGCCATCGGAGTCGGGTGTGGTGGGGTGGGGTCCGTCGCGCTCCTTTGCTGTTATTGGTGGCTCAAACCGCCCAATCCTTTCGGCTTTATTCTACTCCTTGGAGGTTTCCTATTCGTCCTAACCATGACCCTTTTCGGGACTGCGAAGATGCGGGCATTCGAGCGAGAATGCCGCAGGAGGCCGGTCATGGACGAGGATACGTTCTACCGGACATTCTACAAAGGAACCGCTATCCCAAAGGAAATCCCTATTCGGCTACGGAAGGCATGGGCAGAGGAACTCGGTCCCCCTTGGCACAAGCTGTTTCCGCAGGACAACCCGTTTCAGGTTTTCCCCGACGACCTCGACTTGACTTGCCTGATGGTGGCAACGGAGCGGGAGTTCGGCGTGGTGTTCCCAGCCGAGGACGTTGAGCGAATCGACGGCTCCTTCGATTCGGTGGTTCAGTATCTCGCCAAACAAGTCAATGCGTCACCGAACGACCGGAAACGACCTTCTCCTCGCACCCGGCACCCGTGGTTGGACCGGGCGATGAAATGGGCCGGGTGGCGAGGCCGTGAGTGACGGACTGGTGGGCTGACCGCAAATTCTGCATGTGCTATTCTGAACGGTATGGCAACGACAACCCCTACCGCCCCCTCCCTGACGGCGGCTCCGATCGCCAGCACCCAACCCGGCGGCGGCTTTTGCATGAGCCTCGAACTGGCCTGGGGACGGCTGCGTCGCGGCTGGTTGCGGCGCTTTCGCCCCGGTTACGTCCGCCGCATGGCCGAACTCCGCAATGGCCAGTGCCCCGACTGCCCGCACGACGTTATCGACCCGCGCGACCTCAAGTTTTATCGCAACGTCTGCGGCTTCTGGTTCCGGCCCGAAGACGACGCCTTCGCCTGGCGCGGCCGCCTCGGTTTCGCGCGCGACGGCCTGGCCGAACTGCTCTTCTTCAGCGCGATCTTCGCCGGCCTCACCCTCCTGTTCGCCGGCCTCGGCTTTGTCCACCCGTTGCTGCTGTTGCCGTTGCTCGTCGTGCTGCCGCTGTGGTTGTTCGTCGTCTCCTTCTTTCGCGATCCGAATAGGGCTATTCCCACGGAACCCGACGCGCTGCTCAGTCCCGCCGACGGCGTGGTGACGCACCTCGACGAGGTGGCCGACGCCGACTTTCCCGGCGGCCGGGCGTTTCGTGCGAGCATCTTCTTGTCGGTCTTCAACGTCCACGTCAACCGCAACGCCCGTTCCGGCCGCGTCACCCGGCTGCACTACTACCCCGGCGAATACCTCGACGCGCGCAGCAGCGAATGCAGCGTCCGCAACGAGCAGTTCTGGATCGACCAGACCGACGCCCAGACCGGTACGCTGATGCGCACCAAGCAGATCGCGGGGGCGATCGCCCGGCGGATCGTCTGCCGCCTGCGGCCCGACGAGGAGGTCAAGGCCGGCGAGCGCTTCGGCATGATCAAGTTCGGCTCGCGGACGGAGGTGTATGTGCCGGTGGAGGCGGTGAAGGAAGTGCTAGTCAAGGTCGGCGAGGCGGTGCGCGGGGGGAGTACGATCTTATTGAGGATGAAAGCATAGAACCACGGAAAACACGGAAAACACGGAAAAAAGACAGGAAAGAAATTAACCCTTCTTCTGTCTTTTTTCCGTGTTTTCCGTGTATTCCGTGGTTTAATGGACCATCTGCAAAGCCCGCCCTGTTTTCCAGGTGTTTTCGGCGCGGACCACTTCGTGGTACAGCGTGTCGCGCTCCACCGGCACGCGGCCCGCCTCGCGGATCAGCCGCTTGATCTCCGTCACGCTCAACTCCTGCGGCGAATCCGAACCCGCGTCGTGGTAAATCTTTTCGTGGACCACCGTGCCGTCCAGGTCGTCGGCACCGAAGCTCAACGCCACCTGCGCCGTCTTGATGCCCAGCATTACCCAGTACGCCTTGATGTGGCCGAAGTTGTCCAGCATCAGCCGGCTCACCGCCATCGTTTTCAGGTCCATCACGCCACTCGGTTTGGGGATGTGTGCCAGCCGCGTGTTGTCCGGGTGGAACGCCAGCGGGATGAACGTCTGGAAGCCGCCCGTCTCGTCCTGCAACTCGCGCAGGCGGATCAGGTGGTCGATGCGGTGCCGGGATGCCTCGATATGGCCGTAAAGCATCGTCGCGTTGGAGCGCAGACCCAGGCCGTGCGCCTCGCGGTGGACGCGGAACCACTCGGCCGCGTCGGCCTTGTGTTCGCAAATTTTGTCGCGCACCTCTGGGTGGAATATCTCCGCGCCGCCGCCCGGCAAACTACCCAGGCCGGCGTCCTTGAACTCGGCCAGCAGGTCGCGCGTCGTGCGGCCCGTCAGCCGGGCGAACCAGTCCCACTCGACCGCCGTGTACGCCTTCAAGTGCAGCCGGGGGTACGCCTTGTGAATGATGCGGATGAGGTTCAGATACCACTCGTAGAGCAGCTGGTGGTGCAGGCCGCCGACGATGTGCAGCTCGGTCGCGCCGCGGCGGTCGGCCTCGGCGGCACGCTCGACGATCTGCTCGTCGCTCATGACGTAACCCTTCTCGCTCTTCAGGTCGGCCCGGAAGGCGCAGAAGGTGCAGCGGTAGACGCAGACGTTGGTCGGGTTCAAGTGCTCGTTGACGTTGAAGTAGGCGAAGTTGCCGTTCTTGCGCTCGCGCACCTGGTTGGCCAGTTCGCCGAGCGTGAACAGGTCGGTCTGATCGTAGAGGTAAACGCCGTCGTCGAACGACAGCCGTTCGCCGGCCTCGACCTTCTCGCGGATCGCGGCCAGGCGGGCGTTGGAATTGAACGAGAGCATGGTGGTACTTCCTGCGTGTCGCCGTCGGGTTTCAGGGTTCGTTTTACCGGAAACGACGGTTCTTTTCCAGACTTTCAAAACGGTGCGAAAGTGCGGATAGCCCGCCAGGAAGTGAACCGCGAAACGAGGGGAAGGATAACAAAAGGCAAAAGGCAAAAGGCAAAAGGAATTCAAGAAGGCTGCAAGGAGTCATTGCATTTGGCTTTTACTTTTGCCTTTTGCCTTTTGCCTTTTTACTTTTGCCTTTTAGCCTTGGCGTCAATGCGGTCCTTGCCGACCCAGGGGCGCAGCACTTCGGGGATCACCACCGAACCGTCGGCTTGTTGGTAATTTTCCAGGATCGCCAGGATG
Source organism: Gemmatales bacterium (assembly GCA_038231495.1). Taxonomy (GTDB): domain Bacteria; phylum Planctomycetota; class Planctomycetia; order Gemmatales; family Gemmataceae; genus JBBRLG01. The sequence continues at coordinate 4,804 of JBBRLG010000115.1, read as the reverse complement.
GCGCGCGTCACCGCGACCGCCGTGCCGTTGAGGGTGTGGACGAACCGCGTGCCCTTCTGGCCGGGCGTCTTGTAGCGGATGCCGAGCCGGCGCGCCTGATAGTCGGTGCAGTTCGACGTGCTTGTCACTTCGCCGTACTCGCCCTTGTCGCCGCGGCCCGGCATCCAGGCTTCCAGGTCGTACTTGCGGTACGCCGGGCCGCCGAGGTCGCCGGTGCAGGTGTCGATGACGTGGTACGGCAATCCCAGCCCGCGGAAGATGCCCTCCTCGATGCGCAACAGTTCCTGGTGGATCGCCTCGCTCTGGTCCGGCGTGCAGAAGACGAACATCTCGACCTTGCTGAATTGGTGGACGCGGTACAGGCCGCGCGTGTCGCGCCCCGGCGCGCCGGCCTCGGTGCGGAAGCAGTGCGACAGGCCGACGTACTTGCGCGGCAAATCGAGTTCGTCGAAAATTTTGTCGCGGTGCATGCCGCCCAGGGTAATCTCCGCCGTGGCGATGAGGCAAAGGTCGGTATCGGCCAGGCTGTAGATTTGCCGTTTCTCCGGGTCGGGGTCGCGCGGGATGAAGCCGATGCCTTCGAGCACCTCGACGCGGGCCACGTCCGGCGTGATGACCGGCGTGTAACCCTCCTTGCACAGCGTGTGCATCGCGTACTGGATCAGGGCGATTTCCAGGAGCGCCGCCTCATTCTTGAGGTAGTAGAATTTCTGCCCCGCGACCGCCGCGCCCGCCTCGAAGTCCACCAGGTCGAGTGCCTCGGCGAGCGCGACGTGGTCTTGCGGCGTGAAGTCGAACTTCGTTGGTTCGCCCCATTTCCAAAGAAACTTGCTTTCGTTGCCGATCGGAGCGTTGGCGTGCGTGAGGTTGGGGATTGTCTTGACAAGCGCGTACAATTCGCCTTCATCTTTCTTAAGTTGCTGTTCCCACTCCGCGATGTTCTCGCGATGGCTTCGGCCTTCCCGAATCAGGCTTTCCTTCGTTTCAGCATCCTTCTCCTTCGGAACGAGTTTGGAGATTTCGTTCAATCGCTGCTGCTTCATCTGCATTTGATTTATTGTGGACCTTCTGCAATCGAACAACTCTACGATACGATCAATTTTGGCGTCTGCGTCGACGTTCCGGTTGCGCGAGTTGGTCTTGACCTCGTCCCGGTGTTTAGGATCGTAGATGTACCCTGGATCTAGCATGTTCATTAACCCCTAGAACGCATAATATCCTTGCAACCGGCCTTGCTGTGGCTCGCCGGCCAGGCCGACGTGGCGCAGCACCCGAAAGTCGAGAGCTTCCGTTGACTCGTACGTTTCCTTTTGCCAGTCCGCGGATAGGAGGTGGACGCGCAACGAACTGCGTTTGTCGGCTCTGTATCGGAAGTCCACCGATCGAATTTCACCACCCATGAGTAGCCGCCAGACCATGATCTTCATTTCGCACGACGCCATCAGCGTGTCGAAGTGAAAAAAAGCCCTGGCCTTTGGTGTGTTCTCGTCTATCAGCGCAAGGATGTCCGGAGTCTCCTTGAACCGTCGGCGGTATTCGTGGACGAATTGTTTCAAACCGCCAGCAACCTTGCGGAGCATTTGGTCGGCGTCCTTGCTCCACAAGCGCAACAGCAAATCCTGCCCCGTTTTCTCCAAGGCGATTCGCACCGCCGTGGCGTCGATTAAAGCCCTCATGCCGCCTCCGCTGTCGGGGCTTGGGACGGTGTCGAGACCAAGCTTGTTTTCAGATCTCGAAGAAGCCGGCGGATTTCCGGCGTCCACTTATCGAAGATGACGGCGACTTCCGCGACCCGCGGGTCGTCTAGCAAGGGATCGCCTATGATAAAATGAATCATCATGTTAGCGTTGCTCTTGACCGCGCCCTTTGCTTCCCAAGAGGCAGCGGCGGCCTCGTCTCGGTAAATAGAGAATTCGTTCCGCGCGACTCCTACCGTCCAGACCCAGGAATCTGACAGGGGGTGCGTGACGTGTTCATGGGCGTCCTGGAATAGGCATTCCCGGTTCGGCCAGAACTCACGGCAGGCTCGCACGAGGACATCACCGATGCACTCGGTTGCGGATGCCAGCAACACGACATCTACTCCACCAATGTTCATGACTCAGGCAGGCCCTTCGTACTGTTGACGTGGCTTCACGACAAAATAGTCAGTGGGCGAGTACAAGACGTAGCGGCCAAGTGGCCCCCGCCGCCTCTGAAGATCCCCTAAATCGATAAACGTAAAGCGATACTTTCGCTTTGCGACAGGGACACGAGTAACAGAGTAAAAGTTCGGGTCCGTCGGAAACAGTGTGGTAAAGTATGCGCCCTTCGGCCTGCCGCCTCGTTGCCTGTTGGCATGAAAGGGCCAAGTTGAGGTCGCCCGAATGCCATTCCATCCTTTTCGATCAGTCAAGTGGTTCATCGGTGACTCCAACTCCTGTCAAGGTCGTTTTTCCAACGGCACATACGGCACGTCGTGCTTGCCGACGAACACCTGTTCGGGCCGGAAGATGCGGTTGTTCTTCAGCTGTTCCAGCCAGTGCGCCAGCCAGCCGGCCACGCGCGAAATCGCGAAGATCGGCGTGAACAGGTCGCGCGGGATGCCCAAACTTTCGTACACGATGCCGGAGTAGAAATCGACGTTCGGGTAAATGCCCTTCGGCCCGTAGATGCCGGCCGCGATGCGCTCCAGCTCGATGGCCAGCGTGTACAGCTTCGGCCGCCCGTTCTCGGCGAACACGTTCTCGGCCAACTCTTGCAGCACCGTGGCGCGCGGGTCCTTGACCTTGTAGACGCGGTGGCCCATGCCCATGACCTTGAACTTCGGGTCGGCGGCACGCTGCTTTTCCAGCCACGACGCCACCGCCTCGACCGCGCCGATCTCGTCGAGCATGGCCAGCACTTCCTCGTTGGCGCCGCCGTGCAAGGGACCGGTCAGCGTGCCGATCGCGGCGCTGACGACCGTGTACGGGTTGGCCAGCGTCGAGGCCGTCACGCGGGCGCTGAACGTCGAGGCGTTCATCGTGTGCTCGGCGTGCAGCACCAGGCAGGCGTCCAGCACGCGCGTCGCCGCCGGCGACGGCTCCTCCTCGGTCAGCATGTAATAGAAGTTCGCCGCGTGGCCCAGGTCGTCGCGCGGGTCGATCGCCTCGTCGCCGCGGCGCAGGCGGTGGAACGCCGCCACGATCGTCGGCAACTTCGCGATCAGCCGCACTACGGAATCCCAGTTGCTCTGCGCGTTGCCCACGTCGCGCGACGGGTAGAACATGCCCATCGCCGCCACGCCGGCTTGCAGGGCGTCCATCGGGTGGCCGGTCTCCGGCAGGCACTTGATCAAATCGGTGAGCTTGTACTTGATGCGGCGGTGCCGGCGGAGTTCGTCCTTGAAGTCGGCCAACTGCTTCTGCGTGGGCAGGTCGCCCTTGAGCAGCAGCCAGGCCGTCTCCTCGAAATCGCTTTCGCGGGCCAGGGTCTCGACGGCGATGCCCCGGTACTCCAGGCGGGCGCGTTTGCCGTCGATGAAACTGACCGCCGACTCCGCGACCGGAACGTCGGCCAGGCCCGGACGAAACTCCAGCTGACTCATGGTGGTTCCCAGGGTGGACAAGTGCGGGTGGTCTGTGGCCCCTCGCGCCGCGGGGGTGCCGGCATTATTATGCCAATTCGGGGGCCGTTTGGAAACGGGCGGCAGAGCGGGGGCGTTTGGGGCGGCAGCGTGTCCGCTCCATGAAGGTCTGTTTCCATTCTGCGGGTCCCGCCGCCGCGCGTCCTCTTCGATTCACTTTTTTCACCCAAGATGCCCTTGTTATTCGGAAAAGGAATAGTATGATCCCAGGATGCAACTGGAAGCGCTCAAGGTGTTTTGCGACCTCGTCGGCTTGCGCAGCTTCTCCAAGACTGCGGAAGCCAACCGTCTCTCCCAGCCCACGGTGAGCCGGCTCGTGCACCAACTTGAGGAACGCCTGGGGGGCCAACTGATCGACCGCTCCAAACGGCCGTTCCAGCTTACCGACCTGGGGCAGACCTATTACGAGGGCTGTAAGGGTTTGCTCGAACAGTACCTCGAACTGGAGGCGTCGCTCCGCCGCGACCTGGCGCGCGTCGCCGTCAACGTCCGGGTCGCCGCGATCTATTCCGTCGGACTGTGGGACATGGGCCAGTACGTCGAGCGCTTCAAGGCCGACCATCCGCACGCGAAGGTCCACATCGACTACGTTCACCCGGACCAGGTGTACGCGCGGGTTCTCGACGGCACCGCGGACCTGGGGCTGGTGTCGTTCCCCGCCCGGTCGAAGGAACTGACCGTGCTGCCCTGGCGCGAGGAGGAAATGGTCGTGGCCTGTTCGCCGCGGCACCGGTTGGCCGGGTACGCGAGCGTCCGGCCGAGTTGCCTGGAAGGCGAGAAGTACGTCGCGTTCGAGAAGGGGTTGAGCATTCGCCGGGAGGTCGATCGCTTCCTGCGCGAGCAGGGCGTGACGGTCGAGGTGGCGATCGAGTTCGACAACATCGAGAACATCAAGAAAGGCATCGAGATCGGGGCCGGCCTGGCCCTGCTGCCGGAGCCGATGATCCGGCAGGAGTGCGCGGCGGGCACGTTGATGGCACCGCGGCTCGAAGGCTGCCGACTGGTCCGGCCGCTCGGCATCATCCACCGCCGACTGCACCGGCTCGGCAGCGCCACGCTGGGGTTCATCGACCTGTTATGCGCGACCGAGGCCGGCCACCACGCGAACGGTAACGGCACGGCGGCAAAACCGCGCGGGCGGCGCCGCGGAGTCTAATGCTCTTGGCGAGCGTCGAGGCGTAAGCCCGACGTGTTCGG
>JBBRLG010000114.1:0-14653 GCA_038231495.1 Gemmatales bacterium | reverse complement strand
AGCGTGCTTAACCCCCCCTACCCCCCCGTCGTAAGGGGGGGGAGTTGATGCTTGCCCCCCGACCCCCTCCCTTAGCAAGGGGGGAAGTTGATGCCGGTGAACGGTTGCTGGAAATAGGCATGTTCGACCCATTGCTGCCCTACTTACTCCTTTGCCTGTCCGCCTTCGCCGCCGGCGTGGTCAACTCCATCGCCGGCGGCGGCACGTTGCTTACGTTCCCCATGCTGCTGCATGCCGGCGTTTCGTCCCAGGTGGCGAACGAAACCAGTACCGTCGCCCTGGTGCCCGGCTCGATGGCCGGCGTCTGGGGCTTTCGCCGCGATCTGGAGGGCACCCGCTCCTGGCTATTATTGCTGGTCGGTCCGAGCCTCGGCGGCGGCCTTGCCGGGGCACTCCTCCTGACGCGGTTGGACCCCAAGTATTTCGAGCTGATCGTGCCCTGGTTGTTACTGCTCGCCGCGATGTTGTTTGCCGGGCAGCCGTACCTCAAGCGTTTGCTCCAGCCGCCGGAATCCGAACGCCCGGCACCGTTGTGGTTGCGGGCGTTGCTCGTCGTCTTTCAATTTTTCATCGGCGTCTACGGCGGCTATTTCGGGGCGGGCATCGGCATCCTCATGCTGGCGTCGCTCGGCCTCATGGGCGTCGGCAGCCTCAATCGCATGAACGCAGTCAAAAACGTGCTGGCGTGTTGCATCAACGGCATTTCGGTGGTCGTCTTCGTTGCCGAGAACCAGGTGGTGTACCACTTCGCCCTGCCGATGATGGCGGCCGCGATTGCCGGGGGCTATTGCGGGTCGAGTGTCGGCCGACTGCTGCCGCGGTGGCTGGTGCGCGCGGTCGTGATCGTCGTCGGCCTGGGGTTGGCCGCATATTACTTTGCGAAACACGCCGGCTTTTTCGGCCCCGCCGACGCCGGGTGAACCCCTCCCATTCGTCGCGCCGACTTCGTATCACAAACAGCAGGATCGGAGTATCGTTTCCCAGTTCTAGCGTAGAAGGAAAGGACGAGCACCATGCGGAAATTCTTGTGGGTAGCAATCGTAGCCGTGGCGGCAGTCGCCGTTTTTCAGGCCTCGAACGTCCAGTCGAGCGCCCCGGACAAGGACAAGCCGGAGGAAAAGGTCATCAAGACGCCATCGGGCTTGCAGTACGTCGACCAAAAAGTCGGCGACGGCACCGAGGCCAAGAAGGGCGACACGGTCGAGGTTCACTACACCGGCTGGCTGAAGGACGGCAAGAAATTCGACAGCAGCGTCGATCGCAAGGAGCCGTTCACCTTCAAGGTCGGGGCCGGCGACGTCATCAAGGGCTGGGACGAAGGCGTGGCGGGTATGAAGGTGGGCGGCAAGCGGAAGCTCATCATCCCGTTCGAGCTGGCTTACGGCGAAAAAGGCCGGGGCCCCATTCCGGAAAAGGCTGAACTCACCTTCGAGGTCGAGTTGCTCAAGGTCAAATAGTTTTCATTGCCGCTGGCGGCTTTGCGGTTACTTCCCGCAAAGCCGCCAGCGGCAATCAATTCATTTCTTCTTCTTCGCCTTGAACTCGGCGATGAACTTTTCCGGGCTTTCGTTGAAGGCGTCCTTGCAGCCGGAGCAGCAGACGTAGAACGTCTCGCCCTTGAACGACACCGGGATCGTGCCCAGGCCGCCGCTGACGACGCACTCCACCTTCTTTTCCTTGGCGCCGAGGCTCTGGCCTTCTTTCGTCGCCTGCACCAAATAATCCTTGACGTAAACCGTCGTGCCGTCCTTCTTGTGCGAGACACGGTAGATGAGCCGGATGCCTTCGGCTGCCGTGTTCATCTCGATGCGCTGCGTCTCCTTCGTGTCGGCGTCGGTGCGCTCCAGGGTCAGGATGCCCTTGTCGCTGTTGAAATCGCCGTCGTAGACGAGCTTCTTGTCGTCCTTGTCCACCGCCGTCAGCTGGTATTTTTTCTTGTCGAGCAGGTAACGGACCTCGCCGGTCTTGAAGACCTTGCCGTCCTTGACCTCGAAGGCGATCGACACGTCGTCGCCCTTGAAGCGCCAGGTCCACTTGAGGTTTTCGGTCCAGATCGGGTCGTTGGCGGCGGGCTTGAGCTTGTCGGGGCCGCCGTTGCCCTTCCAGTCGCCGATGAACTCTTGAAGCGCTGCCAGCGCCTCCTTGGTCTTTTCCTTGTCGGTCGGCGCGGGCGCCGCCGCCACGACTTGCACGGCGCACAGCGCCAAACCAAACGTCAGGCCCAGGGCCAGCAACCGCTTCATAGTGCCTCACTTTCGGGGAGTATTGCCGCTTGCGGCTTTGCAAGGATTGAAGAATGCAACGCCGCAAGCGGCAGCAAGATCTTATTCAAGCAAACAGCGCGTCCACGGCCTTGCCTTTGCCGTCCTCGGTAACAAAGAACGGCCGCGCCTCGGTATCGTAAGACAAATCCGGCGCGATACCCACCGTGCGGTAGAGCGAGGCGTGCAAGTCCGGAATCGTCACCGGGTTCTTGACCGAGACGAAGGGCCGCTCGTCGGCGGTGACGCCGTACACCGAGCCGCGCTTGACGCCGCCGCCGAACAGGACGACGCCGCCCGCGCCGGTGAAGTGCCGGTGCATGCCGTAAAACTTCTCTTCGGTGATCTTCTCCGGCACCTGCACCTGGTCTTGCACCTTCTGCTCCGGCTTGCCCTCGACGAGCATGTCGCGGCTAAACTCACTGGCGATGACCACCAGCGTCCGCGACAGTAATTTGCGCTCGTCCAGGTCGCGGACGAGTTGCGCGATCGGCGCGTCGATCAGCTTCATCATGTCCACGAGCCGGCTGTGGCCGTTTTCGTGCGTGTCCCAGCCGAGGAACGGCACGTATTCCGTCGAGACTTCGATGAACCGCGCCCCGGCTTCGACGAGCCGCCGGGCGAGCAAACAGCCGAGGCCGAAGCGGCCCGTGTTGTAAACGTCGTAACTTTCTTTCGGCTCCTGGCTCAGGTCGAACGCCTTGGCCGCCGGCGAAGCGAGCAAACGGTGCGCGCCCTCGATCGATTTCAGAAACTCCTCTTCTTTGGGGTCGAGGCCTGCCGCTTCGCGCCGCGCCTTGAGGGTTTTGAGGTAGAGTTCTTGCCGTTCCTTGAAGCGTTCCTTCGACATGCCGGTCGGCGGCTGCACGGTGTGGACCGCTTGGGCCGGCTCCGGCACCAGAAACGGGCCGTAGGAGTTGCCCAGAAAGCCGGCCGTCTGAAACGCCTTGACTTCAAAATCCTCGCCGCCGGCGCTGCGCTGGCCGATGTCGATGAACGCCGGCACGTCCGGGTGGCGCGGTCCGAGCGTCCGGGCGATCACCGCGCCGATGTGCGGTGCCGCGACGGTCTGGGGCGGGACGTAGCCGGTGTGCCAGTGGTACTGGTGGCGCGAGTGCAAGATGAAACCGAGGTCGCCGGCCTTGAAAGTGCGGACCAGCGTGCCGTGGTGCATGACCCTGGCAATGTTCGGCAGCCCTTCGGAAATCTTCAAGCCGTCCACACTCGTGGGGATCGCCTTGAAGGTGGAGAAGACGGCCTTCGCCTCCATGCCCTTCTCGAAAGGTGTGTACTTTTTCATGTCCCACGTTTCGGTGGCCGCCTGGCCGCCAGCCATCCACAGCAGGATCACGGAATCGGCGGTCGGCTGGAGCTTTTTCTCGTCGGCGCGCAAGTGCGAGCCGACCAAGGCACCCGCGCCGGCCAGGCAACTGGTGCGCAGAAAATCGCGGCGGGAGAGGGGATTGGCAGTCATGATTGTTACCTCACAAACTGGAACTCCGGACTCATCACCAGCACCCACAGGAAATCTTCCCATCCCGGCTGGCGTTTCGCAACCGCGTCCTTGGCCGCGCCTAACAACGACTGGCCCAGCTTAATCTCGTCGTCGTTCGGCTCGCGCGCCAGGGAGCGCAGGTAGAGCGTCTTGACGACCGTGGCGCTGTCGGCCTGCTTGCCCAGGTCCGACGCCAGCAGCAACTGCGCGCCTTCCTTCAAGCGGTTGGACAACTCCGTGCCGTTGACCAGTTCCAGCGCTTGCAGCACGGTGCTTTCCTGGTTGCGGTCGGTGCAAACCTGTTCGCGGTTGGGGCGGCCCAGCGCCGTCGTGACGCTGTCCGGCTTCTTGTGCCGCCAGGTGCGCAGGTGCGGGTTGGCGACCGTGACCTGCATGACGGCGACCTTGGGCCAATAGCCCGTTATCTGCGCCACCGCGTCGAGGTATTGTTCGCTCGTCAACCGCCGCACCACCGGCCCGGTCAACGGCGGGGGTTCGCCGGCCTTCCGCCGTTTCTCCGGCGTCGCGGGCAATTGATACACCTTCGACAGCAGGATTTGCCGCACGAGGTATTTGGCGTCGAAATCGTGGCTCATGAAGTCGTACGCCAGGTACGACAACAAAGCGGTGTGGCCGGTGCCGCCTTCAAAATCGTCCGCCGGCTCGAACAGGCCGCGGCCGAGCAGCTGCTTCCAGTAGCGGTTCACCATCGTCCGGGCGAAGCGCGGGTTTTTCGGCCGCGTGACCATGTGGGCGACGGCCCGGTGCCGAGTTTCGAGGTCGGCGTCGGCCGCGACTTCGCCTAACTCGGGCAGTAGAAATTTCGCGGCGACCACCTTGCCGGTCGGCTTGTCGCAGCGGTGCATTTCGAGGTTCTTGTCGGAAAAGAAGCTCGCCAGGCCGTACGCTTGTTCCAGCTTGTAGTTGTTGATGAAGCTGTCATGGCACGAGGCGCACTTGAGCGAGCTGGCGAGGAAAACCTGCGACACGTTTTGGGCAGCCTGCACGGGCGGAATCTGGCTGGCGTTGACGCGGCCGCGCCAGTTCACGCCCTTGAGGTAGCCGTCCGGTCCGGTCCGGCCGGGGTTTAACAGTTCGGCGACCAGCAAGTCGAGCGGCTTGTTTTCAACCAACGACGCATAAAGCCAGGTCGTGACGGGCTTGCGTAAGCCGTCGATGTTGGTCTGCTCGTCGTTGCGCAGCAGGTCGTTCCAGAACGTCATCCAGTGTTCGGCAAACGCTTGCTTGTCGGCGAGCAACGCATCCACCAGCTTCGCGCGTTTGTCGGCCGCCGGGTCGCGCTCAAATAGGTCGAGTTGTTCGACGGTGGGCGGCAAGCCGATCGCGTCGAGGTAGACCCGGCGGGCGAAGGCGCGGTCGCCGACCACGGCGGGCGGCGTAAATTTGGCCGCGGTCCACGTCGCGGCGACCAGGCGGTCGAGGGGCGTGCCGTCGCCAGCAGGCGGCTCGGCGGGTTTCGCCAAACCTTCGACTTCCTTGCGCTGGCGGGCGCGGAAGTCGCGCCAGAAATCGTCGTTGCCGTCGGCGAAGGCGGTCCCGACGAAGCACGGCAACAGTAGCAGGCCAAGGAGAGCGGTTCGGCACATGGTTTAAGGTGCTCTGTCAGGTATTAAACGCATACGAACCCGTAATCAGCACGGCGGCGAGCAGCACGCCGAGGACGACGAACAGGCCCCACTTGACCAAAGCCACGCGCCGTTGAAACACCGGCTCGATGCCGGGGTCGGCGATCATCTGTTGCAGAAACGCCACGCGGCGGGCGATCGTCGAGTGTTGCCACGACTGGAGTAAACCGGGCCGGTCGCGGCTGATGCCGTTCACGTCGGCGACCTTCTCCAGCGCGCGCATGAAGGTGCGAATGCCCGTCGGACACAGGCCGCGTCCCAAAGGCACCAGGGCGACGTCGGCTGCGTGGTCCGGACAGTCGCGACAGCCGCAAGACACCGTGCGACAGCCGAAAATGTCCGCCTGCCGTTCGCAGCGGCGCGACACAAAGCCGAACACGACGAAGATGTAGAGCAACACACCGACCGCCATTGGCAGCGTTTGGAGTAGTTCGAGACGCTGGTGGTCGAGCGGCTGCGCTGCGCCGTTCAGGAAATACAACAAGCTTAAATGGGCCAGTAGGCCCAACACCGTCATGCTCGCGGACAAAAACAGGAAGTAGTAGAGCATGTGGAAATGCTTGACGTGGCCGACCTCGTGGCCGAACACCGCCTCCACCTCGTCGGGCCGGAAATCGTGTACCAGGCGGTCGGTAAAGATGACGTAGCGCGGCCACGGCAAAATGCCGACCACCATCGCGTTCGCCATGCCTTGCCGCGTGTTCCAGACCAAGATGTCGCTGCACCGGAACCGCAGCCGCCGCGACGCCGTTACCAGGCGGTCACGCAAGGGACCGGCCGGCAGCGGCTTCAACCCCAGGACGAACCGTACCGCCAGCGGCATGGTCAAGAAAACGAACAACACCATCGCGAAGCCGGCGACGTTGACGAGCAACGCCCACTCGCCGGGCACGTCGCTCAGGCGCCGCTGTAACTCTTTCTGGCCGAGCAACAGCACGATCGGCACGCAGACCAGCGCGAGCTTCTGCCGGGCCTGGAACTGCACGTAGGACCAACGGCCGCCGAAATACGGTTGGTTCGCGGCTCGTTCTTGTTGCCGCCGCGTAAATTCGTAGGGGTCCGCAAAGACTGCTTCGAGATCGCTCCCTTCGCTCAGGAGGCGGGCGGCCTGGTCCAGGGCGTTCTCGGCGTCGTAGAAAATGGCCCACGACAACCCCATCGCCACCAGGAAGGGGGCGAGGACGACCAGCTCGGCGACGGGCAGGACGCCAAACCCCTCCGCCCGCCAAACCTGGTTGACACTCCAACCCCAACCACCGGCGGCGAGGGCCAAGGTGAAGCAGCCGAAAAGGAGCAACTGGTGAACGAACCGGGCGCGGTCGTAGCGATTCAGGACGTCGTCGCGCGGCTGGGGGTTCTGGCCCAGAGCCGAGGCCACGCGCCGGGCGACGATAAACGCCTGGATAAGCGGCAAGCACAGGGCCGCCGCAGTGAGCAGACCGCTCCAGGCGACGGGGGGCAAGTGCCAGGGCGCGGGCAGGAGCGGTTCGGGCCACATCTCCAGTTCGGGAAGACAGGTGATCGTCAGAAACGCCATCAACAAAAACGGCATGATCGAGCGGTCCCTCGGTCCGGGTGCGGCCCACTGCGACAACTCTTATTGTAACCGGACGGAGAGATGGGGGAAAGCCACTTGCGGGTTGCCGCTGGCGGCTGAGCGCGAAATACGCGCTCAGCCGCCAGCGGCGAATGCGGCTTTGCAAAGCCGCAAGCGGCGAATGCTACTGAAACAACACACCAGCCTCGTACCAGCTGTCGCCGCAGCGCTGGACGCGCACGCAGGTGCCGGTCAGGGTCACGGGTTCGGGGTGGGTGGGCGTGGTCAGGGTCACCGTCAGATGCGCGCCGGCCGTCGCACTCGCCAGGTAGAAGCCCATGCCGGTCAACGAAATGTCCTTGGCCTGGCACGCGACCGCCGCGCCGGGTTGGCCGTCCTGGCGCAGGAAGGCCACCTCGACCGGGTGCGCCCATAGGAGCCGTTCCTGGCCGCGCCGCTCCGATTGGCCGAGCAGGTGCGTTCGCAGACTGTCCAGCAGCAAGGGCGCGGTCTGCCGGAACGCGGCCGGCTCGACGTGCCGACCGTCGGTGCCGCTGCCGATGCGGACGACCACTTCCGGCAGGGCGACCGCCGGCGGGCAAGGAATATTCCACTGGATGTCGATGGTGAAGCACGGCGGCACTCCGAAGAGCCGCTGCCAGCCGCGCGGCGGTACGTCGATGGCGAGGACGAGGCCGTTTTCCTCCCGGCGTACGAGTTTCGCGCCCCACTGAAAGCGAAAGGCGTCGAAGCGCGAGTGGGCGCCGCCGAACGGCAGGCTGGCGATAAATCGGCACTGCAAGGTCGTTTGCCCGTTGCCCGTCGTCAGCCACGTCTCCGGCTCCGACGCCGGGACGAAATTGGACGAGTCGGCCACGAGGCGGGCGAGTCCGGCCTTGTTTCGCTGCTCCGCGGCACTCCTTGGGACGTTGCCGGCGACCGGCGTTGGACGACCGCCCGGCCGCGCGTCGTCGAGGGCGTACAGGAATTCCGTGCAGCTGGCGAACCGGCCATCGGGGTTGACGTCCAGCGCCTTGGCGACGACGCTGCGCTCGGCATTGGTAAGCGGGTTCAAGTTCGGCGAGGCCGGCTGCCGGCCGCGCAACGGATGCACGCCGGTCAGCATTTCCTGGTAGATGACGGCGAGGCTGTACACGTCGCAGCGCAGGGCCGGCTGATTGGTCCGCAGTTCCGGGGCGGCGTAGGCGCCCTGAAGTTGAGCAGACAACTGGCCCGCCGGACCCCAAATCAGCGGGAAAAAGCCGAAGTCGCCCACCAGCAAACGCTCGCCGACCAGCAGCAGGTTGCGCGGGTTCAACCCCTGGTGTTGCAGGTGGTGCGCCGCTGCCAGGTCGTCGAGCGCTTCGGCGGCGGTTTGCAGCCAGTCCAGCAGCTGCTCGCGCGGCAAGCCCTTCGCCCCCCCAGCCCGGCGTTCCTGGAAGCGACTGCGCAAATTGTCTGCGATATGGTCGGTGATAACGATCAAACACCCCGGCCCGCCCTGGCGCAGGCTGACCGGCAGCAAAGCCGGGTGTTGCAGCGCCAGGAGACGGGCCTTCGCCTTGTCTTCCGCCGACGCGTCCCGCCCCGCGACGCCGTAGAGGAAGTTGACCAGCTTGCGTGTCCCCTGCGGCGTACACGCCTCCCACGACTCGACGCTGGGGCCGCAGCCCAGACAGTTTTGAAAATGGAAGTCCGGCACAAACTTGGCCAGGGCCGGGTTGACGGCGGCCGTGGCGGTCAACGGCAAGTCGTTCACGGTGTCGCCGGCCACCACGGTTTCCCGCTCCACCGGACGGGCCGGCGTCGGCGTGGCGGAACTATTTGCCAGGGCGTCCACGAGTTCGCGACAGTTGGCGAAGCGGTCCTTCGGATCCTTGGCCAGGGCGCGGGCGACGACGAGCTGGTCCGCCGGGGCCAGGGCGTCCAGCTTCGGCGTCCCGGCGGTGTGTTCCATCGCCAGCTGGCGGGAGTTCTTGCCGTTGAACGGGAACGACCCGGTGAGCATTTCCTGAAACACGATCGCCAGGCTGTACTGGTCGCTACAGGGCGAGATGGCGCCCTCGAACAGTTCGGGCGCGCCGTAGCGCGGCGAAATGGCGCTGAGCGACGACGGACTGGCGGCCCCGGACAGCACGCTGCGTTCGGCCAGGTTGCGAACCAGGCCGAAGTCGGCGACCTTGACGTGGCCGCTGACGAGGAAGAGGTTGGCCGGCTTGATGTCGAGGTGCTGCAACCCGTGCTGGAAGTTCAACAGGTCGAGCACGTCAGCCGCTTCGCGCAAGTAGTGCAAAAGTTCGTCGCGCGGCACGCCGGGGAGGCCGGCGTGGCGGTGTTCGTTGAAGCGGTCCGACAGGTTTTTGTCGGCCAACTCCATGACGATGAGTAGATCGCCGTCGATGACTTCGACCCGTTCCATCGAAAGGAGGAACGGATGGCGAATGGTCTTGACGAGCTGGATGGCGGTCCATTCGGCGGTGGCCGGGGCGTGGCCGGGGGCGTGGCCGGGGGCGAGGCTGGTATCGCCCTCGACGAACTTGATGGCTTTGAAGAAGCCGCCGGGGGCTTCGCACTTCCACACTTCGCCGAAGCCGCCGCGGCCGAGCGGTTCGATCAGTCGATAACCGGGCAGCGGCTCGGCGTCGAGTTCCCTGGTGAGAGGCATCTGTTTCGTCCCGGCCCGTTGTTCCTGGGTAGGTAAACCCTGTTGCACATTTGGGATGGTGGGCTGTCAGAAGCGTAGAACGCGGACGGGCAACATACAAATCGGTTGCTGTGAAATTACGGGGTTTGGTCGGAATTCGTTCAGGTTGGTGGACGGAATGCCATGAGCAAGGGCGGGAACAGGCTGTCCTTGGAGATGCGCCGTTACCTATTTGGTCTCGGTGGGCTTTGCCCTTTTATAGCCCAATTAAGGTCGATTTAGTATCAAAATCGGCTAATTGGTTTGGTATCCATATCGGCCAATTGGTGTCGGAGGTAAAACGGACGGCCGGGCAAATTGCCCGGCCGTCTCAGCGTCTGTTTCTGTCATCGGTCCTTTACCGCTTGGCCTTGCGCCCCGTTCGTTTAATCGGCCGGGGCGTGTCAAAAACCACCATCGGAATGATGTGGACGTTCAGCGGCAGGGTGCCGACAATTGCCGGCTGGCGGGCCGGCGCGGTGGTTGCGAGGGCAGGCTGCTTTGCGCGCGGGCTAATCGGGAGATTGGTCGTCGGCATCGGGGGGTACTCCGGGGTTTATGGCCTCAAACTGCTGGCGGTCGATTTCTTGGCCGTCAGCCATCACGATAAAATCATACCGCCCAAGGTGGGTCAGGGGCAACGGCGGCACCGGGATGAAGAAGTTCAGCTTGACGGTTCGCTCGGCGAAATCGATTACCGGCCCCTGCGCCGCGCCCAAGATCGCGTCTTCTTGTAAGTCGTAGACTTCGACGGTGACGTTGTACTGCCCAACGCCGTCGGTCATTTGGAGGAAGGCGGTAAAAGGGGCCGTTGCTGCCGGGAAAGCGGTCACGAAGAAATTCTCAAAGATGCCGATAATGCTCAGCTTGCCGGTCAGGGAGTCGATGAGAATTTGGTCGCAGAGCAGGATCGCCTTGCACTTTGGCGGCGGCTTCTTCTTCGGCTTCTTGGCCATGAGCGTTTCCATTTGGGTTCGTTCGTCGCGGTAAGTCCATTGTGCGCCACGGATAACGGAGAAGCAAACGGATTATTGCCAGGCCGAAAGGAGTCTTACGCCACATTCGCCGGCGCGGGAAAATGTCCGCACAACTCCGCAACCTCGCCGTGAACGCGCTGCTGCGCCGTCGTGTCATCCGGGTTGGCTAGCACTTCGCCGATCCAGGCAGCGATCTGGCGCATCTCGGTCTCACGCATGCCGCGGGTCGTCAGGGCCGGCGTGCCGATGCGGATGCCGGACGGGTCCAGCGGCGGCCGCTTGTCGAAGGGGATGCCGTTGCGGTTTATCGTGATGCCCGCCGCGTCGAGCGCCTTCTCCGCGACCTTGCCCGACAGGCCGCGCACCGCCACGTCCACCAGTAGCATGTGATTGTCGGTGCCGCCGGATACGAGGCGGTAGCCGCGCGTCGTCAACTCGTGGGCCAGGGTCCGCGCGTTCGCCACGGTCTGGGCGGCGTAGGCGCGGAAGGCCGGTTGCGACGCCTCCTTGAAACCGATTGCCTTGGCCGCGACGACGTGCATCAGCGGCCCGCCTTGCATTCCAGGAAAGACGGACGAGTCGATCTTCTTCGCCCAGTCCTTCTTGCACAACACGAAGCCGCTGCGCGGCCCGCGCAACGTCTTGTGCGTGGTCGAGGTGACGAAATCCGCCCACACAACGGGGTTGGGATGCTGGTCGCCAGCGACCAGACCCGCGATGTGGGCCATGTCCACCATGAACAGCGCCTTCGTCTCGGCCGCGACCTCGGCGAAGGCCGCGAAGTCGATGACACGCGAGTAGGCGCTGGCCCCGGCGACGATCAGCTTGGGCTTGTGCTCGCGGGCCAGCTGCCGCACCTGGTCGTAGTCGATCAACTCGTTGTCGGCACGGACGCCGTAGGGAACGATCTTGTACAGTTTGCCCGAAAAGTTGAGGTGCATGCCGTGCGTCAGGTGGCCGCCGTGCGACAGGTTCATGGCGAGGATCGTGTCGCCCGGTTCGAGGCAGGCGAAGTAAACGGCCATGTTCGCCTGGGCGCCCGAGTGTGGCTGCACGTTGGCGTGCTCGGCCCCGAACAGTTTGCACACGCGCTCGATGGCCAATTTCTCCGCCACGTCCACGAACGCGCAGCCGCCGTAGTAGCGCCGACCGGGATAGCCCTCGGCGTACTTGTTGGTCAGCACGGAGCCTTGCGCGGCCAGGACCGCGGGACTGGTGTAGTTCTCCGACGCGATCATTTCCAAACCCGTCTGCTGCCGGCGGCGCTCGCCCGCGATCGCCTGCCACACTTCCGGGTCGGCCTGTTCGATGGGATTCATTTCACGCTCCTCGACAAACGGTTCTCTGCTACGGCGGCAACCGGAACGCCGAGCGCCGCCAATTTCTTCGGCAAATCTTCGCCCGGACGGTAAACGATTCCCTGCCAGCCGCAGGCGCGGACGCCGTCGATGTTGGTGGGCAGGTCGTCGATAAACAAGCAATCCGCAGCGGGCGGCGAGCCGGCTTGCGCGCGACAGTATTCATAGATGCGCGGGTCGGGCTTGCGTAGGCCGACCGCGTGCGACAGGACGAAGGCGTCGAACGGCGCAAGTTGTTCGCGGAACTTCGCCAGGAAAAAGCGGGCGTGCAGGTCGTTGGTGTTGCTGAGCAGCAAGAGCCGGTAGCGCGGCTTCAACCGCGGCAGTAGGTCGCAGACATCCGCGTTCGCCGTGAATATATCGTTAAACGCGCGGGCGAACTGCTCGTCGTTGCACTGCAAGTGAAACGTCGCGCGCACGGTGTTGATAAACACGTCGGTGGCGATGCGGCCAGCCTCGTAATCTTCTTCGAGGGTGCCGCCGAAGAGATAGGCCGCAATGGAGGCGGCGGAGGCGGTGCCGTACGCGGCCAGTTGCTCGGCGGCCCGGCGATGACTGAACAGCGCGACGACGTTGCCGAAGTCGAACACGATCGTGGAGATAGCCATAACGTCCTTGTATGAATTACGCCCTGAATCGCAAGTCGCGCGGCAGCGCTCACTCCTCGAAATCAAAGGCACCCGGATTGAGTCCTTTTTTCAAGGCCGGATCGTCGGCGAAGTCCGCGAACTCGTCGAGCCAGCGCTGGCGCTCCGCCGGCGACATCGCATCCGGCTTGGCGTTGGCGTCGGTGGCGGTCGGAGAGGTCTGGCGCGCCGGCCGTTCGGCCACGTCCAGAAAGGCGTTGCAGCCGAGGACCGGACACTGCCGCCGCCGGGCCGCGGTCTGGACGCGGTGGTCGTCCGACACGACGGTCAAGCTTTTCGGCGAACCTTCGCTCTGCACCAACGTCTCGATCAGGTCGTCGGCCTGTTGGCGCACGGCGAAGCGGACGTGCAGGCCGTGGTAATCGTGTTCGGGCACGCCGTGGCGCGGCACGCGGTTGGCGTCGAAGATCACGGTCAGGCAGCCGGACTGGTCGCCGAACAACGCGTGCAGGTGGTCGAGCAGGTCGAAGCGGGCGGCTTCGAGCGCGCCGGGCGCGGCCTTTTTTTGACTCAACAGGCCCATCGCGTACACCAGGTTGTAGCCGTCGATGAGGTAGCGCATGGCCCGCTCTGAATAAGGACGTTTCCACTCGCTAATTGTGACAGCAGCGCGGTTCCGAGCCAAGAGCAAACCAAGCAGTGAGCACTCCCGGCTCGCCTTTTGGTTATCTTGCGCAGTCCTCGGCATCGCTCCGGGTTGCCTCGTTTTCCTCAGCATGGCCCGGTGAGACCGCCGCTGTCCAGGGTTGCCCTTGCCCGAAGCGAACGCCCAGAGCATACTCCGGACGGCCATTTTCGGCCAGCAGCGGTCGCCGGGAGGCGCGGAAACAATGCGGAAGCGAACCATCGCCTGGACACCTTTTTTGATCTTGGCCCTCACGTCGTTGGTGACGGGATGCAGCAGCCAGGACTCGGAAGGTTTTGCAAAAGTGTGTCAAAAGGTGTCGGAGAGGGGCGAAGACGTCACCGGCGGTCGCAACAGCAAATTGGCGACGAGTTGGCAGGCGTTGCGGGGCGCGGCCGGCGACAGCGCCCTCGATAGCCGGGTCGCCGTGCGTCTGCAATGGGATAAAGGCCTGACCGATGCCGAGATTCGGGTCAGCATCGCGTCGCCGGGTGTTGTGAAGTTGCAAGGCAAGGTTACGAATCAAGTGCAGCGCGGCCGCGCCCTTGAATTGGCGAAAGCGACCCAGGGCGTCACCGACGCCGTGGACGCAATGGAAGTCAGTTCAAAAGATGGAAGCTGATAGCTAAAAGCTAAAAGCTAAAAGCTGAGAGCTGTTTCAAAACGATTTTTTGAAACAGCTCTCAGCTTTCAGCTCTCAGCCCGGAATTAGTACATGTCGTCGTAGCCGCCGCCACCGCCGCCGGACGACTTCTTTTCGTCCTTCGCGGGCATGTCGGCCACCAGCGCGTCGCTCGTCAGCAGCAGTGTCGCGACGCTCGCCGCGTTTTGCAGCGCCGAACGCACCACCTTCGTCGGGTCGATGATGCCTTCCTTGAGCATGTCGCAATAGCGGTCCTGGCGGGCGTCGTAGCCGAAGTTCGGCGCGGAATTCTCCAGCACCTTGTTCATCACGACCGCACCATCTTCGCCGGCGTTCTCGGCAATCTGCTGGATCGGTGCCTTGCACGCGCGGACCACGATGTTGTAGCCGGTCTCCTCGTCGTCGCGGAGACCCTTCGGCTTCAGGCCTTCGGACGCCCGCAGCAAAGCCACGCCGCCGCCAGGCAGGATGCCTTCCTGGTTGGCCGCGCGGGTCGCGTGCATCGCGTCCTCGACGCGCGCCTTCTTCTCTTTCATTTCGCTCTCGGTCGCGGCCCCGACGTTGATCTTGGCCACGCCGCCCGACAGCTTCGCGATGCGCTCGCTCAGCTTTTCCTTGTCGTAGTCGCTCGTGGACTTCTCCAGCTCGCGCTGGATCATCTGCACGCGGCCGGTGATCGCTTCCTTGCGCTTCTTGTCGTTCGTCTCGACGATGATCGTCGTGTTGTCCTTGTCGATCTTGACCTTCTTGGCCCGGCCGAGGTCGGCCAGCTGCGTGTTTT
>JBBRLG010000113.1:0-14745 GCA_038231495.1 Gemmatales bacterium | reverse complement strand
TGCACCGCCACTTCCTCCAGGTCGCTGAACGGGGTGCCCCACACCGGGCCCTGAGGCCCATACACCTTATCCACGATGTTTTTGGCCACCCCATTGATGAGGTTCTGCAATTCGGCCACGGGAGGAGCAGCGGTTTTCTTGGTAAACATTCGGTAAACCGGTCAGCTGCGCTTGCCAGCTGACGGCGCGGGGCTACAACGGTTAGCATGTCCGCTGCGCTTGCCAGCCCTGTTTGCCCGGACCTAGCGCGGGTCCCCTTGACCACGACGCCCGCGCACCCCGCCTGCTTGGCGCCTCCCTTGCCGGACGGCCCCTGTCCCGTCTGCCCGCGACTCGCCGTGGAGTTCGAGCCCTGGCGGCAGGCCGGCTACTGGAAAGCCCAGCACCAACGCGCCCTCCGGCGTGAAGCCCTGCTGCGAACCGAGAACGAACAGCTCCGCGCCCAACTCCGTCTTCGCGAGCAACAACTCTTCGGCCGCAAGACCGAGACCACCGCCGCTACCACCCCGACCACGACGACGCCCCCCGACTCCCCGTCGCGCCGGCCCCGGGGCCAGCAGCGCGGCACGAAGGGGCCGCGCCGCCGTGACTATTCGCATCTGCCCGCCCTCGTGGAGGAGCGCGTGATCCCCGGCGAGCAGTGCTCGTGCCGGCGCTGCGGCCGCCCCTTCGCCCCCGTCAGCGGCACCGAGGATTCCACGATCCTGGAGGTCGAGGTTAAAGCCCATCGCCGCCTCATCCGCCGTCACCGCTACCGCCCCACCTGTGCTTGCGGCGCTCACCCCGGCGTCGTCACGGCCCCGCCGGCCCCCCGCGTGATTCCCAAGAGTATCTTGGGCGTCACGGTTTGGGTCGCGCTGCTGTTGGACAAGTACCTGTTCTACCGGCCGACCTACCGACTGCTGGCGGACCTCCAGACGCACGACCTGGATCTGTCGCTGGGCACGGTGACCGACGGCCTGCAACGGCTGCTGCCGTTGTTCGAGCCGGTCTACGAGGCTTTGGCCGCGCACAGCCGGCGACAGCCGCTCTGGCACGCCGACGAGACCCGCTGGCTGGTGTTCGCTACGATCGAGGGCAAGGTCGGCTTCCGCTGGTACCTGTGGGCTTTCCACGCCGACGAGGTCGTCGTCTTCGTCCTGGCCCAAGGCCGCTCCCATGAGGTACCGGAGGACTACCTGGGGCCGGACGCCCAAGGGATCATGGTGGTAGACCGTTACAAGGCCTACCAGGTCATGGACCAGGTCAAGCGGGGCCTGATCGTGCTGGCGTTCTGCTGGGCGCATGTCCGCCGGGACTTCGTGACCGTGGCCCGGACCTGGCCCGACCAGGAGGGTTGGGCGTTGGCCTGGGTCGAGCGGATCGGGGCGCTGTATCAGTGCAACGACGAGCGGCGGGCGGTCCGGGAGGAGCCGGTGCAGTTTGCCGCGGCCGACACGCGGTTACGCCTGGCCGTGACGGCGTTCGGTGCGCAAGGGGAAGCCGAGTTGCTGGAACCAGCGTTGCACCCGGCGCGGCGGAAGGTACTGGAAAGCTTGGGGAATCACTGGACCGGTTTGACGGTGTTCGTCGAGCACCCGGAAGTGCCGATGGACAACAACACGGCGGAGCGGACGGAGCGTGGGCCGGTGGTAGGACGGAAGAACTACTATGGGTCGGGGGCGGTGTGGGCGGGCCGCCTGGCGGCGATACTGTTCTCGTTGTTGCAGACCTTGTGCCTGTGGGACTTGAACCCGCGTGCGTGGTTGACGGCGTACCTGACGGCCTGCGCGGAAGCGGGTGATGAAGCTCCCGAGGATGGGGCGCGTTTCTTGCCGTGGAACCTGAGCGCCGCGGATCGTCGGAACTGGTCGTTGGGCAACGCGGACGACGACGCGGACACATCGTAAGCCGTCCCCAGGTAATCGGTCCCGGTGCAGAGGTTCGTGGTCATGCCGTCGCCCCGGCCTGGGAGATAGTGCGCCTGCCCTTGACAGAACCCACGCCAGACTGGTTTACCGAATGTTTACTTTTCTTGAAGGCCATCCTTAGCTCCTGAAAAGACTTGCGACGAAGCGAGTAAACGAACTTCTCAACTCAGTCTACCATCCGACCAGCTCGCCTTGCAAACCCTGTCGTACACCCCGACCGCGGTCGCGTTGCAAACGGTCCTTGACGAAGGCCGCCTGCGGCCTCTATGATGATTCTTCGCATCACGCCATCCTGACCTGGGTGTGATGGCAGCAGCCGAAGTGGCGGAACTGGCAGACGCGCCAGGTTCAGGACCTGGTTCCCTTAACGGGAGTGGAGGTTCGAGTCCTCTCTTCGGCACTACAATCAGGGCAAGGAGTTACGGCAAGCCGTGGCTCCTTGCCCTCTTGTGCAGAACCGAATTCTTCTGCATTTCTTCTGCACTCGTTGCTCTCGCAGGGCACTCACCCTTCCTTCTACAGGAGTGCCGAATATGGCTTCAATCCAGCAAAAATGCGACGCTTTCTACTGCCAGTTCTGCTACCAGGGCAAGAGCCACACCGTCACCGTCGGCAAGGTCTCCCGTGAGGAGGCAGACGCCTTCGCCGGCAAGGTCGAGTACCTGTTGCTGCGTATCAAGCAGAAACTCATCCGCGTCCCGCCCGGCGTCTCCATCACCGAGTTCATCATCCGCGACGGTAACGTCACGGAACCTGAAGTCGCAGCTGCGCCTGAGCCGGTCCTACTCAAGTCGTTCACGGACGATTACCTCGCCGCCCACGCCATCGGCTCCATCGAGCCGAACTCGCTGGCGACCGTCCGCATGCACTTGGGCCATTTCACCGTCACGCTCGGTGACCGGTTCCCGCTCCAGGAATTGACACTTGCCGACTTGCAACGTCACGTCGGCCGTCGGGCGCGGAAGAAATACCGTGGCAGCACGCTCAGCCCCGTGACGCTGCGGAAGGAGATGGCCAGCTTCCGCGCGGCCTGGAATTGGGGCGTGGACGGCGGACAGCTCTCAGGCGGGTTCCCTAGCCGCGGTCTTCACTACCCGAAAATGGACGACAAGCCGCCCTTCCAGACGTGGAAGGAGATCGAGCGGAAGGTGGCCGGCGGGCTGACCGAGGACGAGACCGCCCACCTGTGGGAGTGTCTGTTCCTGATGCAGGAGGAGATCGGCGAACTGCTTGCGTTCGTGAGGACCAATGCCGCGCATGCGTGGATCTTCCCTGCGATCACCTTTGCCGCCCACACGGGAGCACGCCGGAGCGAAGTGTTTCGCGTCCGCGTCCACGACGTCGATTTCGTGGCGGAGTCGGTCCTGATCCACGAAAAGAAGCGGGCCCACGGCCGCCGGACGACGCGGCGGGTACCGCTTTCACCGTTCCTCACGGGCGTGCTGCGCGACTGGCTCGCGGTCCACCCGGGCGGGCAGTTCCTCTTCTGCCACGAGGAAGAGGTGTTCCGCAGCAAGAAGCGGAGCCGGACGACGGGGCATCAGGGCAAGAGGCGGGCGACGACGCAGAAGGGACGGATGTCCTCGGTGCGGACGCGCACACAGCCTCCGCAAAGCGCGATCACGCGCGACGAGGCGCACGACCACTTTCAGCGGACGATAGCAGGATCAAAGTGGGCAGTGCTGCGGGGTTGGCACCTACTACGGCACAGCTTCATCAGCAACTGCGCCGCCAAGGCGGTGGACCAGCGTCTGATCGACGCTTGGGTCGGCCACACGACGGAAGAGATGCGCAGAAGGTATCGCCACCTGATTCCGTCGATAGAGAACCAGGCGATTCGGTCAGTGTTCAGTTGACATGCCGTCCGATGCAGCGCGTCGAGCACAAGCCTTCGACACGACGTTTAGCGAACTTCACGTTTGCGATGTTCCGCCCTCCAACACTCTCCTACCCTCTGCGGTCAGGATCCGTTTCTGGTTCTTGCTCCGAGGCTTGTCGGGGAGGGTCATGGCAATCAGCCCGAGGTCGCCGAGCCGTTTCAGGGCGCGCTTGAGATGACCGCTGCGGCCCTCGTGGCCTAGAGAAGCCGTGATCTCCGGGACGCTGCGAGGTTCGCCTGCGAGCGACCGGAGGACGCGCCGTTCGATGTCGCCCAGTTCCACCGGAACTGCGTCATGGGCCTCATCATGGGCCTCATCATGGGCCTCGATCATCGCCGGGTGAACGGGCAGCCGGACGAGAAAATGCGTCCGCCCCTCGTCCGTCTCGAAAACGGGAGGCGGCGAGCCGTTGCGGCGCATGGCGTCGCGAATCTTCGGGATGCCGGTGGACCGTCCCTCCGTCAGGTCCAGTTCCTTCAGGAACTCTCCAATCCGGCGGTTGCGGTAGCGGCGGGCCACAATGCGCTCGCCGCTCAAGTGTTCGCGGCGGATGGATGGGTCGGGGCCGGGGTAACTCACGATCTCGATGCCGTCGGGATTCACGCGCACTTCGATGGGCTCGCGCTGGTCGTAGCCCCGGTGATAGACAGCGTTGACCAGCGCCTCTTCCAGTGCCGCGAAGGGGTAGTTGGACACCCGCACGCTCTCCGCCCGGTCCGGCAATTTCGTCACCCGTTCGCGCACGACGCGATTGCGCAGGTGGTGCAAGGCGTCACGCACCTGCGTGTGCAGCGGTCCGCGAAAAGTCTGCTCGACAATCACCGATCCGCCAGAGCCGTGCGGGAAATGCACGACATCGATCTGCGCCCCGGGGAAGAACCGCTCGGGCGACTCGTTGAAAAAGAGCAAGCCGACGTTCCTCGGCTTGCGGTATTCGTCGGGACCGTCCAGGACAGCCAGGCGCCGTCCTAACTCGGCGAAGGGCATGCGTGCCGAGGGGGCCAAGAGGCTACTCTTTACTTCCTTGAGGAACGAGCGGATCAGTGGAAGCTGAAGGTCGTCGGGATCAGCCTGATGATTGATGCGGTCATCGAACGGCACCTTGGCGGTGAGGGCCATCAACTCCTGAAGCTCGCCGTTCTTGGCGACGACGGAATTGGCGTAGTGCCGAAGGTAATACGCGTAGTCCTTGTCCCTCGCTGTCACGTCCTTCGGCACCTTGTAGGGACGGTTCTGGCCGCCGGGGCACCAGAGAATGACCACGGTGTTGCCGCCGACCTCCTCCGTTCCGAAGAGGGGAAAATACGCCGGCTGGATCAGGTTGCAGTACTGGAGCAACTCTTTCTGGATCGGGTCGAGCCGGTTCACCGGGACGCCGCACGGGGGGAGCACCGGCTGGCCGGCGCGTTCGGCGATACCAAGGACGATGTAACCGCCGCCGTAGTTGTGAAAATCGTTGGCGAATGCGCAAACGGAGCGGAGGATGGCGGCTGGGTTCCAGCCCTCCTTAAATTCGAGGCGGTCGGACTCGACCTTCTGACCGTCGAGCAGGTCGGCCAGACGTAATGGCAACGGGTAAGTCTTCACAGGCGCTTTCCTTCGTTTGTTAATACGGCCCGACGGCGCCGCGACCCTACGTCGGTCGTTGGGCAGCGGTGTTCGCCGGGGTTCGCGGTCAACGGTCACTCAGCGCACTGTAGCGTCAAGACGCTGCTGAAACAATCATGGTGAAGTGCCGCGCTCGTCAGCGTTTAACAAGCGGGAGGAGTCCCGCGCGCTGGATGCGCAGCAGTTCGGCATGCGCGACGACCCAGGACTGGTACTTGCCCCGTCCGCTCCCCTTCTTCTCGGCATGGATGCGCCCCTGACGGCACCACTCGCGCACGGTGAACTCGGCCTTGCCGAGTATCTGCGCGACCTCGTCGGTCGTGTACCAATCCCGAATCGCTCGCTGGCGCACCAGGGCGACCAGGGCCGATTCGATCCGTTCGAGACGCTCGATCAGAACGTCGACCTGTTGGTTGTCCATTGTTCCCACCGAAGCAAAAGCCCCGTCCCTGGGGCGCCCGCCGTCCCTGTGGTTGCGTCACAGCTAATCTGTCCACCTCACTCCGTCTCGCCGACCGGGATCGCCGCCGGGATAACCGGCTCCGGTTTCTTGCCGTTCGCGGTCTTCATTGCGAGGAGCTGGCGGAACGCCTTCCAACTCAGGAATTGCGACGCGACCGTCCCGTCATCGAAGGAGACGGTCAACCCTTCGCCTTCCTTCTGCGTCAGGGAACAGATACCGTTGCCAGTCCCATGAATCTTCAAGCCAACCTCTGCCATGTGAAAACTCCTGAAAGGGTAGAAGGCGGCTTTCGTGCTGAACAGCGGGAATCCGGCCGCGAACGGATGTCCTGCTACGTGCGTTTCTTGAGCGCGTCCTCCAGCTTGTGGAGCAGCTCTCTGTCGCTCCACGGCGGTTCGCATTGTTCGTTCCATTCCTTGAAGAGCGGCCAAGCCTCTTGGAGACTGAGGCCGAAGCCGCGCGGCTGCTCGTGCGTCAGTTTGCACGCGACCCGAAACGTTCTATCGTGCCCGCGCTGTCCGGAGATCGCGCCCTCGATCGTGGCGAGGTAGGCCCGTGCGCGCCGCACCATCCGGTCACTACCGTCAATGAGATCGATGGGCCGGATCACACGCCGCACCCGCTCTCGCGTCCAGGAGACGCGAAAGAACGGCAGATCTGAAATCGCAGGGAGCCCTACCCCAAGCCACTGGTACGCACCCGCTCTGGTCCGCGACGGCGGCACGACCGCATAGCCGCCTTCTGCTCGAAGGTCGAGTTCCTTACCCTTCACATCGACGCGATTGCCGATGTGCGGTCCGCGCCGCTTGCGATACCAGAGGTGGAAGCCGCCGGACGGGGTTTTGCTTATCACCGAGGTCTCGCCGCATTTCTCCGTCACGAGGTTGAGCAGCGCCGGATCGTCCACATCGGCTACAACAATCTCACCGGTCAAGAGCGCGATGTTCCGGGTCGCGTCAGCGAACCATGCGCGGTAGTCGTCAAGCGTCGGCGCCTCGGTCTGATACCGTTTCCATTTCACGAGCGGCGGCGCCTTCTGCCCCGACGCAATGGGGATCGCCTTGTAGCCGAGCGCAGCGTAGTGGCGGGCCGCTTCGTAGTTGCCGGCGGTTTGGAGTTGCGTTTCCATCGGTCGAGCGGACGGAAGGATAGTGCTCGGGCATCGTCTCGACGAGGGTCACCCTATCCTCCAGGCCACTGCTCACAGAACAGCCGAAACACGTTCGACTACTTTTAACGCCATGCGAGAACCGGACAACGGCATCGATCAGGGGCGGAGGGAGCCGAGGGAGGCGGGTCGGCGTGCGGTTCGCTTGAGTCTTGAAGATCGTACGATCTGAAAGACGAAAGCGAATAGCAGCCGCCGACCGCATCCGGTTGTCGCGAAAGGTCGGCGTTCCGCGACAGGTTCCGCCGCACGTTTGGCCATTCAAATCCTCACGCGGTTGCCGTCCCAGTCGATCCACGGCTCCTGCACACACGCGGACCGCAGCCACCGGAAGCGTGCGAAGAGGGCGACCGCTTTCACCTGCTCGGCGGTGCGGATCAGTCGGCGCAAACGCGCCTTCGTGTGGCAGATGACCAAGACGTACCCATCGACCTTGCCGTAGCGCAGCCACTTTTCGCGCATCTGTTTCACCGTCATCGTCTCGTTGTCCACCTCGACGTAGAACCGGCCGCCGTCGCGAACGAAGAACGCGTCGGCAACGGTTTTGCCGACAGCGACGTTCCGCGTGAAGCGGCCGCCGAGCAGCAGTTCGGCCTCGGTGATCCAGACCTCGTGTTCCAGTTGATCGTCCTTGCAGCGCCGCCCATAGACGACCTGGGGCCGTCCCGTCCCGTTGAGAATCACGACGCCCCGGATTCGGGCGCGCTTGCGTCGTCGCTCTTTGCAGAGCCAGCGGCTGGCTTTTTTTCGCGCCGTTTCAGGCGTGTTGCCGGTGAAGAATCGTCGCGCGATTTGTTCGATCGTGGCGTTGCGGGTTTCGAGGAACTCGCGGATGGCGGCGCGTCGGGCACGCGATACTCGCCCCGGGTGTGAATCCACGCGATTTTCTCCTTCAGCTTGGCCTCACGGAGGCCGGGCCACTCCGGCCACGGATTCTGTAAAAGTGGCACGTGTTCAAGCCGCGAGCCCGTCGCGTCGCGGACGAAGCGCTGGCCGGGTTTGAAGTTCATCACCTGGTCTGTGACGGCCGCGATGCGCTCGGCGCGGCTCTGGTCGTTGTTCGCGAGTCCGGCGATGACATCGGTGGCGGCCTTGCGGGCGAGTTCGTATTGCGGGCAGCGGTACCATTCATGGCGGTGGCAGAGCTGTAACACCGCGTCGGAGCCGCCCGGAAAATCCAATTTTTGGACGTTGAATTCCCAGTACAGCCCGTTCTTGTTGGTCTCCGCGGCGGCGCGCAGCTCGGGCAGGCCGACGAGCCTCGCGTTCGTCGCTTCATCCAGGCGAATTCGGATCGTCGGCAAGGAGCCCGATCTCCGCTTCGCGTGGTCAATAACGAGCAGGTTGATGGCGCACATCGTGACGCGCATCGCGTCGTCGCCGATTTCATCGCCCCGCTCGACGATGAGCTTGCCGCTATTCTGGAGGAAACCGCCGAAGTCAAAGCCGCCGCGGCTCCAGGCGAGGAACACGGGCGAGCGGAAGACGGCGTTGATGAGCCGCGTCGCCGACCCGACTTCGGCCCGCAGCGCCCGGGGATTCAGTTTCTCCAGTTGCCTGAACTTGTACCGGAGGTCCGGCAACGTGCAGTCCTTCACCAGTTGGGCGAATTCGTCCGTACCCGGCATGAAGGCGAACGGCAGCCAGGCGAGAGGCTTTGGCGCCGTCTGGAACAGGTACAGCATTAGCGCCGCCATCACCCACTCTTCCATGAGCGGCGTAGCAGCCATCGAATCGGCTTCCCGGCGGCGCAGGAGAATTTCGAGGAACGCCTCGGCGCGCCGGTGGTTCTCCAGGTTCCGCTGCACGGGGTCGAGGTTGGTGGACGGCTCCAGGAGCTCGAACCCAAGTGTGTACGTCACGTCCGAGAGCTTCGCGTGGAGGATATTGCCCTGGGCGTGGGTCAGGATCTCCCGTGCCAGACTGTCCTTGTGCGGATCGTCCACCACCTCCGCGTCGTTCGACTGCGCCACACTCAGTGCGGTCGCGAGCGTTTTCCCGCTGCCGGGTGCGCCCACGCGCAAAACATTTTGGCCGTGTCTCATCGCATCGCCTCATCAAGTTCGCGCAGGTACTGCTGCTTGGCCTTTTCGCGCGCCGCCCGCAATTCAGTCTCGTCCAGGCCGGCCGACTCCAGCGTGCGCAGAATGCTTTCGTGGCGTTGCTTGGCGGCCGCCACCAACTCTTCGCGGTTCGGCGGGGGCGGTCGCCGGGCGATCTCTTCCTGCCTGCGTCGTACCTCTTCGGCGAGGCGTTCGCGTTCGACTCGTTCCCGTTCGGCTTTCTCGCGAGCATCCTTCTCCGCTGCAGCCTGGCGGGCTCGCTCCTCCGCCCAGGCACGCTGGTTTTTCAGCGGCGTCGCCCAGAGGTGGAGGTGCAGGAAGCAGATCGCGGGCACCGTGACCCGGGCGAGGCCGTGGATCGTACCCATCGCTAGGAGCGCCCGCACGCCAAGCGCCAGGAAGTCCCCGGCGCGCGTGGGTCGCCAGGCCTCGATACCCAGCCCGGCGAAGAGGAGGAAACCCGCGGCCGCGCAGCCGCGGGCCCACCACAGGACTGTCGAGTTGTTCCCCGCCATCTGGCTGCCGACAAATTGCAGCAGGCCGATGAGCAAGACCAGTGGGATGGTGTCCCGCAAGGTGAAGAACTCCAGGAGGTCGTGCATGGGAACAATTCCTGGTGGTCACTCGAACGTGGGTAGGGGAGGATACGCGACGATCTCGGATTCGCAGACCCAGTTCTTGATGCCGGACTGCTGGAGATGCCGCCGCCAGATCGGCACCTTGGGATGCTCGAGGAAGTAGAAGCCGACGACGCCATTCTTCTTTCCGAAGGCATGGAGCCCTTGCACAAGCCGCTGTTCCGATTGTGCGGGGTTCGGGGCGTTGTCGTCGAAATCGGAGAGCACGAACAACGCCGTCCGCGTCTTGCCATTCGCCACCCCCGGGTCCGAAAGGACGTAGTCCAGGGCGTCGGCCACGCCGTCGTGGATCCGCGATCCCGCGGGGTGGGATTTGCTCAGCAAGAAATCCCGAAAATCCGCAGCCGCGGCGAAATCCTGGCGCAATTGCACCGGGGTGCCGTCCCACAAGAGCGGCTGCCGGTCCGGCGCGGACAGCTGGGCGATGACGATACGGTTCTTGGTGCCGATGGAGTTGCGAAAGTAGTTGTCGGCGACCCGCATCGTGAATGCGTACGCCTTGCCGTCTCGGGTCATTTGATCGGCAAAGGAGCCGGAAAGATCGACGGCGATGACGATCATGCAGTCCGCATCCTCGCGGCCGAGGGAGACTTGCGGGGCATCGTCCTGTTCGGAATACTTCGTGCAGCCGGCGACCAGCAGTGCCGCCGCGAGAGCGAATAACGAACGGTAGTGAAACACGGCCCATCCTCCTTTGGATTACCGCCCTTCAAGGGGCTTGCCCAAGTTGAGAGAAACCAGAGACACGAAGACGATCACCGCCACGTACGCGGCGGTGGCCAGGAGCGTCGGCAGCGAGAACCGGGTGCCGCCCCAGCCCATTTGCACCATCGAGAGGTAGAAGAGGGCGGCATCGGCCACGAGGACAACGACGCCAAGAATCAACACCAGCCGCTTGTAGGCTTCCGGGTTCCAGCCGGAGTTCTGGAAGGCGACGTCGGTGCTCAGCAGCACCTTAAGAACTTGCTCCCAGAGCCACCACACGGCGACGAGCAGAAAGAGCGCCAGGAAAATCGCCAGGTCCAGACGGCGCGTTTCTTGGTACTGCGCGCACAGGGCGAAGCCCGGGATCGCCAGCTTGTGCAACTTCTGGCCCAGAGCCGGCACCAGCAGGCGCAGGCCCTCGGCGATCACGGAACAGTAGATCGGCCCCAAAACAACGATCGTGAGGGCTTTCCACAGCCAGTATTTGGCATGGGCCACGACGACGGCAGCCAACGTCAGTGGCGGAGATGGCGAGTTACTCAAGGGTTCTGCCCTCCTTTCATCGAGAATCCGTTTTCGTAATCGATCCGGTTTTGTCGGTCTTCACCCCACCAATGCACCGGGTGCTGGCGGGCTGGGTCAGAAAAAAACAGAAATAATTCTCGCTCATCCGCAACTTCTGAAATGACTTGCCGTTATGCTCCGATCAGCGCACCGTCTCTGCATCCGGTCCTCAATGGAGCAGTCGCCGTCGTATCCGAGCAAGGCAGAAATTGCGCGCCGCAAGGCGCAGCAGAGGCGTTTGTCCGAAACACTCGGCATCGAACTGCCGGAGATCGGCACTGAGAGCGAAGCCCCGCCGGTGGATGAAGCGGAGATCCGAGGGTTTGTGGAAAAGCGATTGAGTACGGACGCACAGCGACGCGTGGCTGGCCCTGATTTGGCGATTCCATTCCTGGGCAGTGGCCTACTGCGCGATCCTCCAATGGAGTGAGGAGATCGATCCGAACCAAATCCGTTAGAGACTGCCCTGTTGGTAGTGACGCTCGGCTGTGGCACGGGCGCGACGCTCGCGCGTTTTTACTTGGGAAGGTGTCAATTTCAAAAAGGAAGCTGTTTCCGCAATCGTGTACTTCAGCACCCAGCGGCAGCGCGCCACCGCGCGTTCTTCCTCCGGCAGATACGTCTCGATGAACTCGCAGAGTCGCCGAGCGACTTCCTCTGCCGACCCGGCGGCAGCGGCCTGCGCGGCGAAAGGGTCGGTGTCGTCAGAAACAACCTTTTTTTTCCGGGGCTTCCACTGCTGTTCCTGAAGTCGCCAGGCGATATTCCGGCAGTGATTCTTGATGAACCCGGGCAGGAGTCGGTACGTCTCCGGTCGCAGCCCAAGTGTGGGGTTCTTCCATAGCCGTGTGGCAAATTTCGTCTGGGCATCGCAGACCATCTGGCGGAGGGCTTGTCGTTCTGCGGTACTGGCGGGATGTCCAAAGCGGCGGCGCTGAAGCTTGAGGTACCAGCGATGGTTGACGATCTCGTCAATCCACCCGGTTTGTTCGAGGGGCGTGGGATGAAAGACGGCGGAAAACAGGCGCAGACGGAAGTCTGCGTAGTCGGGGTCGTCCGTGCCCGACAAGACCCCTGCGAGCGCTTCGCAAAACGTGGTCCGGATGCTGATGAATTCCTCACCCGGCAATTCCGAATATTCAATGTGGAGCCAGTGCAACCGTTTCATCGCCGCCAGCATGGCGGGGGTCGCCCGTTCACCGCTGGTTCCAAGTTTGCCGATCGCCCAGACGGAAAGCTGCACCAGATACGGGTCTGCGGCTTCGACGTTGGCCGTGAGGCGAGACACGGCCTCCTCGGCAGAGCTGTCGGCTTGGGTGAGGCCGTACGTGGCCCAATAGCGCCGGTCGGCACCCGCACCGTCCAGGCTCTGGATCATCAGGTGCTGGACAGTGGGATGATCGGGGGCGATGTCTGCCAGTGCTTTCAACGCCATGTCGCGGATGCGCTTCTCATCCTTGGAAGTCGCGATTTCGAGCAGTGGCTCCGTAGCGAGCATGGCAACTTCCCCGAGTTTGCCGAGCGCGCCCGCGGCGGCAAACCGTACGCCGTCATCGGGATCCTTCAGCGCCTCGATGAGGCTGGCGATGGTCGTCCTGGCATCAGCGCCGAGTTCCGCGCAGGCCCAGGCAGCGGCCGTGCGTACCAGAGCGACCCGGTCATGAAGTAACCGGCACAGCAGCAAAGGAGCATCGTCTGTAAACACATCGGCTGCCCCAACGACCCAGGCGGCCGCACGGCGAATGGTGGAGCGACGATGGGTCAACGCCTCGGAGGCGACGTGCGCCAACACTTCGTGTTGCTCGACGCTCAGGTCTTCGAGTGAATGGCGATCCGGATGCCCGCCTTTTGAGAGAACTTCGATGAAATGGCGTGCCCAGGCGAGAAGCTCTTCTTGGGGGCCAGTCTCACGGCGATCGGGCGTGGCAGGCATACCGATTCGACCCTCTCAAGCCGAGCTGTTTGTAGGAAGAAAGAGAACCGGCGATTCGTCGGACTGGTATCGAGCCGGCGCTTGCTCGCCCTTCGTCCTTCCGCCCTTATACCACTACAGGAAAAGCCCCCAGCTTGGAAGCTGGGGGCGGCCCGAACCGTTGGCTCGGGCAGTCCTTTTCCGTTTCAGAAGGGGCAGTTCTGATGGGGGTCGCGCTGGGCGAGGATCCAGTCGCTCGCCCGCTGTAGGCAGTAAACCAGGACGTGAAGATGGCTACCCCGGAAGCTCTTGAGGGGCTTCCAGGTGCCGTCCGCGTCCCGCCAGCTGCCGTGTAGGGTGACGTTGTGGACGGTGAAGGTCCGCTGATCGGACAGTGTGACCTCATTCGCCCACACGGCGCACTCGACACTCGTGTTCTTGTCGCAGGCGAGCGGGCCGACCTTGAAGACCGGTCGCGGTTTCTGGCCGTTGCCGTTCTGCGGCGGTAGTACTCCGTTCGTCGCCTCAGGCTCCATCGGGACCGCCTCCGGCAGGGTCGCCGTGTCGATCGGTCCCGACTCCTGCGGCGCAGGCGCAGCTTCCTCCGTGGCCAGCGCCGTTTTCCTGCGGGCCATGCTTGCTCCTTTCGTGGTAGTAACAGCGGATCTTCATCTTGAGCCACTCGCGTAGCTCGGGATGGCGGATGTAGGCCACGGCGTAGCCGAGCCAACATTCCTGTCGCGTAAACACGTGACGGCGGGGGTCCGGTCCGACTTCCGCAATCGGACGGAAACTGCCTCGGTTCGCCTTTCTCTTCCGGCCCCGCCTCGTGCGGGTCACTGCGTCTTCCTCTTCACCTTGGAAAGCTTGAGGATGATCGGCTTGAAAAACCCTGTCTTCACCGACGACTGCCGCGTGCGGAGCCGGGGCTTCTGCGACTTCTTCCTCACGGGCTCCTCCTTACGCGGCCGTGGAGAGTTGGAGCGACCGTTCGGGAGAGAGCAGGGCGCCGAGCTTGATCGTCAGCGCCGCATGGACCTGCGGATTGCTTCTGGCCCGGTCGCCGATCGCGTAGGTGATAGAGTTGAAGAGGCTCCAGGCGTTGCGGCCGGAGAACTCCTCGAAGGACGGTGAGCGCCACTCCTTCAAAGCAGTCGGCACGGTGCGAGGGCTGAGGATGTCTTGCTCCCAGCACTGAAGCAGCAGGCTCTCCGCCTGCGTGTCGGTCAGTTCGCGGTGCGTGAGCGCCTTGATGCGGGCGGCTTCCTGCTCCTTGAACTGCGACAGTTCCGCGACGGCGCGGCAGAGCGCTTCCTGGTAGCGGAGCACGCCGTTGGTCGTGTGCTTGCGGGCGATGGTCTTCTCGACCCGCCAGGCGCCGTTGTCGCACACGAACACCGAGTGACCTTACCCGAAGCGCAACGACACGCTTTGGTCGATGCTGGAGGCGATGGCACAGGCCAGTGACACGCCCGAGACGATGGTGCTCTGGAGCACGAGCGTGCCCCAGAAGCGCTGATCGTCGCGGGTGAGGCCGAGCTTCATCTTTTCGATCCCGTAGCCCGCGTCGTCGAGGGCCTTCACGGCGTAGTCGAGCACCTGGTCGTGCGGGACCGGACGCCAGCGGCCTTCGGGCGGCGGACAGGGAACGAGGGCGAGTTCGGCGCGGGTGACTTCCCGCGCTCCACAGTGGAGCGGGTCCATTCCCAAAAAGGGGTGATACGAATCGCGACAGACGATACCATAGGCTGCGTCTGAAATGCCACAAAAGGGATCAGCTTTTCCGCACGGAGGACGGCAGCTATGGAGGTTCGCTTGGAAAGCAAGACAGGTA
>JBBRLG010000112.1:0-14918 GCA_038231495.1 Gemmatales bacterium | reverse complement strand
TGTGGTTATACTGCCCGCGGCTCGATGCGGCACAAACGCCCGTAGCCACAAGCGGCCCGCTTGTGGAAGACGTTCACCCACAAGCGGGCCGCTTGTGGCTACGGGCGTTTGTGCCACTTTCCCCCGCGCCCGGTAGAACCGCCTGGCCGAATGCACAGACCGCAAATTTGTCTTTTCCGATCCGCGTGCTAGGCTTGTGCGACCGAAAAGACACGAACCGCGGCCCCGGCCGATTGGGACACGCATGTACCCCCTGAAAATCATGACCGTCAACTGCGGCGAGAAGTTGCTCACCCAACTGCGCCAGGAGTTGACCAACTATCAGGTCTCCATCGAGGCCGAGTTCAAGACGGTCGATCAGGCCATCGAAAAATGGTCGTGGGCCGACTCCGAGCCGCACCTCGTCCTGTTCCAGTTTAGCGGCCTGTCCGACGTCCACGAACTGCAGTGTCTCAAACGAGCCTTCAACTGGCCGGTGATCGCCCTCGTTGACACCGGCCGCGACCAGCTGGCGACCCTTCTCATCCTGGCCAACCGGGCCGGCGCGAATCAGGTCGTGCCCGTGCCCCTGGACTCCGAAGATTTCCGCTCCGCCCTCGACACGGTCGGCCTCGACCACGGCTACGGCGGCTCCAACGCCAAGATTATCGCGGTCTCCGGCGTGACCGGCGGCTGCGGCGCGACCACCATCGCCATCAACCTCGCCAACGAGATTGCGCATCTTTTCAACCGTAGAACCGTTCTCGTCGAGCTGGCCCTGCAAAAAGGCATGTTGGCGACCTACCTCAACGTCGAGCCGAAATACACCCTGCCCGACCTGCTCAATTCCAACGTCAAGCTCGACCTGAGCGTGGTGCAGCAGGCGCTCATCAACATCAACGAAAATTTTGACATCGTGTCGGGTTCGCACTTCGAGATAACGCCCGTGGAGGCGTCGCACCTGGACGTGCTGCGTCTGCTGGACCACTTCCGCCGATTGGCCGAGGTGGTGGTCCTGGACGTGCCCTGCACCAACGACGAGGCGTACGTGCAA
The DNA here is from genome assembly GCA_038231495.1 of Gemmatales bacterium. GTDB lineage: Bacteria > Planctomycetota > Planctomycetia > Gemmatales > Gemmataceae > JBBRLG01. Next base: position 13,885 of record JBBRLG010000112.1, on the reverse strand, counting down.
ACGCTGTCCGCCGCCAGCCACGTCGTGCTGGTCGCGGAGCAGAACCTGCCCTCGCTGCGGTCGTTGCGGTTGACCCTGGAAATGCTGGCAAAGCTGGAACTCAAGAGCGAGACGCGCGGTGAGATGATGTTGGAAGTGGTCCTGAACCGCTACGACAACAAGTCGCGCGAATTCGAGCTGGAACAGCTAAAAGAGTTGATGAAAGTGTCCGAGATGACGACGGTGGCGAACGACTACGCCGCGATCAAGGCGGCGCTGAATCGCGGCGTACCGCTGCGGATGGAGGTGCCACGGTCGCGGGCCCTGGCCGACATCGACGCCCTGGCGACAAAGGTCATCGGCGCGGGCGAACTCCCCTTGGCGAACGGCAAATCGGCGTCGTGGTTCGGCAAACTGGCCCGCGTCTTCGCGGGGGCGAATTCCTGACCCGCATTTGCCGCTTGCGGCTTTGCGCAAAGCCGCAAGCGGCGAGACCTCCTTATCGCCGCCGTCTTTTGGGTTTCTTCTGCACCGACGCGGTCGGCTCGCCTTTTAGTTCTGCGATCTTGTCGCGCAGCTGGGCCGCGCGCTCGAACTCCAGGTTTGCCGCCGCCCCCAGCATTTCGCCGTGCAACTCTTCTAAATACTCCTGCGTCACGAAATCGCCGCCCTTGCCCGCCACCTCTTGCACAAACTTGTGCGCCTCGATCTCGTCCTCAATGCCGCGACTGATTGCCGACACCACGCTGCGCGGCGTGATGTTGTGCTCGACGTTGTACTTCTTCTGCAACTCGCGCCGCCGGTTCGTCTCGCCGATGGCCCGCTGCATCGAATCGGTCATGCGGTCGGCGTACAGGATCACCTCCGCGTTGACGTTGCGGGCCGCCCGGCCGATCGTTTGAATGAGCGACGTGCCGCTGCGCAAGAAACCTTCCTTGTCCGCGTCCAGGATGGCGACCAGCGAGACTTCCGGCAAATCCAACCCCTCGCGCAACAGGTTGACGCCCACCAGCACGTCGAAACCGCCCTCGCGCAATTCGCGCAATACCTGCATGCGCTCGATGGCGTCCAGTTCCGAGTGCAGCCACTTCGTGCGCAGACCCGCCTCGCGCAGATAGTTGCTTAAATCTTCGGACAGCCGCTTGGTCAGCGTCGTCACCAGCACGCGCTCCTTGCGCTCGGCCCGAATGCGGATCTCGGCGGTCAGATCGGCCACCTGGCCGCTCGCCGGCTTGACGTGGATGACCGGATCGACCAGCCCCGTCGGCCGGATGACCTGCTCGACCACCTCGCCGCCGCAACGCTCCAACTCGTAGGCCGCCGGCGTCGCCGACATAAACAAGACCTGTTTAATGCGCTTCTCCCACTCGTCGAAGCGGAACGGCCGGTTGTCGAGCGCACTGGGCAGCCGGAAGCCGTGCTCGACGAGCGTCATCTTGCGGCTGTGGTCGCCGGCGAACATGCCGCGCACTTGGGGAAGCGTGGCGTGCGATTCGTCCACGATCATGAGGAAATCGTCGGGGAAGAAGTCGATTAACGTATACGGCGGCTCGCCGGGTTTGCGGCCACTGAACCAGCGGGCGTAATTCTCGATGCCGGGACAGTGGCCGACCTGCAACAGCATCTCGATGTCGAACCGCGTTCGGGCCGCCAGGCGCTGCGCTTCGAGCAGCTTGCCCTCCTTGCGGAAGGTTTCGAGCCGTTCTTCCAGCTCGTTGCGAATGCCCTCGACCGCCTCGCGGACGCGGTCTTCCGGCGTCACGAAGTGCTTGGCGGGGTAAATGTACATCTCATCCAGCGCGCGCAGCGTTTCGCCGGTCAGCGGGTTGATGATTGCCAGGGAGTCCACCTCGTCGCCGAAAAGCTCGATGCGCATGCCGAACTCTTCCGACGCCGGCCACACCTCGACCACGTCGCCGCGCACCCGAAACTTGCCGCGGGTGAAGGCGATGTCGTTGCGCTCGTACTGAATATCGACCAGCCGCAAGAGCAGGTTGTTGCGTTCGACCGTTTCGCCCTTGGTCAAATAGATCATCATGCGCTTGTAGTCGCTGGGCGAACCCAGCCCGTAGATGCACGACACGCTGGCGACAATGACCACGTCCTCCCGGCTGACGAGGGCGCTGGTCGCGGCCAGCCGCAGGCGGTCGATGTTCTCGTTAATGAGGGCGTCTTTTTCGATGTAGATGTCACGCTGCGGGATGTACGCTTCGGGCTGGTAGTAGTCGTAGTAGCTGACGAAGTAGTGGACGGCGTTCTTGGGAAAGAAGCCGCGGAACTCCTTGTAGAGCTGGGCGGCGAGCGTCTTGTTGTGGGCCAGCACGAGCGTCGGTTTGCCGAGCTGTGCGATGACGTTGGACGCGGTGAAGGTCTTGCCGGTGCCGGTCGCGCCGAGGAGGGTTTGGCAGGGCCGGCCGTCGTGGAAGCCCTGCACGATTTTTTCGATGGCTTGCGGCTGATCGCCGGCGGGTTGAAAATTGCTGACCAACTCGAATGTCGCCGTCATGGATTGGTCTCGACTTTGGCCGATGGGTCCACCGTCACAAAGGGCCGCAGGTTCTCCAGCGTCTTGGCGCCGATGCCCGAAACCCGGCGCAGGTCGTCCACCTTGCGAAACGGTTTTTTGTCGCGCGCCTCGATGATGCGCGCCGCCATTTTCGGGCCGACGCCGGGCAGGTGCTGCAACTCGGCCGCGGTCGCCTCGTTGACGTTGACGGGGGCTTTCAGGCCGTCCGTTTTCTTTGCGGTCGTCTTCTTCTCGGCCGGCGTCATCGCCGGGCTACGCGCTGGCATTGTTGCCGGCGGGCTGTAGAAGGAAATGCGGGTTGGTGGTTGGTCCTCCTCGTCAACCTCCAACCGTTCAACATAAACGAAAGGCCGGAGCCGTTCCAGCATGGTAGGTCCGATACCGCTGACGTGCCGCAAGTCGTCCACGTCGTGAAAGCCGTGGTGTTCCAGGCGGTAGGCTTCGATGCGTCGGGCCAGGTTGTCGCCGACGCCGGGTAATTGGAGCAGTTGCGGCCGGTCGGCGCGATTGAGGTCGAGTTTGGCAAACGACGCCGTGGACGTGTCCAGTTCGGTCGGCCGACTGCCCCAGCGCATCATGCCGGCGCTGTTCCACGCAAGCAGGCCGACGGCCAGGCCAAGGAGGGCGGCAAGCGCGATCTGTGCCGACCGGGGCCAAACGGCGGCGACGCCGGGCGTTGCCGGTGAGGGAGCAAAGTTTGTCGCCGCTTGCGGCTTTGCAGAAGCAACGGCGACGCCCAATTTCGGATCTGCCGCGGTCATGTCCATGTTCATCCAGCTGGCGCCGATGCCGGCAAGAGTAACAATTATAACGACGGTCGGCGCAGGGTGAGAACAACATAACGGCAGAAATGTTGCAAAATCGGCACGCGCTTGAGGAGGACGGCATCGCAGCGTTCGAGCGCGCCCACGACCGGCCCCGGACGCAACACGCGCCGCAACATGGACACGCATTGAAAGCCTTCGACGTGCAAATCGGGGAAGACCGCACGCAACCGCTCGACCTGATGGCGGCGCAACGGCTCCTCGTCCGGCGTGCGTTCCTTGCCAGGGTAGTGCAAGTGTCGCCGCGCAAATGCGAGCAGCGGATTGCCGCCCCACGGTTCACAAAACACCGCGACGCCGCCGGGTTTGAGCACACGCCGGAGTTCGCTCGCCGCGGTCCGCGGTTCGAGGTGATGAAGGATAGCGTTACCCCAGACGCGGTCGAAGGCGGCGTCCGCAAACGGCAGCCGTTCGCCATCGGCCTGCACGAAGGCGGCCGTCACGCCGTTGGCCAGCGCCCGCTGCTCTGCCTCGGCGAGGTAGCCCTGCGACAGGTCGAACGCCGTCACCCGCGCCCCTTGCCGGGCCAGCACCACCGCCGCCATGCCGTGGCCGCAGCCGAAATCCAGCACCTTCAAGCCCGTCAGGGGGCCGAGCCGCGCGAACGCCGGGCGAATCCAGGTTTCGTGATCGAGATAGGAAGGGTCGCTGAAACGCAGCGCGTCCAGATCGGGAAAGCGCATAGCCCGTTCGGCGGCCTGGCGGTCGTGGAAGACCTGTTCGGAAGCGAGACGATCCGTCGTACTCATGCCGTGCCGATTCCGTTCACTTCTTCGGGTGCGGGGGCAGCTCCCAGTTGCCGATCGACTGGTCGTAGCGGTCGGCCCAGATGTCCGGCCGGCTGCCGTAGTTCATGTTGCCGGCCAGGTCGTAAAAAATCGGGTCGCCCCAGGGATCGATTAGCAGGTCCGCGTCGTCCAGGAACGGAGGCGAACCGTCCGGTCCTGGGTCCAGGAGGGTTTGCAGGTCGGGCGGATACTTCCCGTACTTGAGGCGATACGCCTCGGTGGCGTCGTCGATGATTGCCAGTTGCTGACGGCAGTCGTCGATGCGTGCCTGGTCGCCACCCGGCGAGTTGCGGATGAGGAAAGCGCCGAAACTTCCGCAACAGACCGCGCTGACAACGACGACGCCGACGGCGGCCGCGATGAGGGCGATGAACCAGAAACGCGAATTGCCGTGGTTTGCGGCCATCGAGATACCCTGTGGGAGAAACGGTGGCGAGCGGCGGACGATAGTCCGCCGTGGTCGCGCTGTTGTCACGGCGGACTGTCTTAATAGGGTAGCGTGTTGACCGTGGATTATCACGACCAAAACGGAATTGGGTCGCTCCTGCGGTAGATTTACTCCAACACCAAAAACTGCCCGGCACCTTCCCCGCCCTGAAGGCTTTTCGCCCGATCCGCGGCGATGAAAACGCGCTCGCCGCGTGGGAAGACCGTGCCGTCGTCCGCGATCACCTGGCGGAAAGGCCCCTTGTAGACCACCAGGACCCGCCTGCCTTCACCCGCCGGTTTGAAGCCCTCTAGCTGCTGCTCGCGCATCGCGACGCCCTCGCGCTGAAAGCACGGACTGGCATCGAACTTGATAAGCCGTAAACCCTGAAAACCGGCGGCTTCCAACAAGCGGACGGGCGCCGACTCCAGGGGCACGAACTGGACCGAGGCCGCCGGGCCGGGAAGGGTCGGGTTGGCCAACACCCGCTCGCCGACGAGCGTGTGCGCAAAGACCCGGCCGCCCGGCCGCAACACGCGCAGGGCTTCGCGGACCAGGCGGTCCTGGGTCGCGGCGTCCAGCGGCGCGTTCAAGCTGCCGCGCAGGCGCACTTCGTCCACCGAGGCGTCCGCCAAAGGCAAACGCTCCGGCACCGGCGTTGACAACCGGTGTTCGTAAACGACCGGCTCCGTCGCGGCTGCCGGCTCACGGTCCGGTTGGGCACCGAGCCGCCGAGCGGCTTCGGGGACCATCGCCTCCAGCGACTGGCCGACGCCGCGGTGGTCAATGTCCCCCTCGAAGGTGTAAATCTCCCACAGCGTCTTGTCGGGGTCGGTCACCCAGAACTTGGTCTGGCGGGCGTAGCAGCACTCGACGCCCTCCTCGCGCTGCGAGCGGATGCCGGCCTTTTCCAGCCGCGACTGCATCGCCACCAACGTCCCGGAGTCGGGCAGCCGAAAGCCGAGGTGGTTCAGCGGCCCGCCGACCGCCCGCGGCGTCGGTTCCAGCGACAGGACCAGGGGCGGGTCTTCCAGCTCAAACTTGGCGTAGTCCGGCCGCCGCTTGGCCGGCTCGACGCCGAACAAAATCCGGTAGAAGTCGATCGCCCGCGCCAGGTCGCCGACGTTCAGCGACAGGTGGAAGCGGACGGCCGGGGCCACGGTCAGCGTGAGAGACATCGGAACTCCTGAAGCGTAAGGGACTGTTCGCGGTGCATGTCATTGATAATACAGTCCGGTCTTGCCGCGCTCCTCCCATTTGGTGCGCATCCAACTCTGAAACTCGGCGTAGTGCTGCGGGCGCTGGTGGCCGCCCTCGGAGAAGCGGTTGTAGCTGGGGAAGAATTGCCTGCGCCATCGGCCCGACCGGTTGGGGGCCGAACGGTGCGGCGTAAAGCCGTCGAAGAGCGCGATGTCGCCGGGGTTCAGGAGCAACGGCACCGCGCGGGCCTCGTCCACGGCTTCCGGCGGCAATGGGTACGAGGGCGTGCCCGGCGGCGCCAGCAGGCCGTTCGTGTGGTAGCCGGCAAAGACCTCGGTGCAGCCGTTGTCGGCATCGACCGGGTCGAAGGGGATCAACACCGTCAGGAAGCTGCGCGGGAAGCTGGCCCAGGGCGTGTAATCCTGGTGCAAGTCGTAGCCCTTTACGCCCGGCGGCTTGTAGACGAGCTTGTCCTTGAACAGGCACGCCTCCTCGCCGTACAGTGCCCCGACCGCGGCCAGCAGGCGCGGTGCCAGGGCCAACCGGTGACACGCCAGCGACAAATCGATCACCGGGTCGAAGCACTCGAACTGGTCTGCGCCGGTGACGACGTTCGGCATGAACCGCGTGCGGAGGTTGCGCGGGTCGATCAGGGTGCGGTGCCGATCCAGCAGTTGACCCACCTCGGCGGCCGCGTCGGCAATCTGGCCGGCCGGGAAGAAGTCGCGCAGCACCAGGTAGCCGTCGTCGCGCCAGCCCTGGAGTTGGTCGGCGTTCAAAGCCGCGGGCGCGGGCGGCGCTTCGGTCAACACGGTCATGGGGATACTCCGTCGTCCGCAAGATCGGGGTAGGCAACGGTTGCTGAATGTAGCCGCCGGGGCAGGCCCAAAACCCAGGTGAGTACGGCCAGCATCAGGGCGATAGCGGCGAAGTAAGGAAAGAGTACTGAGTACGAGCCGAGCCGGGCCTGGGAACTGGCGAACACCTGCGGCCCGACGGCGGAGAACAACACGGTTATCATCTGGGCCGCGCCCTGAATCGAGCCGAGGCGTGCCGGGCCGAACGCCCGCCGGTAGACCGTGTAAAAGCAGACCGACATGCCGCCGCCGGCCACCGCGAGCGTGACGGCGTAGGTGTAAACCTGGCTTTCGGTGGTTACCAGCGGAAAGGTCAGCAGGGTGAGGCCGAACAGCGCCGTCACCCCGGCCATCAAGCGGCCGAGCGGCCAGCGCGTCGCCAACCAGCCGACGAGTAGATTGGAGCCAAGGCCGAAGGGGATGCCCACGAGCGCCACGTTCACGAACACGTACTTGTTCAGCCCGTAGGCGGCGAGGGACGAGTCGCGGAGGCCCCGCTCCGCCACAAGGGATTCGCCGAAGAGCGAGGTGCCGGCGAGTACCATCCCGAGGAACGAGGTCGAGAGCGTAAACGTCCAGAACGTCGGGCTGCGTAGCGCCTGTCCGAGCGTGCAGCTGGTCTCGGCAGCGGCATCCGGGTGGTCGCGCGCCGGGTCAGCGTCCAGGTAGCGGTTGCGGACGAGCAGCGCGCCGACCGGCCCCAGGATGAGGACCGCAACGCCGATGCCGGCCCAGGACGGTCGCCATTCACTGGGCCGGCCCAGGACCGCGAAGGCCGTCATGAAGCCGAGGGCGGTGGCGACCGCAAAGACGCCCATCGCCGGCCCCGCCTTCCGTCCGGCCGAACGGCCGATCAGCGCCAGGCTCACCACGGACAGGGCACTTTGTCCCAGCCCGCGCGTTAGCAGTAGAAACACGAACAGATCGACCATGAACACCAATTGGATCGAGCCGCCCGCGCCGTTCGGCAACTCGAGCGCCAGGGGGTAGGCCCAGGCCCCGGTCGTCAACTGGCTCATGGCCAGGACGGTATCGCCGAGAGCCGTCGTGACGCCGAGGAGGACCGCCCGCGCGCCGAACCGGTCGAGCAGCCAACCACACGGTAGGCAAAAGAGCGCGCCGAGCAGCGTGGCCCACAGGTTGAGGAAGCCATAACTCTCGCGGTCCAACGAGAGCGATTTCAACAACGGTTCGGTGAACAGCCCCAACCCCTGGGTGCGACCGGGAAGGGTGAGGACCATGGCCAGGGCCGCGACGCCGACGTGGACCCAGCGCCAGGCGGACGTTTGCGCCCGTTCGGGGGTAATGAGCGGGTGGCCGACCGCCATGCCTTGGTCCTCCGTCTAATCTTATTGGCGAGCCGGGAGCGTAAGCGACCGGAGTGCGTTTCAGGGATAGACTCCGGTCGCTTACACTCCCGGCTCGCCAATTTGGTCCGTGACAATTAGTAGTCCCCGACGACTTCGCCGCCGGCCCGCGTGGCCAGTGCCCGCCACACGCCCATGTCCACGCCGTTGCCGACGAAGTGGACCGAGCCGTCGCCCATCAACACGTTGACGCCGCCGGTGTGCCGACTGCGCGCCGCGCGCCAGGCGAAGGCGGTGTAGGTCGTCAGGTCGTTGTTCACGCAATCGAAATTCGGCGAATTGGGAGGGTAGTAGTGGTTGTACGACGCACAACGCATCTCCCCCGACGCCCAGGTGAAGCCGCGTCGCTGCGAACCGTTCCAGGTGGTCGCCGCCGCGCAGGTGGCCGGCGTGACGGGCGTGCCGAACCCGACGTAAGCGTAGACGTAGCGCGGGTCGCCGGGGGCGGGCGGCGTGGCCCCGGTCGCGTTCTCGGTGCCTTGCCCCAGCAGGCTTTCTGACATGCACGCGGTGCCACTCAGCCCGTCGACCATGTCGGCGTGGCGGAGAGCTTGCAACCCCTGAAACATGCCGTCGGAGTTCAAGGGCGAGCCGTACGGCGCGCCGCCTTTGGTCGTGCCGGTGCCGACGCAGACGGCGTAATTGGTCGGCCCCATCGTCGGCAAACCGTAATCGCCTGGGTTGATGACCGGCTGCCCGGCGTCGCTGGGGCACAGGAACAGCTTGATGACCTGTTGCATGGCGAACTGGTTGGCGGTGGAAATTTTGTAGCCGTTGCGGGGGTCGTAGATCGGCTGCGTCAGGTCCATGCTGTTGTAGATGGCGGTCTGTTCCAGGTAGGGGTTCATCTGGGCAAAGGTGCTCCAGCTGAAGAAGTAATCGGGATAGCCGCGGTAGACGGCCGGCATCGAGTTACCCAGGAACGCCGAGGGGTACTTGCCGGCGGTCGCCTCGTAGTTGTGTAAGGCCAGGCCGAGTTGCTTCAAATTGTTTTGGCAGCTAAGTCGGGCAGCGGCCTCGCGGACTTTCTGCACCGCCGGCAGCAAGAGCGCGATGAGGATGCCGATGATGGCGATGACGACCAACAACTCGATGAGCGTGAACGCGCGATGGCGGGACGGGGGAAAGGGTTGCAGCATGGGATTCGCCTCTGCAGGTAAGAAAGTAAGGAGGCCTAACGCCCAATCATTCTGACGTTCGTTATAGCGTCAGTATTCGACGCGGAAAGGTGAGCGGCTGCATTTTGGGTCGGAAAGCTCCCTGTCACGACAGAGAACCGGGTGCCTCTCCATGCCGATTCCAGGTGGCGGCAGCGCTGGCCTTGCTTCCCGGTGGTGGGTGTGAGAAACTGCCGCAGGCACTGCGGCAGCAATCGGCCGCGCCAGTCGGAGAACATCATGCCGAATACGCTAACCATCCCCGCAACAGGTGCCCTGGACTTCCTGTCGCTCGGCGCACTCGTCCACCGCCTCGACCCCGGCAGCGTGCCGTTCCGCAAAGCGCACGCGTGTCAAATCCACGTCAGCGGCGGCGAGTTTAACGTCGCCGCCAACCTTTCCGATTGCTTCCGCCTGCGCACCGGCATCGCCACGGCGATGGTCGATTACCCCATCGGCGACCTCGTGGCCGAGCGGGTGCGCGCGATGGGTGTGCTGCCCTTCTACAAGCGCTTCGCTCACGACGGCGTCACCGGCCCGAACATCGCAACGGTCTACAGCGACCGCGGACACGGCGTCCGCGGGCCGGTCGTTTTCTACAACCGCTGCAACGAAGCCGGCGCGCGGCTCAAGCCGGGCGACTTCGACTGGAAAACGATCTTCGCCGACGGCGTGCGCTGGTTCCACAGCGGCGGCATCTTCGCGGCCCTGTCCGCGACGACGCCGGAACTGATCGTCGAGGGCATGGCGGCGGCAAAGGCGGCCGGCGCGGTGGTCTCCTTCGACCTGAACTTCCGCGAAAAGCTCTGGCGCATCTTCGGCGGCCAGGGCCATGAGCTGGAAGTGATCCGCCGCATCATGGCTCACGTGGACGTGCTGGTCGGCAACGAAGAGGATTTGCAAAAGGGCCTCGGTATCCCCGGCCCGGAGGTCACGGCGGCGTCCAAGCTCGACCCGAGCGCCTTTTTCGGCATGATCGACCGCGTGGTGGCGAAGCACCCCAACGTCAAGATCGTGGCCACGACGTTGCGCGAAGTCCACTCGACGAGCCGGCACAGCTGGGGCGCGGTGGCCTGGGTCGGCGGCGAGACGCACGTAAGCCAGACGTGCGAACTGGACGTTTACGACCGGGTCGGCGGCGGCGACGGCTTCGCATCGGGTTTCTTTTACGGCCTTTTATCGGGCGAGTCGCCGGAAGAGTCGTTGAACTTGGGTTGGGCGCACGGCGCCCTGCTAACGACGTTCCCCGGCGACACGACGATGGCGAGTTTGGAACAGGTCAAGTCGTTCGCGCAAGGCGGCTCGGCGCGGATTCAGCGCTAAGGAATTGCCGCTTGCGGCGTTGCAAGAATGCAAAGCCGCAAGCGGCCAAAGAAATTTATTTCCAACCGGCAAGTGTTTTTTTTCTATTTCTTTGCACAGGGACGGCAAGTCGCCGCGCGGCCGCCAGCCCCAGTTGACCGCCTGATTTTGCCCGTTCCTGCCTTCGCATTCACAAGGGCCCATAAAATGAGGAGCGGTCCCAGAAACCGCTCCTTGGGGCCGGCGCGCAACACCCAACACGAAGCGGTTCGTTGGGACACCCCTCTGGCGAAAGATTTGCTTTAAGGAAGGGTTGGAAGCTACCCGGCCAGGATTCGAACCTGGACAAAGAGAGCCAAAATCCGAACGGCCCGCAACTCAACGCCAATCCAGAGAACACTTTACGCCCACAACCCATAGCGTGCTGTAGTGCCGGGCGTAGTGACGTAGCAAGGGAAGGGGGCATTCCCGACGCCGACCTGGCGCTCCTCGTCGCCGCGTGGCCGACGCTCCCCGAACCGATCCGCCGGGCCGTGCTGGCGCTCGTTGCAAGCGGTCGCAACTCCTGTCAAGAACCTTGACCCGTTTGCCCTTGGAGCGGATACTACCGTCATGGCGACCGTCATCATCACCGCCGCTGCCCTGGAACAAGCGGAACGGTTGCCAAAGACGATCCATGCCCGTGTGCTGAAACTCGTTGCCCGCTTGGAACACTGGCCCAAAGTGAGCGGTGCCAAAGCTCTGCGTGGCAACCTGGCCGGCTGGTATCGGATGCGGACGGGCGATTACCGCTTACGTTTTTCCGTAAAGGGCGACACGATTAGTGTTGCCCAGATTGGCCACCGGAGAGACTTTTATGAAGATTAAACCTGTAGCGGAGAGCGCGAACGTCCCCAAGCTGCGCACGGTCAACGGCCGCCGCGTTGTCATCCTCGACGTGGCGGAGTACGAGCGCCTGCGCGACAAGGCCGATGAAGGGGAGCCGTTGTTGCCGCCGCGGGATGCGAACGGCGACTATCCGGCCCTCCAAGCGCTGCGCGTTTCCTTGGCCCGGAAAATCCTCCGCCACCGCCGCCGCCTGGGATTATCGCAAGCGGAACTGGCCCGCCGCGCCGGCATCCGCCCGGAAACCTTGAACCGAATCGAACACGGCGAGCAATCCCCCAGCATCGCCACGGTGGAGAAGATCGACCGGGCGCTAAAGGAGGCGGAGGGTGAAGGTCGGCCGCGCGGCCCGACGCGGTAAAATGCCAACGTGGCCTGGTAGTTGTGATTCCAGTACCCCGCAGGTAAACGCAGATGACCGGACACGGCGAAAAACTGAGCCGCAAGAAAAGCGCCGCGATTGTGGCCCTACTCACGGAAGGCACCATCACGCAAGCCGCCGGGAAAACCGGCGTGGACGAAAGCACGCTTCGCCGCTGGCTGAAGGAAGTGGGGTTGAAACGAGAGTTTCGCGCCGCCCGGCGCGATGTCGTTGAAACCGCCGTTGCCCGGTTGCAACAATCCGCCGGCAAAGCTGCCGATACGTTGGAACGCAATCTGACCTGGGGACACTCCGGCAGCGAAATTCGCGCCGCCCTTGGCATTCTTGAGAACGCCGTCAAAGCGGTCGAACTGATCGACCTGGCCGAGCGCCTTGAACAACTCGAAACCCGGATCACCGAACAAGGGGAAAAACGATGAGCCTTCGAGCGAAGCTCGACCGTTTGGAACGGGACCGCTCGACCTTCTGGCTTGCGCCCTGTGCGGTTGGGGCGGGCAAGTTGAGGTGATTGAAAGCGATCCGGGCAACGAAAAGGAACTGTCTGAGGACCGCCGCCCTTGTTCTCGCCACGAGGGCGCGGTGCAGCGAATCGTAATTCCCCGAAACGGCCGCTAAAAGGATCAAGTGTATGACCCTTCGCAGGCGATTGGACAACCTAGAAAATGCCATTGGTGACGGCCACCGCTCGTCCGACTCCGCGACACCCTTGACAGTGGAGGAACTGCGCCGCGGTACGGAACTATTGATGAACTATGAAGGGGATGACCCGGACATGCTTTCCAGGCGTCGCGGGTTAATTCACCTCTTCCATAAAGTTCGCGACCGCCTGCTTGCCAAGGGTGACGAAGCCGGCGCTGCCTGGTTTGTACAAATCGTTCGGGCCGCGGAATAGGGCAGTGCGGCCGATTCCCCTTGCCTAGTTCGTTCCCACCGCGAACAATATACTTCACGCGGCCAGGAGTGAGACATTGTCAAACACCTGGAAGTTGAGGGTCATGAGGGAGGCGAGTTTGTCTTTGTGCTTGGTGGACAACTTGCCGAGGGTATCCTGAATGGCGGCCTGGAAGTCGGCGAACGTCGCGTGATAGCGCCCGTACAGCGCCTCCTTCTTCAGGAACCGCCATAGCCTCTCTATCAAGTTCAGGTTCGGCGAGTACGACGGCAAGTACAGCAGCTCGATCCCCAGCGATCCCGCCAGTGCCTGCACCACCTTGTTCCGCTGATACCGCGCGTTGTCCAGCACCACCGTGACCGGACCCGCCAGTCCCTGGGCTGCCAGTTTACGCAGTAGTTCGCACATCGTCTCCGTGTTCACTACCGTCGTGTTCGTCACCGCTGTCAACTCCCGCGTCACGGCGTTCCATGCCCCGAGCACGTTGAGCCTCTGCCGGCCCGACGCCGCTCGCACGAATAGCCGGGCGAACGACCACAGGCATCCCAGGAACGTCCCGAACACGCAGTGCGCCGCGTCCACGAAGAAGACGTGCCTCTTCCCCGCCAACGCCTCGTCCAACTTGGGCCGCAATTCCTCGCCCAGGAATCGGGCCTGCTCTTTCACATGCTCGTCGAGAGTTTTTTGGGGGGGACCGGGACGGCGCGGATGCGCTGCCATTTCAGGCCCATGCCCTTGAGGAACTTGCGGACCTGAGTCGGCTGGCGGCGGATGCCGGTCAGCCCCTCGATGCGCTCGGCGGCCTCGGCGATGGAGCGCGCGGGCTGGCGCGTGAACTCCTCGCGGATCGAGTCGCGATGAGCGGCCAGGTCCGTGACGGGGCCGGTGACGCCCCAACGTCGCAACCCGTCGAGTCCGCCGTCGCGGAAGGCGGCGACATAGCGTTGTACGGTGGCGCGCCCGAGTCCGGCGATCTCGGCGGCTTTCTCGCGGGTCAGGCCGCAGTGGAGCATCCAGAGGACATCCATCTTGCGGCGGACGTGTTCGTGGGGGTGGGAGTCGCGTTCGGCGTTGACGATCTGCTGCTGTTCTTTGGCCAACTCGATGCGAAGCCAATCCATCGCGGAACCCTCGGCTGGAGACGACCAAACATGGACCCTCCCCTGTTGTATTCCCTCCGGCCACATCCGATAATGTCTCATTCAGCCCCGCGCCGAGTATAACAGGGTGCATCTTGGCCGCTCGCCGGCCGCGTCGTGAGAAGCGCGGCCCGGCGGTGCGGCCTTCTCACCAAGAGG
>JBBRLG010000111.1:0-15008 GCA_038231495.1 Gemmatales bacterium | reverse complement strand
GAAGCCCGTCCTACAGCGATCTCCCGAAAGATTAGCCACACCCTTACAAAGCAGAAGGGAACGCGCCATGGACGACCCGGTCGGTTTGTTCGACGGCATCGGTCAAACGGTCGAGGAACGCATGGCTGTGGTGGTGACCACCATGCGCGAACTGAGCCAGCAAACCGACCCGCTGGAGATGGGCCGTCTGTACGCCAAGCGCATGCGCAAAATTCTGCCGGTGGACCGCTCGGTGTCGATCAGCCGCCGACACCTGCACCAACCGTTTTTCCGCGTGACCCGCTCCACGACCTGGCAGACGCAGCCCAACCCGTGGAAACAACTCGACGAATTGCCGGTTTACCAGGGCGGCTTATGCAGCGAACTGCTCTATGGCAACGAGCCGCGGCTGTTCGAGGACTTTGCCATCGACCCGTCCGACCCCGCCGTGGAGTATTTGGAGGGGCACCGCTCACTCCTGGCGATCCCGATGTTCGACCAGGGCGTGACGATGAACATGATCCTGCTGATGCGCAAGGAGCCGGCGGCGTTCGAGCCGCGGCAGTTTCCCGAACTGGTGTGGATGAGCAACCTGTTCGGGCGCATCACGCACAACCTCGTCCTGTCCGATCGGCTCAAGGAGGCGTTCGACGCGGTCGATTACGAGATGAAAGTGGTGGCCGATATTCAACGGTCGCTGTTGCCGTCGCAAATGCCTGCCATCCCGACGATGGCGGTGGCGGCCCACTACCAGACCTCGCACCGGGCCGGCGGCGATTACTACGATTTCTTCCCGCTAGCCGATGGCAAATGGGGTCTGTTCATTGCCGACGTGAGCGGCCACGGCACGCCCGCCGCCGTCTTGATGGCGGTGACGCACAGTCTGGCGCACAGCTATTGCGGCCCCGGCGACCCGCCGGGCAAATTGCTGGAGTACGTCAACCACCACCTGTCGATGCGCTACACGTTCCATTCGGATACGTTCGTGACGGCGTTCTACGGCATCTACGACCCGGCGCAGCGCTCCCTCGTCTACGCCTGTGCCGGCCACAACCCGCCGCGGTTGAAGCGCTGCGTGGACGGCTCCCTGCTCCAACTCGACGGCGTGCGCGGTTTGCCGTTGGGCATCAACCTGCTCGAAAAATACGCCACGGCGACCTACCGCCTGGTGCCGGGCGACCAACTGGTGCTTTACACCGATGGCATCACGGAGGCGCACAACGCGGCAGGCGAAATGTACGGCCTGGCGCGGCTGGACAAGGTGCTGGAGAATTGCAGCGTCACCGCGTCGGACTTGTTGAAGTCGGTGCTGGAGTCCGTGGAGGAATTCACGGAGGGCAAGCCGGCCCTCGACGACCGCACCTTGCTGGTCGCGAAGATTTCGTAGGCGGCCTACTCACAAGGGCTTGCCGCTGCCCCAGACGTTTTGCAGGCTCGGTTGCGCGACTCGGGGCACGCCGTTCATCTCGGCCGGCGCGGGCGCACGCCCGACCGTCAGGCTGCGGACCACGTAAAAGAACACCGGCGTGAGGTAGACGCCGAAGAGCGTCACGCCGATCATGCCCGCGAAGACCGCCATGCCCAGCGTCCGCCGCATTTCCGCGCCGGCACCCGACGCGAACACCAACGGCAGCACGCCGAGGATGAACGCCAGCGAGGTCATGACGATCGGCCGCAACCGCACCTGCGCCGCTTCCACCGCCGCGGCGAACAGGGTTTCGCCCTCTGTCTGCCGGTCGCGCGCGAACTCGACGATCAGGATGGCGTTCTTACTCGCCAGGCCCACCAGCACGACGAAGCCGACTTGCACGAAGATGTTCAGGTCCATCTTCGCAAGGAAGATGCCGGCCAGGGCGCACAACAGGCACATCGGCACCACGAGGATCACCGACAGCGGCAGCGACCAACTTTCGTACAGCGCCGCCAGCACCAAGAACACCAGCACCACCGCGCCCACGAACGCCATGAACGGATTTTGCAGCAGGTCGCGCAGCGACGTGGTGCGCGACACCTCCTTCTGCATAAATGTTAGCTCGCTCCACTCGTAGGTCATGTTGCGCGGCAACTCGCGCTTCGCCAGCCGCTCCATCGTGTCGATCGTGGTGCCGCTGCTGACGCCGGGGAACGTGGCACCGTAGATCGCGGTCGCCGTGTAGGAGTTGTAGCGCAGGATGAACACCGGCCCCACTTCGTCGCGCACCGTCGTCACGGCACCGAGCGGCACCATGTCGCCGTTGGCGTTGCGCACCTTGAACTGCTTGACCACGTCGGCGTTGACGCGGAAAGGAGCGTCGGCCTGAACGTTCACCTGCCAGGTGCGGCCGAACTTGTTGAAGTCGTTGACGTAGTAACCACCTAAAAATACCTGCAAAGTGTCGAAAACGTCGTTCAGCTCCACCTTCATCGTCTTGCACTTGACCCGGTCCACGTCCACGTAAAGCTGGGGCGTGGACGCGCGGAAGCTGCTGAACAGGCCGATGAAGCCGGGCTGCTCACCGCCCGCGGCGCAGAAGTTGACCGTCTCCTTCTCCATTGCCTTGAGGTCCACGTTGCCGGTGCCTTCGAGCATCAGCTTGAAGCCGCCGGCGTTGCCGAGGCCGTCCACCGCCGGCGCGCCGAAGACCAGGGTCTGCGCGCTCGCGATCCGGGTGCCGAACTTCTCACGCAGCTTCATCGCGATTGCCTCGGAATACAGGTCCGGCGACCGCCGTTCGTGAAAGGGCTTGAGCGTAATAAAGGTCGTGCCGAAGTTCGAGCTGACGCCGGCCAACACGAACGACTGGCCGGGGATGTCCACCGTGTGATCGACGCCCTCGGTCTCGGCGATAATCTTTTGCATCTCGTCCATGACGACGACCGTGCGGTCGAGCGAGGCCGAGTCGGGCAGTTGCACGTTGACGATGAGGTAGCCCTTGTCCTGGTTGGGGATGAAGCCGCCGGGTATCGTCGTGAAGCCGAAGTAGGTGAGGCCCAGCAAGCCGGCATAGAGCAGCAGCACGAGTGCGCTCAGGCGCAAGGTCCAGGCCACCGTTCGCCCGTAGAGTTGGGTCGCCCGGTCGAAGGCCCAGTTGAACCCGCGGAAGAACCACCCCAGTGCCCAATTCACCGGCCGGATAATGAGGAAACCAATCGCACCGCCGGCGAGCGCGCCGGGCAGGAACAGGGCCAGGTACAACCCGTACGTCACGGCCATCACCTTCAGGCTGCCGGGTTCGCCGTAAGGACTTTCCTGGCCTTCGCCGAGGCCGAAGCGCGGGGCGGCGTAGGGCCACAGCAGCCAGAGGGACACGGCACCGCAGAGAAGGCCGAAGAACCACCAGGGCAGCGCCTCGCGGCCGTCGCCGTGGCCGACGACGCCGTGCTTGCGGCCCGCGAAGATCGCCGCGGCGCGGGCCGGCGTCATCGTCATGGCGTTGACCGCCGAGATGATCATCGACGCCGCGATGGTCAGCGCGAACTGCCGAAAGAACTGGCCCGTGATGCCGCCCAAAAAGGCGCTGGGCAAGAAAACGGCGCTGAGCACGAGTGTGATGGCGACGATCGGGCCGGTGATTTCGTCCATCGCCTTGAGGGTGGCGTCGCGGATGTTCAGACCCTTCGCCAGCCAGCGATCGATGTTTTCCAGCACGACGATAGAGTCGTCCACGACGATACCGATGGCCAACACCAGGCCGAACAGCGTCAGGTTATTGAGCGTGAAGCCGAGCAGCTTCATCACGGCGAAGGTGCCGACGAGCGACACGCCCACGTCGATCAACGGCAGCAGCACCGCCTTCCAATCCTGCAAAAATAGCAGCACGACGATGGCCACGAGGATGACGGCAATGCACAGGGTCTTGAAAACCTCGTCAACCGACTCGTGGATGAAGGGCGTGGTGTCGTAGACGATGGCGAACTTGAGGTGTTCGTCGGGGAAGTGCGAATGCAGTTCGCGCATGCGCGACCGGACGCGCTCGGCGGTTTCGAGGGCGTTGGCACTGGGCAGCTGGAAGACGGCCATGCCAACGGACGGCTTGCCGTCGAGCCGGCAGCGTGTGTCCTGGCTGCGGGCACCCAACTCGGAACGGCTCACGTCGCGCAGGTAAGTTACTTCGCCGTCGGGGCCGGTCTTGAGGACGATGTTGGCGAACTGCTCCGGCTCCAGCAGCCGGCCCTGGGTGCCCATCGTGTACTGGAAATCAAGGCCGGCGGGCACCGGCGGCTGGCCGATCTGTCCGGCGGCCACCTGCACGTTCTGTTCGCGCAGCGACTTGATCGCGTCGCCGGCCGTCAGGTTGCGCGACGACAGCTTGTTGGGGTTTAGCCACACGCGCATGCTGTAATCCTGCTGGCCGAACTGCAACACGTCGCCGACGCCGTCCACGCGGGCAAGCGGGTCCTTGACGTTGATGGTGGCATAGTTGCTCAGGTAGAGCTGGTCGTAGTACGGCTTGCCGGTTTGCGGGTTGATCTCGGAGTAGAGGTTGACGACGAGGAGAATGCTGGGCGACTGCTTCTTGACGACGACGCCAGTGGCCTTGACCACGTCGGGCAGCGTCGGCATGGCCTGGGCGACGCGATTCTGCACGAGCACCTGGGCGGTGTCGAGGTTGACGCCGAGCTTGAACGTGATCGTGAGCGTGTACGAGCCGTCGTTGTTGCACTGCGAGGACATGTACATCATGTTTTCGACGCCGTTGATCTGCTGCTCGATGGGCGCGGCAATGGTGTCGGCGACGACCTGGGCGTTGGCGCCGGGGTACGCGCACGCGACCTGAATCGTTGGCGGCGTGATGTCCGGGTACTGGGCGATGGGCAGGCTGATGAGCGACATCAACCCGACCAGCACGATGAGGATGGAGATGACCCAGGCAAACACGGGGCGGTCGATGAAGAAGCGGGCCAGCACGGCATCTCCTGTCTGTTGTCCGTTGTCCGTTGTCCGTTATCCGTTGTCAGTCGTGGTCCGGCTGTATTTGCAACGGACAACGGACTACTGACAACGGACAAACGAGGACAACGGACTACTTGGGATTGACCGGCATACCCTCGCGCGCCCGCTGGATGCCGTCCACGATTACGCGCTCACCGGCCTTGACGCCGGACACGATTTCCCGCTGGCCGTCGTGCAACTTGCTGAGCTTGACCTCGCGTTTCTCGACCAGGTTGGCGTCGTTGACGACGTAGACGACCTTCTTACCCTGGTCGGTATCGACGGCGCGGTCGGTGATGAGCAGCGCCTTGTGCGACTCGCCGAGCGGCACGTGGACCCGTGCGAACAGGCCGGGGGTTAGCGACCCGTCCTTGTTATCGAACTTGCCGCGCATGCGCAGGGTGCCGGTGCCGGGGTCGATCTGGTTGTCCACAAAGTCGATGACGCCGCGATGAGGGTAGCCGGTCTCGTTCACCACGCCGAGTTCGACCGCCGGCTGCACCTCCGAACCCGACCGCCCTTCGCGCTGGCGGATCTGATGGCGAACCTGCAAATAGGTCAGGTCGTCCACGTCGAAGTAGGTGTAGATGGGATCGACCGACACGATGGTCGTCAGCACCGTGCCGCCCATTTCGCCGGATTCGACGAGGTTGCCTTTCGTCACCATCGCCCGGCTGATCCGACCGCTGATGGGAGCCTTCACTTTGGTGTAACCCAGGTCGAGCCGCGCCCGCGCCAGGTCCGCCTTGGCCGACGCCACGGAAGCCGCAGCGGTCGCCTTGGCGGTCAAGGAACGCTCCAGGTCTTCCTGGCTCACACCGCCGCGGGGGCGCAGGGACTGGTTGCGGTTCGCCTCAATTTCGTTCTGGGACAGTTGCGCTTCCGCGAGGGTGAGCCGCCCTTCGGCCTGATCGACCGCCGTTTGATAAGTCCGCGGGTCGATCTCGAAGAGGGTATCGTCTTCTTTGACCAGCCCCCCCTCGGTGAATTTTATTTCCTTGAGGTAGCCCCAGACGCGGGCGCGCACCTTGACCGCCTCGACGGCGGCGGTCCGGCCCGTGAAGTCGTTGTAATCGGTGACGACCTTCTCCACGGGCACGCCGACCGTTACGTCGGGAGGCGGCGCGGTCATGTCCGGCGGTGCCTGGGAACAGCCGGCAACGGTGAGGGCGGCCGCGAAGACGGACACGAACGGCAGGGTGCGAAGGGACGGTTGCTTCATGGCAAGCCTTTCGGGGTCGATTCACAAATAAGTGGGTACACACCCACCCAACTGACGGCGCTGGCGTGCAAAGAGTATCACTATACTCGGCGCGGGGCAACTTGACACAAGCCCGACGCGCAAGCGAGGGTCTGTCCCTCGCTTGCGCGTCGGGCTTGTGTCATTCTAAGCCGGGGTGAGTGTACAATGATTGCTCACCGGTCGGGGTAGGCAATGCACAAATCGCGCGAGGAGTGCCAATGATGAGCAACACGTTAAGCGACGAAAGTCTGGACTTGCTGTTCCGCAACGCCCGCACGCACAGCGTCTGGCTGGACGAGCCGGTGGACGACGCGCTGTTGCGGCAGGTGTACGACCTCGCGAAGATGGGGCCGACCTCCGCGAACATGTGCCCGATGCACGTGGTGTTTGTTAAGTCACAGGCGGCCAAGGAAAAGCTAAAGCCCTGCCTGGATGGAGGCAACGTACACAAGACCATGAGCGCTCCCGTCGTCGCCGTCATCGGCATGGACGTCCACTTCTACGAAAAGTTGCCGAGGATGTTTCCGCACGCCGACGCGCAGGCGTGGTTCAAGGACCTGCCGGCGAAGGCGCTGGAATACCTTGCGCTGCGTAATTCGTCGTTGCAGGGCGCGTACTTCATGCTGGCGGCGCGCGCGCTCGGCCTCGATTGCGGGCCGATGTCGGGCTTCAACAACGCCAAGGTGGACGAGGCGTTCTTTGCCGGCACGACGATCAAATCCAACTTCCTCTGCAACCTCGGCCACGGCGATGCGAGCAAGGTCTACCCGCGCGCGCCACGTCTCAGCTTCGACGAGGCGTGCCAGCTGGTTTGAGTGCCGCCGAGTGTGCCGGACCGCAAAGATTACCGTCTCCGCCAGCGCCGCCAACGTCCTGACCCTCGACAACCGCTGACCATCAACGACGGCAACTTGACGGTCGCCGGCCAGGCCGGCAAATGCCTGGCGTTCGTGAATCGACGGAACGACTTCCCACCCTCGTTCTCCAAAAAGAGCTGCGTCCTGCTTTGTAGAAAAGTTCCGGGTGCGCCCGAGGTTGTCGGGATTTCGCCCCGAAGGGGCGGCAGAATGTAGCCAGGGGCGCAAACCCCTGGTAATATCGATCTCAAAAGGTGGTTAAGCCCCGGAGGGGCGGCGGGAGCCTCGGCCCAGGCTCCCGCCGCCGGTATCCCGCCCAACGGATGAAACTGCCGCCGAAACCGACCGTGGAGTAGGCGTGGAAGTAGGAAGGCACCCTTGCCACCCACCCTTGCCACTCTTTGCCGCGCCTTTGGCAAGGGTATATCAGCGCCGGTGTCTGCCCCAAACGGTCCCTGCGTGCCAAAATCCCACCCTTGCCAAATTCTTGCGCTTTGGCAAGGGTGGGTAGGTTGTCCGAGGCCGCGCGGTCAAAGGGGACGCAAGAGGGAGCTTGGTCGGGTAAGGACGCGGGCAAGAATAACTTCGTCAGTGACCTAGGTATGTCAGAGCCGCGACCGTCAGGGAGCGGTGGGGTTCCCCGCTCCCTGACGGCCGCGGCTCTGACGAAGTTATTCTTGCCCGCGCCCTAAGCGTCGTGCTACCCAAACAGCACGATTGGCACAAGCAATTGGTGCGTCGCTTGCAGGGCGCGGCGGCCGGCCCGGTTCGTTGGCCGGGCGTTACCGGGGGCGGTGCCAGACCGACACGCCGCGGAGCCGCGCCTTAACCTTTGCCGGATAGTACGAACGCGGCCCACAGCCGCACGGGCGTGGTCTTCGGCGTCTCGCCCGGCTTCGGCTCCGGCGGCTTCGACCCCTGCTTCACCGTGTCCTCCTGGTCGATCTTCCCGCGGCTGCCCGCCAGCGCCGGGATACGCTCCGGGTGCCGGTACACTGTCAACTGCGCCTCGCGCAGCGCCTCCAGCGGCGACCGCTTGTTGATGCGCAACTCGTGGTAGAACTGCGCCATCAGCGCCGCCGTGGCTTCGTCGTCCACCTTCCACAGCGAGCCGACCACATTCGGACAGCCGGCCGCGTGGAACGCCCGCTGCAGGCCCAGGACGCCCTCGCCTTCGGTCAGGTCGCCCAGGCCGGTCTCGCAGGCGCTAAGGACGCACAACCGCAGGTTCTCCAGCGGTAGATCGACGACGCTCAACCCGGTGAGGACGCCGCCGTCCGGCCCGGCCTTCGTCGGGTCGTTCGCCCCCGCCAGCACCAGGCCGACGTAGCCCGCCGGGTTGCGACCACCCAGGCCGGCGCGCTGGTTGTCGTCACGGAGGGTCCACTTCTCCAGGTAGTCCTTGTGGCGCTTGCGCTCGTCGCCCAAGCTCTTCACGTCGAAGTAGCCGTGCGTCGCAAAGTGGGCGTAACGCACGTTCGTCAGTTGCTCGCGCACCGCGGCGGTACTGGCGGCGTTCCCCGTTAAACCGTCGCTAGAGTCGCGGCCGAACGCCTCCAGCACGCGCTTCAGCTCGCGTCCCGTGCCGGGCAGCGCCTTGTACTCGGTCTTGCCCTTATCGCCGAGATTGCCGTAGGCCACGTCGCCCACCGCCAGCACACGCTCGGGACCGTCGCCGGGCTTGGACGGGTACAGCAGTTGTTCGAGCAGCCATTGTCCGCTGGGGACGACCGCGAGGGCGTGATCTTCGAGCAGAATGGTTCCCTTCTTGGCCCCCGGCAGCGCGGCGAACGGCATCCACGCCAGGTCGCCGTCGGGGCAGAGGTAAACGATTTTGGTCTGGGCAGGCAGTTCCTTGGCGATCTTGTCCCAGACGAGTTCGCGCAACTTCGCCGGCGCGAGGCTGGTTGTCTCCTGGGTGATATGGCCGCGCCACGCGGCGACAGCGGCCTCGATCGGTTGCGCGTCGCCGAGCCGGACGAGTTTCGGCTCTTGGCCCGGCAGCACCACGAAGGCAACGTAACGCCACTCGCTGAACTTGCTTTTCTCGTAATGAGCGTAGCGGATGAAATCGACGAAGGCGGCGTTCTTGGCCAGTTCCTTGGCGAGATCGGCGGGGCCCTTCTCGGCCATGTCCAGGAGCCGTTTGAACTCCGGCAACCCCGCGGCGAGCTTGCGCTCGAGCTTGTCCTGCTCCTCGTTCCGGTCCACAAACTGTTTGTCGCGGTCCTTGAGCGCCTTTTCATCTTTGGGGAGCTCACTTTGCAAGCGACTGATCTGCTGGCGGACCACGATGAGGTCCTCGTAATCCTTACGGACTTCGGCGGACCCCGCGAGTTGCGCGAGGACGCCTTGATGTCGCGCCTGAAGCAGGGGCAGCATTTCGCCGCGCGTGTACCAGAGGGGAGCGTAGCCCGCGGCAGACGGCGCTAAGTTTACGGCGACCGACAGGTAGGCGTTTCGCGTTCTTGGTTGAGCACGGCGGTAGGCCAGCGCCTGGGCCTCGGAAGCCTTCCCGATCTCGCGGCTCCCGAATTTGCGATACATGGCCCGCGCCTGCTCGTAGTAGGGCAACGCCTTGGCCGGCTCCCCTAGCGACTGCAGTATAACGCCCATGTTGTGCAGGCTGCCTGCCAGTTCGGGGTGGCCGTCCTTGAAGCGTTCCGGCGGGTACAGCTTCTGGTTCATGGCCAGTGCCTGCTCCAAGTAGGGCAACGCCTTGGCCGGCTCCCCCAGCGACCATAGCACACCGCCCATGCTGTTCAGGCTCCTTGCCAGTTCGGGGTGGCCGTCCTTGAAGCGTTCCGGCGGGTACAGCTTCTGGTTCATGGCCAGTGCCTGCTCGTAGTAGGGCAACGCCTTGGCCGGCTTCCCCAGCGATTTCAGCACACCGCCCATGTTGTTCAGGCTGGTTGCCAGTTGGGGGTGGCCGTCCTTGAAGCGTTCCGGCAGGTACAGCTTCTGGAACATGGCCAGCGCCTGCTCGTAGTAGGGCAACGCCTTGGCCGGCTCCCCCAGCGATTTCAGCACACCGCCCATGTTGTTCAGGCTGGTTGCCAGTTGGGGGTGGCCGTCCTTGAAGCGTTCCGGCAGGTACAGCTTCTGGTTCATGGCCAGTGCCTGCTCCAAGTAGGGCAACGCCTTGGCCGGCTCCCCAAGTGATGTCAAGAACATGCCCATGTTATTCAGGCTGATTGCCAGTTCGCGGTGGCCGTCCTTGAAGCGATCCGGCGGGTACAGCTTCTGGTTCATGGCCAACGCCTGCTCGGAGTAGGTCAACGCCTTGGCCGGCTCCCCAAGTGATGTCAAGAACATGCCCATGTTATTCAGGCTGATTGCCAGTTCGCGGTGGCCGTCCTTGAAGCGCTCCGGAGGATACAACTTCTTACGGATCTGCAAGGCTTCGGCAACTTTCTCGGCCGCCTCCCGCGTCTTTCCCATGCCGTACAGCGAAAATGAGTCCGCGTTTAGCTTCGTCGCCTTGTCCGCGAGCTCCTTTTCTTCTGCGGTCCATTCCGGTTGCTTCTCGGTTTGCGCAGGCACCGACAGCGTCCACGCCACCACGAACATACCCGCCACCACCGCACGCAGCATCGTCATCATGGATGTATCCTCGCCAATGGACCCGCCGCGACCGCTCCCTGAGTGGTCGCGGCTCTGTTCAGTAACAGGCCGCTCATTTCACGCCTTTTTTTCGGGGCCGGCGCACGGTAGGGCCAGCGTTGCTCTCCGTTGTCGGTGCGGCGAGCGTGTAGAACTCGTGCAGCTTGGCCTGCAGGAGTTTCTTGTCCGGCAAGCGCGTTTGGTATTCGGCGACCAGGGCGGGCGACAGGGTGCGGCTCAGCGCGTATTCCACGACTTCCCGGTCCTTGGTGGCGCACAAGAGAACGCCGATGGTCGGGTTCTCGTGCGGCTTGCGAACGTCGCGGTCGAGCGCTTCGAGATAAAACTGCAACTGGCCCAAGTGACCCGGTTCAAACTCCTCGACCTTCAACTCGAACGCCACCAGGCAGTTCAAGCCACGATGAAAGAACAACAGATCCACCCAGAAATCCTTGCCGCCGACTTGCAACCGGAAGCGCTCGCCGACAAACGTGAAGTCGCCGCCGAGTTCGAGCAGAAAATGGCGCAAATTCG
Source organism: Gemmatales bacterium (assembly GCA_038231495.1). Classification (GTDB taxonomy): domain Bacteria; phylum Planctomycetota; class Planctomycetia; order Gemmatales; family Gemmataceae; genus JBBRLG01. The sequence continues at coordinate 3,880 of JBBRLG010000111.1, read as the reverse complement.
CCACCAGGCCGCGCTGCAAATCGTCTTCCGAATGCACCGCGGGCAGGTCGAGGAACTCGACGAGGTAGCTATCCCTAAAGACCGACACAGCATCGGGATACAATTGTGTCAGCGCTGGTGACACTTTTGGCGGCGCGAGCACGGTCCGCTCGAACAACGCCCCATTGAGCTGCCTTTCCAACTCGCGTTTGCTCCAGCGTTCGCGCAGGGCGAGTTGCAGGTAAAATTCCCGTTCTTCCGGGACTTTGGACCGGCTGAGGATCAGCAGGTTGTGCGTCCAGGGCAATTGTCTCACCAGTGGTGAGACTTTTTCGTCGGCTCGATACGTCTCATAGAACTGCCGCATCCGAAAGAGATTCGGTCGCGTAAAACCCTTGAGATCGGCGTGCTGCCGGGCGAGATAGTCGGCCAGCTGCTCGACCACGCCCTCTCCCCAGGCGGCCGATTCCAATTTGCCGCTGATGTAGGCGCCGACCTGCCAATACAAATCGATGAGGGTGGTGTTGACGGCTTGAAAACTGCGTTCCCGCGCGCGCAAGATCAACGCGGCAATCTCGACGAACGATGCCACCACCGGAGTCTTCGAGGTACTCGGCGACAGGGCTTGGTTCTTCTTCATCCACGACCTCCGCGTACACTTCACTCGGCCAACCGGCGCTTCTCCGACAGACTCGACGTCATTCACCCTTGAACGTGTAGCAGACGCCGCGCGATGAGACGTTCAGCGCACGCACGTCCCCCTGAAGCAAGCGTCGCATGCGCAGCACGGGATCTTTCAGCTCCACGCCGTCCCCGGGGTTGATCGCGCCGCGGACATCCCGATCGCGGGCGTCGGCAAAGGTAACTTGGTCCCCGCCGATCGTCACGGCAGCGCGCAGCGGGTCGAACGTCCCCTGCTCCTTCGGCCACGCGCCAAGCATGTCGCGCAGTTGCTGACGTTCGGCGGCGGTCAGTGGCTTCGCGCGGGCCAGCACGACCACCGACTCGATGCCCGACGGCCCCGCTTGCAGTTTCGCGGCGTCGCCCTTGGCCGGATCGGGAATGCAGAAGAAATCGCGCGGCTTCTCCTCCGGGAGGTCGTCCCAGTCGTTCCCGCGCCAGGGATACATTGGCCAGACCTTGCCCTCGGCGTCCATGTTCAGCACGTAGAAATAGGCCGGCGTCGCGGTTCGCGCCTCGACGCGCAGCGCGTCGCCGGCTTGTAGCGGCAACACGCTCGGTTCTCCGATCGAAACAAGAGCGTCGTTATCCTTCTTCTTCGCCTGAAGGCTCAGTTGCAATTGCAGCGGCACCTCGGCCAACTCGGCTGCGGGTCGGTTGCGCAACCAGACGATGAACGCCACGGCCAGAAGGATTGTCGCCGCCGCGCCTAGGGCGCCCACGGGCAAGAACCAGCGGGGTCGATGCGGAACAGCGGCGGGTGGCGGCGGGAGCGGTTTGTCCGCGGTTACGCCGGCTTGCAAGCGCTGCAGCACCTCGGCGACTTCCCGTGCCGACGCCGGCCGCACCTGCGGATCCTTCGCCAGCAGTCGTGCAATTAACTCCGATAACTCCCGCGGAACTTCCGGCCGCAGCTGCACCGGAGCCGGCGGCGTATCGTGCAACGTCGAGCGAAACACGGCCGTCATCGTCGCGCCCTGGAACGGCGCTACGCCCGTCGTCATGCGGTAGAACACCACGCCCAGGCTGAATAGATCGGAACGCGCGTCCAACTCCGCGCCCTCGATCTGCTCCGGCGACATATACCCCAACGTGCCGACGCGTACTCTCTCCAGCGTGACGGGGTCGAGACCGCGTTGGTCGCGAGCCAACCCGAAGTCGAGCAGCTTCACGCGCCCCGGCCGGCCCGACACCGCAGGCTCGTCACCGGTCGTTTCGAGCCAGATGTTCGCCGGCTTGACGTCCCGGTGGATGAGGCGTCGCGCGTGCGCCGCCGCCAGCCCCGCCGCCGCCTCGCGGCCGATGCGTAGGATGTCGGCGACCGGCAGCGCTCCGTCCCGCTTCAGCCTGTCGGCGAGCGTTTCCCCCAAGAGCAAGGGCATTGTCAGGAAGGGTATGCCGTGTACCTCGCCGACCTGGTGGACCTGGACGACGTGGTCGTTCTGCAGGGCGGCCATGGCCCGCGCCTCGCGCAGGAACCGCTCGCGCGCCTGCAGCTGCGCGGCGACCTCGGGTTTCATAACCTTGAGCGCCACCTCGCGGCGGAGCACGGACTCCTTGGCCCGGTAAACGATGCCCATGCCGCCCTCACCCAGCAATGCGAGGATGCGGCAGCCCCCGAACTCCTCCCCGATCATGGGCAGCGCCGACAGCCGCCCGCAGTCGATTAGCGCTGCGCGTTGCTCGATATCGCGTGTGACGTAGTCTGCCGCGGCAGGCTTTTCCGGGTCGATAATGGCGCCCGGAAACCGTGCCCGATACTCCTCCGGCTGAGGGTTTTCCCCCAATTGCCGGCGATAGGCCATCTCCAACAGGATCAACTCGCCGGCCAGCACGGGGCGGATGTCTTGCTCCGCCTCGCCGAGATAGTCCTCGATGCGCGGCCGCTGCCCCGCCCGCCACGCGGCCTCAAAGCGGTCGCAGGCGGCGTCCACCCGCTGGGCCAGTTCCGGGGGCAGGGGCCCGTCGCGCGTCGGTAACTCGTCGTTCATGCAACGTCCTTCTTCCAGAGACTGCGGATAAGTTCGAGCTTGCGTTCCACCGAACGCTCAACGCAGCCGAGCTTCGCGGCGATCTCCACATTGGTAAATCCTTCCATCTTCCACACGGCCACATGTCGCAGGGCGTCATTCGGCAACCGGGCAAGGAGCCGTTGGCACTCTTCCGCCATCTGGGCGGCGAACTCCGGCGTGGGCTCCGCGCCGACCATTTGCTCGATGCCGCGCTCGTCGCCCGCCGCCTTGCCGTCGTGCCAGGCCGATTCGCCCTGCACCGTGCCACCGCCGCGCTTCTGCCGGCGGTCGTGCTGCACCTGGTTCACCGCCTTGCGGTCGGTTATCACCACCAACAACGGCCACAGGTTGTCGCGATCTTTCAGCTGCGGAAATTTCCCCTGTTCCGCACCCCGGCAGAAACTGTCGAAGGCGCTCAACGCCGCGTCCTCCTCGTCCGCAACGCGGCCCGGTTGGCCCCGCAGCCGCGCACGGGCCAGTCGCACCATTTGCCCGAAATAGCGCTCGAACAGCGGTTGCGCGGCTTCAGCGTCACCCGCCTTGAGTTGGCTGACCCAGTTGGTGATCGACTCGTCGGGAGGCATGGCCGCTCGTTGGCTGGAATATGCGGAACTGGATTCCTTCGACTATAAGGCTGCCTGCCCGCCACAGCAAACACTTTAATGCAATCTCGCCAGCGTCCAAACCTTTCCGTTTCCGGCTGCCCCTTTGGGTGCAAGGGAAATCGACCAGACTCCCAAACGCCCGTCCCCGTTACGTCATCCGTACCCGCGGAGTGCATGAGCTCCTGGAAGAGGACTCCGCAAAGGGGCCGGTTACCCGACACGCCGTTCGGACTTGATCGCGGCGTTTTTGCGTTCGCGTAGCAACTGGTCGTTTGAATGAAGACAACATGGCTACGGGCGGAGCAAATCTCTCGTACCCAAGGTCCGGTGGCGTGCGCAGACAAGAAAAGGGGACAGCGTAGAATGCCCCGGAGATAGGGCACAACTTATTTCTGCGTAATATCTTACGACACGTCAGTCTGCGCATTGCATCATGCACGGTCTGTATACACCGTGATGCAAACGGCTTAGATTTCAGTGCCACAGATGCACTCGCAAACTCTTGTATTCGCAGCAGTGCAGGATAGTCGCGCAGATTTGAGTGCGCAAACGTCGGCAGTTAGAGGAGTTGCGCCACTTTCGTGCTATCTTCGGGGCATTCGG
>JBBRLG010000110.1:0-15067 GCA_038231495.1 Gemmatales bacterium | reverse complement strand
TGGGGGGGGGGGGGGGGTGCCCCCCCACGCCAGGACTGAGTACCTTGAACGGTCCTTAACCCCCCCCGCCCCCCCTTCGTAAGGGGGGGAGTACTCGATCACTAAAATTGCCGCTTGCGGCTTTGCAATAGACCAAACGTTCGCCTCATTGAGGATCGCTATGAGCGTCAGCCAGTCACCCGGAACTCACGCCCACGGCCACGAGCTGGGTTTCCTTCGCAAATACATCTTTTCCGAGGACCACAAGGTCATCGGTATCCAGTTCTTGTTTTCGGGCATCATCTTCCTGTTCATCGGCGGTCTCTTGGCGCTGCTGGTGCGCATCCAGATTGCCTGGCCCGCCGCCAACATCCCGATCCTGAGCAGCTGGTATCCGAAGGAGTGGGGCGGCCGCATGTCCGCCGACTTCTACACCATGCTGTTCACCATGCACGCGACGATCATGATCTTCTTCGTGATTATCCCACTGTTGACCGGGGCGTTCGGCAACTTCCTGATCCCGCTGCAAATCGGCGCGCCGGACATGGCGTTCCCGAAGCTCAACATGATGTCGTACTGGTTCATGTGGCCCGCGTTCGCGTTCATCCTGTCGGCGTTCTTCGTGGAAGGCGGTGCGCCGGGGGCGGGCTGGACTTCTTACGCGCTCCTGTCCAGTTTGAAGTTACCCTTCGTCCAGGGCATGAATTCGCCCACGATGTCGGGCAACGGCTGGGGCCAGGTCTGCTGGCTGCTGGCGCTGGTGTGCGTCGGCGTGTCGTCGATGATGGGGTCGGTCAACTACATCACGACGATCATCAACATGCGCGCCCCCGGTATGACCCTGATGCGTATGCCGATGACCGTGTGGTCGATGTTCATTACCGCGATCTTGCAGGCGATGGCGTTGCCCGTGTTGACGGTCGCCCTCGTCATGCAACTGCTCGACAAGACGCTCGGCACCTGCTTCTTTTTGCCGCCTGGCGGGGCCGTGATCGGCAACTATGCGTCGATGCCGGGCGGCGGTCAGACGCTGCTGTGGCAGCACCTGTTCTGGTTCTATTCGCACCCGGCCGTCTACATTATGATCCTGCCGGCTATGGGCATGGTGTCCGACGTGATCTCGACGTTTTCCCGCAAACCGCTGTTCGGCTACAAGCCAATGGTGTACGCGATCGTCGGCATTGCGGGCCTCGGCTTCATCGTCTGGGGCCACCACATGTTCCAGAGCGGCATGGACCCGCGCCTTGGCACCGGCTTCATGGTCGCGACCATCCTCATTGCGCTGCCGTCGGCGGTGAAGGTGTTCAACTGGCTGGGCACCATCTGGGGGTCGAACCTGCAAGCGACGACGCCGATGCTCAACGCCCTGGCGTTCGTGGCGATGTTCGTGATCGGCGGTTTAAGCGGCATCTTCATGGCCGCAACGCCGGTGGACGTGTTCTACCACGACACGTATTTCATCGTGGCCCACATTCACTACGTCTTGTTCATGTCGAGCGTGTTCGGCATCTTCGCGGGCATCTACTTCTGGTATCCGAAGATGTTCGGCCGGCTGATGAACGAACCGCTGGGCAAGGTCCACTTCGCCCTGACGTTCATCTTCGCCAACTGCACATTCTACCCCATGCACATCGTCGGCCTCGGCGGTTTGCCGCGCCGCTACGCCGACCACCTGATTTACACAACCTGGCAGCGCTACGACGGCCTGAACCAGTTCATGACAATCAGTGCGATCGTGCTGGGCCTCTCGCAGTTGCTCTTCCTGGGCAACTTTTTGTGGAGCCTGTTCTTCGGCAAGAAGGCGGACCGCAATCCGTGGCACAGTAACTCGGTCGAATGGACGGCCCCGTCGCCCCCCGGCCACGGCAACTTCGAGCATGTGCCTATTGTGCGCCGTGGGCCGTACGAATACAGCCCGCCGGGCGTGGATGCCGATTACCTGCCGCAGACCGAGGCGCAACCCGCGGGGATGCACGAACCGGCGGCGCATTGAGTTTGAAACCCAGGCGAGCCGGGAGCGTAAGCGACCGGAGTGTATCGCTGAAACATGAGGGGGGTGCCATGCTTTCGTACTCGAAAGCATGCTTTGGAGTACCAAAGCATGGCACCCCGCGACCGGAGTTCTTCCACGGATAGACTCCGGTCGCTTACGCTCCCGGCTCGCCTAAAACCTGAAAACGCCCTGCTTTCGTCGTGACCATGCCGCAATTCGCACTACCTCTGAAGCCCTCGCTACCGCACCGGCTGCTGCACAGTTGGGCCGTCCTGACCGTCGTGGCAACGGTCGTCCTCCTCGCGCTCGGCTCGGTGGTCACGACGTTCCACGTCGGCATGGCTGACCCGGTGTGGCCGACCTACCCCTGGCACTTGCTCCTCATCGACTGGACCGAACCCAGTGCCGGCTTTCTCATCGAACACACGCACCGCCTGGCCGGCTACGTCGTCGGCTGCCTGTTTATTGTCCTGGCCGTCGGGACGTGCGTCGTGCGGACCGGCCGCCGCCTCGGCTGGTTGGGCGTGGCGGCGCTCGGCTGTGTCATCGTGCAAGGGTTGCTCGGCGGCTTCCGCGTCAAGCTCAACGCGCTGATGGGCACGAACCTGTCCGTGATTCACGGCACCTTCGCCCAGGTGGTTTTCAGCATGACGGTCGCCATCGCGGTCATCAGTTCGCCGCGGTTGTTGCGAACGCCGGTCGCCGTCGGCGCAAAAGACGCGACGCGCGCCTTCCGACTGTCGCTCCTTCTGACGACGGTTGCGTTCTTGCAACTCGTGTGGGGCGCATTATTACGGCACACGCTGACGCCGTTGGCGCAACGGGGCCACCTGCTGACCGCGTTCGCCGTCGTCGCCGCCGTCGCCTGGCTGGCCAAGACGGTTTGGGAAAACCCGGACCTGCGCCGCCTCTTGCGCTGGCCCGTGCTGGTCCTGGTCGTGTTGGTGGCAGTCCAGGTCATGCTCGGCGTCGAGGCGTTTCTGACGCGCTTCGCCTCGTTGACCCTGCCGGACATGGTGCCGGTGACGACCGGCCGGGCCGTCGTGCGGACGCTGCACCTGCTCGTCGGTTCCTGGATTTTGGCCACTGCCGTCAGTTGTTGCGTCCTGTCGTATTTGTCGAAGCGCGCCGCCACGGAACCGTTCGCCGAGAGCGATGAAGCGTATCCGCAGATGCGCATTCCCGTCCCGACGGAGACCGCCATGACGCCGGCCCTCCAGACCAACGGTGTGCAGCACCACGAAGGGAGGGCATAGCCGTGGCCTCGCGCGTTTTGGCCGATGCCGTGCCGTTGCCGCGCTTGCGCGTCGTCGATTACGTCGATCTGACCAAGCCGCGTATCGCCGTGCTGGTGCTGTTTACGGTGGCCACTGGCGTGCTGCTCGCGTCGGGCCGGTCGCTCGACGTGCTGCTGCTCGTCAACGCCGTCTGCGGCACTGCCCTCGTCGCCGCCGGTGCCAGTGCGCTCAACCAGTGGCTCGAACGCGACTCGGACGCGCGCATGCGCCGCACCGAAAACCGGCCGTTGCCCTCCGGGCGCTTGCAGCCCGTCGAGGCGTTGCTCTTCGGCAGCCTGCTCGGCGTCGTCGGCGTCGCCTACCTTGCCGTGGCCCTGCCGACGCCGTGGGCGGCGCTGGTCGCGGCGGTCACGTTCGTCGGTTACGTCGCCGTGTACACGCCGTTGAAGTCCCGGTCGTCGTTGAACACGCTCGTCGGCGCGGTGCCCGGCGCGTTGCCGCCGGTGATCGGCTGGGTCGCGGTGCGCGGTGAAATCACGGCGGAAGCGGTCGCCCTGTTTCTGATCGTTTTCCTCTGGCAGATCCCGCACTTCCTGGCGATCGCCTGGATTTACCGCGAGGATTACGGCCGGGCCGGGCTGAAGATGTTGCCGGTGGTCGATGCGAGCGGCCTGCTAACCGGCCAGCGGATGATCGCCTACTGCCTGGTGCTGATCCCTGCGAGCCTGCTGCCGGTGACGCTTGGCGTGTCGCACGCGATCTATTTCGCCGGGGCGTTGCTGCTGGGGCTGTTGTTCCTGGCAACGACCGTGTGTTTCTTCCGCGACCGCTCGCTGAAAAGTGCCCGCCGGGTGCTGCGGGCGTCGCTGCTGTACTTGCCCGGTTTGTTGTTATTGTTGTTACTCGACGGCGCGTTGACCTGGTTTGCCACGGCCAGGTAGGGAATAAGAAGTTAACCGTTCACTCCCCCCGTTACGAAGGGGGGGTTAGGGGGGGTGGACAGGACGCCATGACGCAATACTTCAACCGTTCTTAACCCCCCCCCGCCCCCCCTTCGTAAGGGGGGGAGAAGTTGATGCCAGTGAACGGTTACGCAGAAATGATGTCTCTAGCGAAAAGTTGACGAAATATGACCCAGGCCGCACACGACGAACCGACGGTGAAGATGGGCCTGCCAATGTCCAACGGCAAGTTGGCCATGTGGCTGTTCCTCGTCACCGAAATCATGTTCTTCACCGCCCTCATCGGCGTGTACATGATCCTCCGCAACGGCACGCCCAGCCACGCGGAGCCGTTGCGCTGGCCGCGGCCGCACGAGGTTCACCTCGACGAGCGGCTCGGCGCGTTGAACACCTTCGTGCTTATTTGCAGCAGTTTCACGGTGGTACTCGGCCATTTCTACGTGATCCGCCGTAACTTTCAGCGCGCCACCCTGCTCATCGGCGTGACGCTCGCCCTCGGCTTCGTTTTCCTCGGCATCAAGGCTTATGAATACAAGGGCAAGATCGACCACGACATTTTGCCCGGCCGCATAGGCGAGAGCCTTGCCAGCCGCAAGGACGACGCCGGCAAGGAAGGCACGTTGAGTCCGGAAAAGGAACGCCTGTACCACGCGACCTCGATCGACTATTACGAGCGCGTGCGCGGCCAGTTGAAGGAGATCAAGGACCACGGCCCCGCCGACGACAAGCACGTCAAGGAGTGCGCCGAGTTGCTCGAACGGATGAACGGCAAGGACGAAACGGTGGACGGCAAGACGCGCTATGTCAGCCCGATCGGCGCGCCCGAGCTGGGCGAGCGCGTCAACCACATCCTGCACGAGGCCGAACACGACGGCAGAACCCTGCACATCGCGCCGACGGTGCCGTTCGGCAACCTGTGGGCGTCGTGTTATTTCGCCATGACCGGCTTTCACGCCCTGCACGTCCTCGGCGGCCTGGTGATCTTTTCGATCATTCTCGTGATGGGCCTGCGCGGCAAGCTCGGCCCGCAACACGAGAGCATGCTGGAATTGACTGGCCTGTACTGGCACTTCGTTGACATTGTGTGGATCTTCCTGTTCCCGTTACTATACCTGGTGTGACCGATTGAGCCTGGTTGGAGATAGACGCATGGCCGATACGCATACGCTTGCCGCCGACCACGACGACCCGGACCACCACGCCGGCGTGTTCAAGGCTTACCTGATCGTGTTCATCGCGCTGTCGGTGTTCACGGCCGTCTCTTTCATTGTCAACGCGATCTTCGGCATCGGCAGCGTCACCGGGGCGGCAATCATCATGGGCGTGGCCGTGGTCAAGGCGCTCCTCGTCGGCTTTATCTTCATGCACCTGAAATGGGACTGGTACAAACTCTATTTCATGATCCTACCGGCGTTCATCGTCGGCACGATGATGATTATCGTGCTGTTGCCGGACATTGTCCTGGCGTGGCCGCATTAGCCGCTTGCCGCTTGCGGCTTTGCGACTCAACGCGCAAAGCCGCAAGCGGCGGTCCAACTCCCACGAGTTCAATTTGATGCGCGTTCGTTTATCGAACCTGATCGGCGCTTTAACCCTTGGCCTCCTCCTGGCAAGCGCCGGTTGTACGCGCGACACGAAAGCCCCGGACCGCGAGAGCGTGGACCTGGATTCCGTCGGCGATTTCGCGCTGACGGAGCGCAACGGCACCACCGTCCGCAAGGCCGACCTGCTCGGCAAGGCGTGGGTCGCGTCGTTCGTCTTTACCCGCTGCACCGGCCCGTGCCCGCAGGTCACGACCACGATGTCACGCTTGCAAAGCGACCTGCCCGCCGACGCCGACGACGTTCGCCTCGTGACGTTTACCGTCGATCCCGAACACGACCGGCCCGCCGAGTTGAACCGCTATGCCGAGGCCTTCCGCGCCGACCCCAAGCGCTGGCTGTTCCTGACCGGCAAGCAGGCGGACATTTATCAACTGCTGCTCGAAGGCTTTCACGTCCCGGTCGAGCAAACCACCGGCGACGAGCACCGCCCCGGCAACGAAGTGATGCACAGCCCGCGGCTGGTGGTCGTGGACAAAAAGGGCCACGTCCGCGGCTACTTCAACGGCGTCGTGGACGGCGACGACGACCGCGCCTTGGCGGCCAAAGAGTTTGAAGAGAATTACAAGCGCCTGCGGGACAAGGTTCTCGCCCTGGCGCGGGAAAAACCATGAGCCTGCCGTTCGCAACCTTCAACCTGCCCGAACTCAACGCGACCCTCAACTCGGCGAGTCTCGTCCTCCTCGTCGTCGGCTACGCCGCGATCCGCCGCGGCAACGTGCGCCTGCACATCGCGTGCATGGTGTCGGCCCTCGTCGTGTCGTCGGTGTTCCTGGCGTCGTATTTGTACTACCACTACACCGTCGGCCACGTGTCGTTTGCCGAGCAGTATCAGCTGCGGCACGCCACGTCGCCGTCTTCCGGGTTGGCCGGCGCGTACGCCCTGATTTTGGTGACGCACGTCGTCCTGGCGGCGGTGATCGCGCCGCTGGCACTCATGACGGCGTACCTCGGTTGGAGCAACCGGCTCGCCTGGCACAAGCGTATCGCCTACTGGACGCTGCCGATCTGGCTTTATGTATCAGTCACCGGCGTGGTGGTTTATTGGATGGTGTATCAGATGTAGGACCGTCATCGATCATTTGCCGGGCGAGCGTCGAGGCGTAAGCCCGACGTGGATTCGACTCGAAGCACGTCGGACTTACGCTTCGACGCTCGCCATCGAGTATCCATTCCGCCGGCTCGGCACCCTAGGCATCGGCACCCGCCGACGATAGAATGGTCCCGAAGAGGAGTTCTCTCCATGCGTTGGTACGTGTTGCTCGGAACCGTCGTCATCTGCACGCTCCTGGCGTTGCCGCGCTCGGCGTACGCCTGCCCGTCGTGAGGCGACGCGATTGCCGAGACCTCCGGTGCGGAGGTCGAAGACCAACAACGCGAAGCGATGGCGTACAACTACAGCATCTACATGATGGTCGGTACGCCGTACCTCCTGCTGGCAGCGTTCGGCTTTGCGGTCTACCGCGGTCTGCGCCAGAAGTCCGCGCTCGAACAGCAAGCGTTCGGCGACCAGCTCCAGGCCGGCGACGGAGGTCTTTCCCCATGTCCACCCCCTTCAACCGTCGAAGGTTCGTTACAGGATCGCTTGCCGCCGCAGCCGCCGCGGGGGTAGCCGACTTCGGCTTCCTCAACAACCTGCCCGCGCTCGCCGCCGACGAGGCCAAGGCCAACCCCAAGACCGTGCAGTTCAGTCCCGACGTGGAACCGCTGGTGCGGCTCGTCGAGGACACCGACCGCGACAAGCTGCTCGAAGCCGTCGCCGACCGCGTCCGTGCGGGCGTCAGTTATCAGCAACTCCTCAGTGCCGTCCTCCTGGCCGGCGTGCGCGGCATCAAGCCGCGGCCGGTCGGCTTCCAATTTCACGCCGTCCTGGTCGTCAATTCCGCGCACCTGGCGAGCCTGGCCGCAACCGACAACGACCGCTGGCTACCGTTGTTCTGGGCGCTCGACAATTTCAAAGTGTCCCAGGCAACCAACAAGAAAAGCAACGCCGGCTGGATGATGTCGGCGGTCGAGGAGGGCAAGCTGGCCCCGGCGTCGGCGGCGCAGAAGCGGTTCACCGAGGCGATGGACAATTGGGACGAGGACGGTGCGGACGCGGCGGTGGTGCCGCTGGTGCGCACGGCCAGTGCCGGCGAGGTTTACGAATTGTTCTGGCGCTACGGCGCCCGCGACTTCCGCGACATCGGCCACAAGGCGATCTACGCCGCCAACTCGTATCGGACGCTGCAAACGATCGGCTGGCGGCACGCGGAACCCGTGGTGCGCTCGCTGACATTCGCGCTCCTGGAACACAAAGGCGACAACCCCGCCAAGGGCGACGACGTGGCCGACCGCCCGTGGCGCGAGAACCGCAAACGCGCCGCCGATTTCGGCCAAAACTGGCGCGCCGGCAAGGCGTCGCCCGAAGCGACCGCCGACTTCCTGGCCGCCCTGCGCACCAGTAACGAGTCGGAGTCGTGCGACAAGCTGGTCGAGATGGTGAAGAAGGGCGTCAGCCCCGATTCGCTGTGGGACGGCCTGTTCCTGATGGCGGGCGAGCTGCTCATGCGGCAGCCCGGCATCGTCGGCATTCACTGCGTCACCTCGACAAACGCCTTGCACTTCGCCTACCAGACGACCGGCAACGACGAGACGCGGCGGCTGCTGTTGCTGCAAGGGGCGGCGTTCCTGGCGCTGTTCCGCAAGAGTATGAGCAGTTCCGGCAAGCTGCCCGATCTGAAGCTGGACGCGCTGGAAAAGGCCGAGCCGAAGAAAGACGCCGCGGAGGCGGTCGAGGAGATTTTCAACGACGTGAAGGCCGACCCGAAGCTGGCCGCGCGGAAGACGCTGGCGCTGCTCGCGGACCACCCGGAGCGTGCGGAGCCGCTGATGGCGGCGGCGCGGCGGCTGATCTTCAGCAAGGGCCGGGATTCGCACGATTATAAATTCAGCGCGGCGGCGCTGGAGGATTACTTCCACGTCTCGCCGCGCTACGCACCGTACTATCTGGCGGCGGGCATGTTCAACCTGAAGGGCACCGGCCACGCGGATAACGACCTTATCAAGCGGACGCGCGCGGCATTGGGCAAGGCGTAAGAAAGACCTCACTGCGGCGGCAACGCACCGGGTACTTTCAGGGACAAAGAAGCGTGGCATCCCTTCCGATGAACCATCCGGCAGCCGACGCGGAATCTTGCAACGTCTGTAAGGGCGAGTATAATCGAGCCGGGTTGGGGCCGCGAGCCGCCAGCATGACAGAGGGCTTACGATCGATGTGCGTTGCCGGCGCTGCGGCCAGTTGGAAGGAAGTGCGAACGTGCCAAAAAAGGGTCGGTTATTGGGGGATTCTGCTTTGCAACTGGAGCGCGTACGCAAGTCGGACGAATTGCTCGCCGAACTGGACGCGCTAAAGAAGTTGCCAGACGGCTGGGACAGCTATGCTGCCCCGGCGCCGCGCCCGGCGGCAGTCAAGAATGCGAAGGCGCTGGTCATCGAGGCGGGCAAGTTGGGTGTCGGGCCGGAGCGTGTCGAGCCGTCGGCGATGGGTGGCGTCGGCGTCACCTTCTCGGCAGGCCGTCGCGAGGTCGTCGTCGAGTTCTATAACAACGGCACGGCGCACGCCCTGTTCTCAGACGACGCGACGGGGGATATGAATACGCAAGCGGTTTCCACGACCCGCGACGGACGCGGGGGGATCATCGGCGAGGTTCGCAAGTACCTCTATGGCGAAAAAACCGCAATCTGACCCACCAGACCAGTCATTCTCACAAACCGAATTGAAGGAAATCCATCAACGTCGGGGCCGGCCGTTGACTGAGAGTGGGACATGATCGTTTTGGACACCGACACTTTGGGGAGGATAAACCGGTCGGGAGTCGAATCAGGATTGGACTTCCGAACCCTTTTTGCCGCCCTGGTCAGGCGTGCCATCACTCCCACCGACTCTGGAACCGCCTAATTTCTTGTGGAGTAAGCCCGATGTCGAGCCGCGGCTGAAGGCTGCAAACCGACAGATCACAACCGACATCGAACGGAAACTTGCCGTCGCCGTCCGGCCAGAACGCTTGCACGGCCTCTAACTCGCCGATGCGGCCGATATGGCGGCAATATCCCATTGCGAAGCCGAGATACAGCGGGTACTGGGTCGGATGCACTCGGCGGAGCCCAACCCGGTGCTCGTCACCACCGAGGCTGACGGACTGCACCCCAGCCACCGCAAACGACCTGCCGTTGCGGATGTCACGGACGAGTGCGGAAAACAATGCGTGGACGTTGTGCGCTTCAAGCCCAAACATGATGAATTCGGGATGGTTACTCGTCTGCATAAGGCCGATGGTATATAGGAACGGCGGTTGGTGGTCGCTGATGCTCGCGGCGTACCAACCGTGTTCACGCACGACTTCGGCAATCTTCTCTTCCACACGCACTCCACTGCAAGGGCGACATACAACCTCGGGAGTGAAAGGGGGATGCAGTTCATCCGGAATGAACTGCGTTCCCCCTTCTGCACGCGATGTGAATTGGCTCTTTTAAGCTGCGTCGTAGCGGACGGTCGCTTCCCAACGTGCAAAAGAGGGGATGTTCACCGGCCACTCCAAGGGCACGGTCGGATTCGGGGTTGCCGCCCCTGCCAAGCCGGTAGCCAACTTCGCCAGCCGCGCCTGGGCACCGTGAAGTTCGGTCGGCGTTAGCACCAGGCGAACAATACCGCTGCCCGGCGTCGCCCTGCTACGCATCGCGTCCCACGTCATGCCTTTTCCACCTAGGTCGCGCTCGTAACCACTCAGGGCGTCGATCAAGCGCAAGACGTCAAGAGACAGGCTCGCGGGATCGGCCTCGGGGCGCAAGTAGAGCGTCAGTTTCAGGAAGGGGACTTCCACCGCTTCGCTAAAGTCGAACGGGACTGGCGGAAGCACCGTCAATTCCGCCTCCGATTTCCCGAACTCATTGGTCGGGGGTTGCCCTTCAGTGAAATCAAACGCCATCGGCGAGTGAATCTGCACGGGCGAGTCGTTCGTAGGATCATGGTTATCGTTCATCGCTCTTCCTTCAGTAGGATCGTCTCTTCGGCAATGGCGACGCCTTCGCAAAGCAGATGAAAGGTGTAGTGACCAGGTTTGGCAAACACCACCTTAAGTGGGAATGGCAGACCGCGAAAGGCCGTCGGATCCTGACCCACATCGACTTCCCGCGCGGGCATGCGTTTGATGCTCGCCTCCTCGCCGCGCTCGAACCGGGTCATTTCCAAGGCAAACGAGCGCTTACCGCGGCCATTGGTGAGGACCGCATAAAGGGCCATTCGCTCCGTAATCAAGGGGTATTTCTCCCCCGGCAACGGCACGATGGCCTGGACGAGATTTCTTAACGTAATGCTCTTTCCGTCCGAGACGACGTCTTCGCAGGCGATGAAGTGTCGGACAACGGGAAGCTGAAGCGCCATGGGCAATCTCGAACGGTCCATTGGCGAACGGGGAAAAAATCAATTTTTCCCCGAAGAAAGGTAACTAGTGGATGGGACTCGATTCCGAACCCAATTGTATCCGATTGGGTGGGTGGGAACAAGGCGGCCGGCCGATTACGTCCAATCGGCTTGGACTGATTTCCATGCCCGTCAAACTCGTGCCCGGCGCGTATGCCAGTCGGTCGCCTTTTCGTACATGCGGGCGATGCGCAATAGCTTCTCTTCCTCGAACGGCGCACCCAGGATTTGCAGACCGATCGGCAGCCCCACCTTCGTGAAGCCGCACGGGACGCTCACGCCCGCGATGCCGGCCAGGTTGCAGCTAATCGTGTAAATGTCCGACAGGTACATCGCCAGCGGGTCAGCACTCTTTTCGCCGATCTTGAACGCCGGCGTCGGCGCCGTCGGCCCCATCACCACGTCGCATGTCGCGAACGCCCGGTCGAAATCGTCGCGGATCAGCCGCCGTACCTGCAACGCCTTCAGATAGTAGGCGTCCTTGTAGCCGCTCGATAGCGCGTAGGTGCCGAGCATGATGCGCCGTTTCACTTCCGGGCCGAAGCCTTCGCCGCGCGAGCGCTGGTACATGTCGATCAGGCTGCCGTGACCGCTTGAGCGATGGCCGTAATGCACGCCGTCGTAGCGGGCCAGGTTGCTCGACGCCTCCGCCGTGGCGACGAGGTAATAGGTGGCGACCGCGTGCGCACTGTGCGGCAACGACACCGCGCGCACCGTCGCGCCCAAGCCTTCGTACACCTTGAGTGCCGCGCGGACGGCTTGCTCGACCTCGGCGTCGAGACCGTCGCCGAAGTATTCGCGGGCCACGCCGATGGTCAACGGCCGCACCGGGTCGTTGACGGTCAGGCTGTACGCCGGCACGGCTTTGTCCACGCTGGTGCTGTCGCGTGGGTCGTGGCCGGCGATGGTTTCGAGCAAGAGCGCGGCATCGGTCACGTCGTGCGCGAAGGGTCCGACCTGGTCGAGCGAGCTGGCAAAGGCGACGAGGCCGAAGCGTGAGACGCGGCCGTAAGAGGGTTTCAGGCCGACGACGCCACACAGGCTGGCGGGCTGGCGGATCGAACCGCCCGTGTCGGTGCCGAGTGCGAGCGGCGCTTCCGACGCCGCCACCGCCGCGGCCGAGCCACCGCTAGAACCGCCGGGGATGCGCGTCAAGTCCCACGGGTTGCACGTCGTCTGGTAGGCACTGTTCTCGGTAGACGAACCCATCGCGAACTCGTCCAGGTTCGTCTTGCCGATCAGCACCGCGTCGGCCTGGCGCAACCGGGTTATGACGTGGGCGTCGTAGGGCGGCTTGAAGTTTTGCAGCATCTTGCTGCCGCAGGTGGTCGGCTGGCCCTTGGTGCAGAGCACGTCCTTGACCGCGACCGGCACCCCGGCGAGCGGGCCGAGTTGCTTGCCCTGCTTGCGCTTGCGATCGACGGCCCGCGCCTGCTCGCGTGCCGCGGCTTCATCGACGTGCAGAAAGGCCCGCACCTTGGGGTCGCGTTGGCGGATGGCCTGCAAGAACTGGTCGGTCAGTGCCTCGGCAGAAACGTCGCCGCGGGCCAGCAAGGGCAACAACTCGGCGGCGGTGCGTTCGGTGAGGTCCTGCGACATGGCGACAACGCCGGCAAGGCGTCCCTGGAAAGCGGCGAAGTGCAGCGGCGTCAATCGAGCACGGCGGGGACGCCGTAGAACGCTTCGCCCTTGGCATTCGTGCGGCGGTCGGGCGCGTTGGCCAGCGCCTCATCCACGGGCAGCGACGGGGTCGGTTCGTCGTCGCGGAAGACGTTGTGGACGGTCAGGGCGTGGGCCAGTGGTTCGACGCCCTCGGTGTCAACTTGCTGGAGTTGCGCGACGTAATCGACAATGGAACTGAGCTGGCGCGTCAGGGTGGCCAGTTCGTCCGCCGTCAATTCGAGCCGCGCCAGGTGCGCGACCCACGCGACCTCCTCCGCCGACAGGGACATGGGGGCACCTCTTCACTGTATTGCCGCTTGCGGCTTTGCGGTTCGCGCAAAGCCGCAAGCGGCAATACCTACTACAAGCTGGTCGGCATCGAAAACGGCTTGCGCTTCAAGGGTCGCTGAATGCGACCGCTGCGGATGCACTGGACGCAGACGCGCAGCCGCTTGACGCTGCCGCCGACCTGGCACTGGAGGGTTTGCAGGTTCGGGTAGAAGGTGCGCCGGCTGATGCCGGTGACCTTGGTGCCGACGCCGCCGAGGTACTTGGCCTTGCCGCGCTTGGAATACTGGTTGCCGAGCACGGGCTTCTTTCCACAAACGTCGCACTGCATGCCCATTGGCGTGATCTCCGCTGGCGTTCACCAAAATGCCTATCATAGGGGTCCGGCAAGGACTGACAAGGCAGAACCTGCGGTTACGGCCACGCTTGACAGTTATACGGTACATCAGTACACTATAAGGAACGAGTAGAGTAGCCGTTGTTCCGGTGCCGAGAAAGGAGAACAACCATGAGCTCCCCCGAAGCGATTACACCCACCAACCCCGAAAAACGGCAAGAAATCGAGGCGTTGACGCGCGCCCTGTCGGCGCCGTTCGACGCGCGCGAAGTGAAGTTCAAACCCGCCGTCGTCAGCGGCAACCGGGCGCTGGCCCTGGCCTACATCGACGCCCGCGTCATCCAGGACCGCCTCGACGAAGTGGTCGGCGTCCTGGGTTGGCAGGACGAGTACGAGTCGCTGCCGGACGGTGCGGTCGTGTGCAAGCTGCGGCTGCGGCTGGGCGACGAGTGGATCACGAAAATGGACGTCGGCGGACCGAGCGAACAGCCCGACGAGGGCGACCGCCGTAAGGCCGCGTTCAGCGACGCCTTGAAGCGTGCCGCGGTCAAGTTCGGGATCGGCCGTTACCTCTACCGATTGACGAACCAGTGGGCCGATTACGACTCACACAAGCGCCAGTTCACGAAGACGCCGACGCTGCCGGCCAACGCTTTGCCGCAAAACCCCCGACAGGAACAGGTCGCGGCCCAGAACGGCACGACCAAGGCGAAACCGACCCAGCCGCAGGGTTTGGCCACGATGCCGATGACGCCGACCGCCGCGCCGGAGAAGCCGGCGCGGCCGACGGCAGGGGGGATGCCGGCCAACGGCGTCGAGCTGCAACAGCGGCTGTACATCTACGACGCCCAGCTCGCCAAACAAGGATTGTGTGCGGAAGGTGTACTGGTCAAGTACATCGTGGAGGCGGGCAAGAAGGCCGGCTTCGATCCCGACCTGGCGACGTGGAGCGGCCCGGCCATTGCGCTCGCGGTCGGCGAGACGAAGGCGTTTGCGACGACGCTGCGGCAGCGAGCGCAAAAGGACGTGGCATAAGGACGATTCGCGCTGACAGCGACTTCACGTTCAAGGCGGAGCCGGGCATGAAGGTTCGGGTCTCCGAAACTCCTCCCGCCGGTTCCGGCTTGAATCCGAATGTCGCGGCAACCAAGACCTACCTGATTTCGCCGTCCGGCGCATGGCAGGAGACGTCGGCCATAGGATTTACCACGCTGGACGGCAAAGTGCTGCCGCCCGAGCGTGGCAAGGCTTGGCGCTGGTGGCTCGCCGCCGCTGCGGCAGGGGTTGGAGTGTTAGCTTTGGTGTACTACTTTGTCCGCCGATGGTGGCGTAGTAGAACGATCAAGCAGGCGAGCGTCGGGGCGTAAGCCCGACGTGGATTTGACCCCGGACACGTCGGGCTTACGCCCAATACCGTTCAATTAAGGATGACCACACATTGACGGAACTTCTTGGTGGGCTGGGGATGTTGGCGATCTTTCGCGCGTTTTTTGAGCCAGTGGCTCATCTTGCGTTTGATCACCCGCGGGTTGGCGCGCTGCCGCCG
>JBBRLG010000109.1:0-15131 GCA_038231495.1 Gemmatales bacterium | reverse complement strand
AGGCGGCGACGGTCGCTTCGTCCGCGCTCAGGCCGATACCGGCGGTGGGGGAGAGAACCTGGGGCAGCGAGACCCGCTTGGCGTAGCAGCCGGTGAGGACTTGAGCGCGCGACGGCGTACAGACCGGCGCGGCGTAGAACGAGGTGAGCTTGATGCCTTCCTTTGCCATGCGGTCGAGATTCGGCGTGCGGTTCTTCGTCTTGGGGTTGAACGGCGTGATGTCGCCGTACCCCATGTCGTCCATCAGGATGAGGACGATGTTGGGTTTCGCCGCCGGCTCGGCCGCGAAGGCCGTTCGGCTCAATAGGGTCAGGGTGACCCCTGCCACGGCCAGACAAAGGGCGGTAGCTGTTTTCATGGGGTTCGTTCTCCGACGTGCCGCGGTTTGCGATTCTTTGCGCGGGCGTTGCAATGAGGGTATTGTACTCAACGCGGGACAATGTGGCACAAGCCTGAAGCACAAGCGAAGAACTGACCTTCGCTTGCGCTTCAGGCTTGTGTCATTTCAAGTCGCGGGGAGTATCATTGACGTGTTGAAATTGTGAGCAGGAACAGTCGGCCGGTGCCTCAGGGTGACGCCAACACCCACCGCACCGCGACTGCCGTGCCGACACCCGCCGCCAGTGGCCAAAACACGCGCCGCACCAAGGCGAACGGCTCCGTGCCGCTCATTGTCGCACACAGCAGCACCACCGGGGCCACCGGCGACAGCGTGCGGCCCGCCGACGCACACACCGCGATCAAGCCGCCGACGCCCACCGCGTCCACGCCCGCTGCCAACGCCGGTCCCTTGAAAAAGTCGAACAGGCTTTGCGTCGAGGCCATGCCGGAACCGCACAGCACCGCGAACAACAGCGGCATCACCACCGCGCAGGGAATCAACAAGCGCGGTTGCCACGCGAGCAGGTCCGCCAGGTGGTCCGCGCCGCCGACCGCCCGCACCGCACTGCCGAAACACGTCGCGCACACGATGACGCCGATCACCGTCGTAAAGGCATAGCCGGCTCCGTCGAAAAACGCCTTTGCGCCGCCGGCCAGCGCCGCCCGGCCCCCGGTCAACAGCGCCAGTGTGACGCCGATCAGCATGGCGGCCCCAATGCGGCGCGTGTCGAAACGGCGGTCGGCGGCGACCACGGCCTCGTTTGCCGCCTGTGCCGAGGCGGCGAGCAGTGGCCCTTGCGCGTCCGCGGAACCCAGCAGTCCGACCGTGCCGGCGGCGGACGGAATTGGCCGTGTGTCCACCAGCCAGGCGGGGTCGATCCGCAGCAGGTTCAATGGCGGCCCCGACAGAAACAGCAAGGCGAGCGGCACCAACGGCACCAAGGCTTTGATCGGGTTGATGCGGAACGGACCGGTGTCGGCAGCCGGTTCGAGTGGCAGCACGTCGGCGGCGTGGTACTTCCGTTCGGCGCGGAGACACACGAACCAGAAGACGCCCGTGGCCGCGGCCAGGTTGGCGAACTGCAAGGGAGCGGTCGCCGCGACACAGTCGTTCGCGCTGACACCGAGCGATCGACTGACCGTCTGCAACTCCGGCGCGCCGGGGTTGAGCAAGTCGCCGCCGAGCGACGCGCCCAACAGCAGGGCGGCGCCGACCGTCACCGGCGACAGGCGGGCGGCGCGCAGCAGCGGAATCAGGACCGGGCCGATGGTGACGGCGGTGCCGGCCTGGCTGATGACTGGGATGTTGACGAAAAACCCAATCAGGACGGTGCCGGGGATGAGAAAAATGCGCACGGTTTGAAGGGGCTTGACCAGCAGGTGAACGAGGTTCCGATCGCAGCCGGTGTGCTTGAGGACGTGGGCGAACCCCATCGCACAGCAGATCGGCACCACGAACTCTTCCTGGCTGAAGGTCGTCAGGAATGTGCGCACCACTGCCTGGGGTTGGCCCGCAAGGATGCCCAGGGCCAGCGCGGCCAGCGTCAGCACCAGGCGCACGTCGGCCCGCCGGGCGACCGCGTAGATCGCGAGCAGAATGACGACGACGCAGCCGATTTCCAGCATTCGACCCTCCTCCGGACGCCGCTTGCGGCGAAGCGCTTAGCCGCAAGCGGCAATCGCACCGGCCGCCTTGCACAAGCCGGCGGCGCTTCCTACGATGGTCAATGCTCAAACTAACAGGCTTTCGCGCCCGGCGACAGTCGGCCGCACCGGTGCAGGCGATGCTTTTTTCCCCTTTCGCCGAACGCCCGCCGGATCGGTTGCGTAATAGGTTCCAGCAGGCTCGCGGTCGTTTGCCGTTGTGCGAGGTGGCCACATGGACCCGAACGTCATTGTCGAAACCCGGAAGCTTACCAAAGTCTATCGAGACTTCTGGGGCCGCCAGAAGAAAGTCGCGCTCCGCGCTCTTAATATCGAAATCCACCGGGGCGAAATCTTCGGCCTCCTCGGACCCAACGGTTCCGGCAAAACCACCACCATCAAGCTGCTCCTTGGCCTGCTCTTCCCCACCGATGGCGAGGCTTTCGTCTTCGGCCAACCCGCCGCCGACGTGCGCAAGAACGAAAAGATCGGCTACCTGCCCGAAGAATCGTACCTCTACCGCTTCCTCAACGCCGAGGAGACGCTCGATTTTTACGGCCGGCTGTTCAACCTCGACCCGCGGCAGCGCGACCGCCGCGCCCAGGAACTCATCGAGAAAGTCGGCCTCAAGGCGGACCGCAAACGCAACCTGCGCGAATACTCCAAGGGCATGCGCCAGCGCATCGGCCTGGCCCAGGCGCTCATCAACGACCCGGACCTGGTCATCCTCGACGAGCCGACCTCCGGCCTCGACCCGCTCGGCGCGCGCTGGATGAAAGACCTCATCGCCGACCTGCGCAAGCAGGGCAAGACGGTCATCATGTGCAGCCACCGCCTGGAAGACGTGCAGGACGTCTGCGACCGCATCGCGATCCTCAGCGAGGGTGAATTGCAGGCGTTCGGCGAGGTCAAGACGCTGTTGCAGGACATTAACCGCGTGGAAATGCGGGCGCACGACGTCCAGTTGACGCCGGAGTTGCGTGCCGACCTCGAAGCGGTGTTGCACAAGCACGGCGGCAAGCTCGACACCATTGGCCACCCGACGACGACGCTCGAAGATTACTTCCTGCACATCGTCGAGGAGAGCAAGGCGCACCCCGGCCGCCGCTTCCAGCCCGGACAGGAGCTGCCGCGTAAAACGACGCCACCGCCGGATGGTGGGGATCCGACGCGGATCAAGGAAAAACGGTAACGCGGCGGGAGGATCGGGTATCGGAAGAGGGAATCAAAATAGCTATTAGCTGTCAGCTATTAGCTCTCAGCCAATGCCGACGCCCGATCCCTCCGATTCGGAAAGAATAGGAACACAACGAATGTTCGCGACGCTTCCCATTGAACGGGAACTGTTCGGCTTCAAGGACCTGGCGCCGGGCTTTCTGTACTGGATCGAGGCCGCCGGCGGCTACGCGACCTACGGGCTGATCGTCTGGTACATCCTGTACTTCCTCGACCTCATCCGCGTCAAGAAGGAGCTGAAGGCCGTCCCGTCGTGGGTCGTTACCTCCTTCGTCATCACCTCGGTCGTCGCCATCGTCTGTTTCGTGGTTTACTATTTCTCGCTGCTCGTCGCGCCGCCGCCCGCGCCGGAATTTATAGAAGGCATACTCGTCCCGCGCAAGGGCATCCACTGGCACGACGTGATCGGCATCGTCGGCGGCGCGTGCGCGCTCTACGCCGTCTTGCTGCCCATCGTCCGCGGCCTGGGGTTGCTGAGCTTCCGCCGCATTGGGGCACTGGCGCGCCTTAGCTTTAAGGAAGCCATCCGCCGGCGCGTGTTGTGGGTGTTTTCGATCCTCATCGTCATTTTCCTGTTCGCCAGCTGGTTCATGCCGTCCAAGCCCGAAGACCAGGTGCGGACCTACATCAAACTCGTCGACTGGGTGATGTCGCCGTTGCTGCTGTTCTCCGCCTTCATCCTGGCGTCGTTCAGCATCCCCAACGACATCAAGCAGCAAACCATCCACACGATTTTGACGAAGCCGGTCGAACGCTTCGAGATCGTCCTGGGCCGCTTCCTCGGCTACGTGGCCCTCATGAGCCTCATCTTGTTCACCATGACTGGCATCAGCCTGGTGTACCTGGTGTGGGAGATCGACCCGGATGCCGCCGCCGAGAGCTTGAAAGCCCGCGACCCGATCTGGGGCGACCTCCGCTTTGAAAACACGGGGAAAGACAATGTAGGCATCAACGTCGGCAAGGAGTGGAGTTATCGGTCGTACATCTCCGGGCCCGTGCGCGGCCAGGAGCCGCACACGGCCGTTTGGCAGTTCAACTCGATGCCGTCCGGCTTCGCCAACCGCAAAACCGTCCGCTGCGAGTACACTTTCGACATCTTCCGCAGCACCAAGGGGTTCGAGGCGAGGGGCATCTCCGTCGGCTTCGACTTCCGCACCTGGCACTTCCATACCGGCAACAAGGAACTGTATCAGAAGGAACTGGCGGAACGCCGCGGCCAAAAGGACCGCGCTTCGGACGCGGACATCCTCAACGAGTTGAGCGAGAAGTACGGCTACTACGAGGTCCCGGCCACGGCGGTGTCGTCGGGGCACACCTACGCCCTGGACCTGCCGACGGGTCTGTTCAAGAACGTCGCCCTGGGGCCGGACGACCAGCGCAAAACCGAAGCCACTGTAAAGAAGCAGCCGCTGGAACCGCTGGAAGTGCGCGTCCAGTGTCTCAGTCAAACCCAGTACGTCGGCATGGCCAAGCACGACTTCTGGCTGCGGCAGGACGACCCCAACGCCGGCAACGACAAGCTCTGGTTCGCCTACAATTTCTTCAAGGCGCAGGCGGTCGATTTGTGGCTGAAATTGATCCTGGTAATCGGCGTGTCGGTATCGCTGAGCACCTACCTTAGCGGTGTCATCACGCTCCTGGTCGGGCTGGTGCTTTACTTCGGCGGCATCATTTTGAACTTTATGCAGGAGGTGGCGTTCGGCCAGAACTACGGCGGCGGGCCGTTCCAGTCGGCATTCACGCTCTTCAACCGCAAGCTGCCCAACCAGGAGATTGCCCAGGACACGACGACGGCGGCGATCTTCTGGACCGACGAAGTGGTTCGTTTCGGCATGCGCCGCGTCCTGGACCTGTTTCCCGACGTGGAGCGGTTCGACTTCACCCGGTTCGTGCAGGAGGGGTTCAACATCCCGGAGAGTCAGCTCCTGATTAACTTCCTGCTGATGGCGGGCTATGTGCTGCCCTGGATCGTGTTGGCGTACTATTTGATGAAGTGGAAAGAAGTGGCGTCGGCCACGTAAGATCGGGTGTCGGGGGTCGGGTGTCGGAATTGGCTGACAGCTAACAGTTGACAGCTAACAGCTATTTTGATTCCCCGTATTTCCGACCCCCGACACCCGACACCCGATCTGGCTGACACCGGAGATTTGCAATGGCGAGTCCCTTTCAACAACAGTCGCGAACGCGCAAGCTCATTTACCTCGGCGTCATCATCGCGCTGTTCACCGGGGCGTGGGCGCTGCGGCGCTATTCGCTGGAGCCCCAGGCCCACGCCATGGCCGCGCTCGAACAGAACACGGGCGAGGTGCAGCTGAACGCCTCCGCCCTGCGCCTCAGCCTCACCGGGACGCGTGGCGTGTTCACCTGTATGTTGTGGATGACCGCCATCGACAAGCAAAAGAAACACGAGTGGAACGAGCTGGAAGTCTACGTCGGCAACCTCACCAAGCTGCAACCGCACTTCATGACGCCGTGGCTGTTCCAGAGTTGGAACCTCGCCTACAACGTTTCCGCCGAGTGCGACCGCGTCAACGACAAGTACTTCTACGTCACGCGCGGCATCGAGCTGCTGGCCGAGGGCGAGCGCCAGAATAGCGACAACCCCGACATGCGCTATTGGGTCGGCTTTTACACCCAGCACAAGGTTCACCAGAGCGACGAAACCAACGTCTTCCGCAGCCTGTTGCAATTGGGCAACATCTCGCCCAACGACCGCGACCCCAACCGCTTCTGGGCGGTCGATGCACAGGGCGCGCGCTCGATCGACCTGGTTGAGTTCGAGCAGTTCTGCAAGGACCACCCGCAGCTGGTGCGCCGCCTGCAAATGGGCATCCCGCGCGAAACCAAGCGGGAGGACCAGCAGCAGTTCAAATGCGCGACGCCGGAGGCCGTGGTGCAGTTCCTGGCCGACAACCGCCGCGTGCCGTCCGTCTTCCAGGACATGCCGCCTGAACCGCTCGGCGCGTGGACGAAGAAGGAACCGAAGTTGCGTGCCGCCTACGACCGTTTTCCCCTGTTGCCGCCGCCCGTCGGCGGGCCGGGGTCGCCGCGACCGACCTTGCCACCCGGGACGGACCTGTTACGTTGGCAAGAGGTGCCGTTCGAGCAGGGCGATTTGAACTCCAAAGACAACGTGCCGCTGAAGGACCACGAGGACGCCTACCTGGTCGGTCGTGCCTGGTACGGCTATGCGATGGAGCCGGTGCCGCCGCCCGACGACAAGATTTCCGGCGAGACCAAAGACCCGCAGAACCGCGTTCGCCAACGCAAGCCCAAGCAAATGGCCGCGATCATCTTCCGGCACTACCCGGCCCGTGCCCAGAGCTTCTCCGCCGAGCGCATGCAGGCGGAAGGCTGGTTCGACGAGGACGGCTGGGAGGTTCCCAACTGGTTCGGCGACAAGAAGGTGGTGATCGGCGCCAATCCGATTGAAGTGTCGCGCACCGCCTGGGAGAAAGCCCGCAGCATGTGGGAGATTCACGGCCACAGCAACCACCTGCTGTTCCCCAACGCCGAGGCGGAAGACCGCACGGGTCGTCTGGCCGCGGCGTACGCTCGGAGTCAAAACGCCAACCTGGGTGCCAACGTGATGCCGCCGGGGCCGGACGCGTCGGCCGAAGTGGGGGAGCAGTACGAAGCGTACCACGTCATGGTGAACTTCAAGTCGAACCTCCTCATGACCAACTTCGCGCACCACTACCACCGGGCGCGCGTCGAGGCCGAGCCGACAACCGTGATGGCACGCAAGCTGTTCAATCGCGCCGAGGCCCGCCGACTGACCGCCGACCTGGGCGACGCCGTCAAGATTTACGAGGGCGACCCCGAGGACAAAACCGAAGAGGGGCGTCTGGGGGCGATCCGGATTTGGCGGGACAAGGTGCTGCTGGCCGACGGCCACAAGGACTTCCGCCGCGACGACTTCGTTCAGGAGGAAACGTACGAGGTCGAGTTGAAGTACCTCGAACTGGTGAACGAACAACTCAAGTTGCGCCTGACGCGCATCCAGCCGTTCGTGCCGTTGTTGCCCAAGACTTCCGCCGACGTGTTCACCGACTGGATTCTGACGACGGGGCCGTTCGACATCAACGACAAAGAGGGCCAGCCGCTCATCACCGACGACGTACGGCAACTGGTCCAAGGTCGGCACAAGATTCCGGGCATGGCCGCGCCGCCGAAGCCGCAAGTACCCGATCGAACCCGTTAGAGCGTTTGAATGCCGCCGCGGCCTGGAATGACACAAGCCCGAAGCGCCAGCGAGGGACCATCCCTCGCTGGCGCTTCGGGCTTGTGTCAAGTTGCCCCGCGGTGAGTATAACATCCCGGAAGGCTGTTTGAACCTCACGGGACCACTCGCAATGACGGCGGCGGCGAAACTAGCTCTGGAAGACGGCACGGTCTACACCGGCCGCGCGTTCGGCGCGGCCGGCGAGCGCTGCGGCGAAGTCGTGTTCAACACCAGCATGACCGGCTATCAGGAAGTGTTGACCGATCCGTCCTACAAGGGGCAGATCGTCGCCATGACCTATCCCATGATCGGCAATTACGGCGTCAACCGCGACGACCAGGAGTCGGCCCACGTCCAGGTCGAGGGCTTTGTCGTTCGCGAATTGACGCGCATTCCGAGCAATTTCCGGTCGCAGGGCAGTCTCGACGATTACTTGCGCGATGCCGGCGTCATTGGCATCGAGGGCATCGATACCCGCGCCCTGGTGCGCCGGCTGCGCGTCCGCGGTGCGATGACGGGCGTCCTATCCACCACACACCTCGACAACGCCGCCCTCGTCCGCAAGGCCCGCACCAGCCCCGGCATCGTCGGCCGCGACCTGGTGCGCGAAGTCATTCCGCAAAAATCGTCCACTTGGTCGGATGGCTTTACCAACCCGTTTGTGACCTATTTGCCGGCACGCAAGCCGTCGCATCACGTCGTCGCGCTGGATTACGGCATGAAGCACAACATCCCGCGCTGCCTGGTGCAAGTGGGCTGCAAGGTGACGGTCGTACCCGGCACGGCCCGCGCCGCCGACGTGCTGGCGCTCAAGCCCGACGGCATTTTTTTGTCGAACGGCCCCGGCGACCCGGCGCCGCTGTCGTACGCCATCGAAACGATCCGCGACCTGGTGGGCAAGAAGCCGATGTTCGGCATCTGCCTGGGCCATCAGCTTTTGGGTCTGGCGCTCGGCGGCCAGACGTTCAAGCTGAAATTCGGCCACCGCGGTGCCAACCAGCCGGTGCTGAATCAAGTGACAAACAAGGTCGAGATCACGACGCAGAACCACGGCTTCGCGGTGGACCTGGCCAAGCTGCCGCGCGACCTGGAAACGACGCACGTCAACCTGAACGACCAGACGCTGGAAGGGATGAAGCACCGGCGTTATCCGATCTTTAGTGTGCAATACCACCCGGAGGCGTCGGCGGGGCCGCACGACAGCGGGTATTTGTTCGAGCAGTTCCGCAATTTGATGGGCTAACGGATTTGCCGCTTGCGGCTGAGCGCTCAGCCGCAAGCGGCGGAAGAACCCCACATGTTCAAGGACCACACCGCCGCCGGGTTGTACGAACGCCTGGCCGCTCATGGCGTTACCGAGCGGCTGGCGCGGCGCTTGCAGGCGGCCGTCGTGCAGCGCGGCTTGCCGGAGGTGCCGGCCGATCTGCCCGAAGTTTCGCCCGCCGTGTTGGAGCGCGTCCGCCAACACACCCATATTCCCCGCTTGACCCTCCTCGAAAAACGCGTCTCGCCGCGCGACGGCTTCGCCAAGTACCTCTTCCGCGGTCCCGACGGGCCGGAGCCGTTCGAGACGGTGCGCATTCCGCTCCTGCACCGGGCCGACGACCCCAAGTACGTCGTGTGCGTCAGCTCGCAAGTCGGCTGCGCCCTGGGCTGCGTCTTCTGCGCGACGGGCCGCATGGGCTTCAAACGCAACCTGGCCGCGTGGGAGATCGTCGATCAGGTGATGCAGGTGCGGGCGGACTCGGAGCAGCCGGTGCGCGGCGTGGTCTTCATGGGCATGGGCGAACCGTTCTTGAACTACGAGCGGGTGATGCGCGCCGCCGCGATTTTGTCGGAGCCGTGCGGCCTGGCCATCGCGGCCTCGGCGATCACGATTTCCACCGTGGGCGTGGTACCGATGATCCGCCGATTTACCGCGGAACGACAGCCTTACCGCCTGGTCGTGTCGCTGACATCGGCGGACCCCGAACAACGTCGGACGTTGCTGCCGATTGAGAATATCCATCCGCTGAGCGAGTTGATGACGGCGGTGCGCGAACACCACGAGGCGACCGGCACACGGATCATGTTGGCCTGGACGCTGATGGCGGGCATCAACACGCGTCCCGAGGACGCGAAGCAGTTGGCGGCGTTGACGGCGGGGCTGCCGGTGAAGCTGGATTTGATCGACGTGAACGACGCGACGGGCCAATTCACGCCGCCGTCGGACGAGGAGCGCAACCGCTTCCGCGACGCGCTGACGGTGGAACTGGGAATGCCGGTGGCCCGGCGTTACAGCGGCGGCCAGGACATTGACGGCGGTTGTGGCATGTTGGCGGGAACAGCATTTGCAGATCCGCGACCGTCAGGGAGCGGCGGACGCACCACTCCCTGACGGTCGCGGCTCTGCAAATTAGTTACTTCAACGGCGTCGCCGGCTGGCCCGGCAGCGACACGGGTGCCGCCGGCCCCTTCGCGCCGACTACCAGCAAATGCAAATCCGCCGCACCGATCGGCGTCGGCAGGGCGAAAAATTCGCCGTAGGCAAAGCCACAGCGGCCGCCGGTCGCGATGTTGTTTCCCATGACGAAGTGCCTCATCCGGTCGAAACGCGGTTCGTCGAATTGCGAATCGTAACACTTGATCGCCTTGATCTTCTGCTCGAACGTGTCGGTAATGTCGATCACGAACGTGCCGTGCCATTGCCGTTGTTCCGCGTCCACCGGGAACGGGGCGTAGACCAGGTGCGGCACCCGATACGCCGGCGTGTTGTCGAAGCGGTCGTCCCATTTCGTCAACTGCGAGTAGAAGCGCGCCGCCTCGATGAGCAGGTGGGCCTGGTTGTGGTCCGGCGACGCGGCGGGCGTACGGCCGGCGGTGCCAATGACGATCGTCGGCCGCAACCGGCGGAACTGCGTCGCCAGGGCGTAGCGGTTTGCCGGGCAGTCCATCAGCTCGCGGTTGGGCAGGCCGAGGTTGAGTCGGAATGGGACGCCGAGGATTTGCCGCGCGGCCTCCGCCTCGCGTGCCCGGATTTCCGGCGAGCCGCGCGGCGTGGGTTCGCCCGTCGTCAGATCGAGGATACCGACGCGATAGCCCTGGCGCACCAACTTGGCCAACGTGCCGCCGCAGGTGATCTCCAAATCGTCCGGGTGCGCCGCCACCGCCACCACGTCCAACCGCTCCGCCGTTTCTGCCATCGCTTACGCCCTCGATTTGAACCACCGCGACACAGAGAACCCAGAGATGACAATACAGGCGGCGAAATGAAAAGGGAAAGCGAGTTTGTGGTAGTATCTCAAGGTGACCTTGGAGCGTGGGAGTTCCCCGCGCTCGGATGACGTACCGCTTTGTTTGGATTTCGGATTTCGGATCAAGTCAGGAGAACCCCGATGCTCCGTCGTCTGGTGCTCCTTGCATTCGTGGCCGCAGTCGGCATCACTGCGTTGGGCGAGGACCGGCCCTTGTCGGTACCCAAAGACTCACTGCCGACCAAAATTCCGATCGATGTCATCCCCCTCGGCCTCAAGGACCGTGAAGTACCACAAGACAATCCGCTGACCGAAGAGCGCGTGCAGCTCGGCCGCAAGTTGTTCTTCGATCCAATCCTGTCGGCCGACAATACCGTGGCCTGTGCCAGCTGCCATGAACCGGCGCGCGGCTTTGCGGGTTCGGAGAGAGGGGCCAGCGGCATTCACGGCCGGCGCACGACGCGGAAAGCGCCGACGTTGCTCAACCGGGCTTACGGCACCGCCTTTTTTTGGGACGGCCGGGAAACGACCCTGGAAACCCAGGCACTTCGACCCATCGAGGATCCCGCCGAGATGGGTTCCAAGCTGGCCGACGTTGTGAAACGCTTGCAGGCCGACAAAGGCTATAAGGAGCGCTTCGACGCCGCTTTCCCCGACGGTTTGACGGAAACCAACCTGGGTCGCGCCCTGGCCAGCTTTGAACGGGTTTTGCTCCGGGGCGACAGCCCGGTCGATCGCTTCCGCACCCAGGGGGAACACGACGCCCTGACGCCGACCCAGCGCCAAGGTTTGTGGCTGTACGAAAGCAAAGCCCGCTGTTGGCGCTGTCACACCGGGGCCAACTTCACCGACGAGCGCTTCCACAACACGGGGGTCAGTTGGAACAAGGAAACGCCCGACCGCGGCCGTGCTGGCATTACCAAGCGTGACGAGGACCGCGGCAAATTCAAAACGCCGACGCTCCGCGCCGTGGCCTTGACCGCACCTTACATGCACGATGGTAGTCTCGCCACCTTGGAAGACGTGGTCGAATACTATAACCGCGGCGGTCTGGCAAATAAGAATCTCGACCCGGTGCTGGGTCCCTTGGATTTGTCAAAGGAAGAGGTAAGCGCCCTGGTCGCATTTCTTAAAGCGCTGTGAGATCAGGGGTCCGATTCCGACCGGAGATGTTTGAGGAGATTTCCCGATGTGTTGCCGCTGCTTCGTCGCCCTTGCCCTTGTCACCGCCGCCGCCCTTTTCTCCATCTCGGCCGACAACGCGCCCCAAACGCCGCCTGCCGCCTACGTTCCACCGAAGGGCTATGTGTGCTATCGGGCAAAGGAGAAATTGACCATCGACGGCAAACTCGACGAGGCCGACTGGAAGGCCGTGCCGTGGTCCGACGATTTCGTGGACATCGAGGGCGCCAAGAAACCGAAGCCGCGCTTCCGCACGCGCGTCAAGCTGCTCTGGGACGACGACTGCCTTTACATTGGTGCCGAACTGACCGAACCGCACGTCTGGGCCACCCTGCGCGAGCACGACAGCGTCATCTTCAACGACAACGATTTTGAAGTTTTCCTCGACCCCGACGGCGACAGCCACCTTTACGCCGAACTGGAAATGAACGCTCTCAACACGACCTGGGACTTACTGCTACCCAGGCCTTATAAAGACGGCGGCGACGCGATCAATGCCTGGGAAATCCTCGGCCTGCGCACGGCGGTCCACGTCGCTGGCACGCTCAATGACGCGGGCGACACCGACCGCGGCTGGACCGTGGAGATCGCCTGGCCCTGGAAAGGCTTGAAGGAACTGACCAAGACGACCGTGCCGCCGAAGGACGGCGACCAGTGGCGCATCAATTTCTCGCGCGTCGAATGGGAGCACGAAGTAAGCGCCGGCAAGTACCAGCGGGTGAAGGGTAAAAAGGAGGATAACTGGGTGTGGTCGCCACAAGGCGTCGTGGACATGCACCGCCCCGAAACGTGGGGCTACCTGCAATTCAGTAGCGCGGCGGTCGGCAAGGCGGAGTACCAGCCCGACCCGACCGGCCCGGCCCGGCACTTGCTGCACCGCGTCTACTACGCCCAATTGGCCTACCGCGTCAAGAACGGCTGCTGGGCCGACTCCCTGGACCAACTGGGTTTGAAGGAGTTGGCCGATCCCACGGTGGACGGCCCGCTGAAACTGGAGACGACGACGAGTTCGTTCGAGGTGATGGCGACGGTGAAACGTGCGGGCGGGCCGCAGCGGGTGCATTTGCGAACCGACGCTCGAACGTGGGCGGACTGAGGGACTCGCATTGCCGGATCGCCGGTTCCGCTCTATCCTTGAAGGATCATCCGCTCACGAAAATGAAAAGGATCACCAGTCATGAAAGCACGTCCGCGTTTGAAAAAGGCCCGCGCCACCCGCTTCTTCCGCTGCGCGAAATGCCAGACCCAGATTCACAAGCACGAAAAGCGCTGCAAAACCTGCCATTTGAAGGTCGCGGGTTGAGCGCCGCGCGGGCGGTCGCGCGGGCGGCACGGAACTGGTTCTTGCGTCCCGGTCGAACGTTGACCATAATCGTGTGGTGGGATTACGTTCGCAGCAGAAGGGTCCGGCTCCATGGCAACCCCCGACGAATCGCCTGGCGACATCTTCCTCCCGGGCGGTCGTCTCCGCCTCGACCTGCTGACCGAGCCGGCGGTGCAGGTCCTCAACGAGTCCGTGCGCCTGGCCCGCGACACGCGCTGGGACAGTGTCCGCAGCCCGCACGTCTTCATGGGCCTGTTGTCGGTGCCGGACGCGAGCGTCAAGAATTGGGGCGAACGCCTGCAAGCCGACCTCACCAAGTTGCTCGACCAGTTTCAGGAGTTGTTCCACCAGGAAGAGGGCGACGAAGAGAACTATCTCGCACTGAACCGCGAGTTTCTCTCCGACAACGTGATCCGGTTGCTGCGTGAGGCGTTCAACCGGGCCAACGACAACCACCGGCGCAAGATCACGCCGATGGACCTGCTCATCAGCCTGCTGACGGCGTCGAACAGCATTGTCGCCGACTGCTTCAAGCACATCGGCGTCACGGCCGCCAAACTCACAGAACTGGCCGTCATTGCCGAACACACGCGCGGCGACAATGCCAAGAAGTGACATCCCGATTGCCGCTTGCGGCGTTGCGCTCCACAGCGCAACGCCGCAAGCGGCAATTCAATTCTCAGGCCGACTCGCCCTGCGAACCCGCCTCGGCCAGCGGTGCCACCAGGTTCAAAATGGTGCCGAGCTGGGCCAGCCGCATCCCGTAGCGGTCCAGGAATTCCTGCAACGCGAAATCGTTGTCCAGCGGGTCGTTGTCCTCACCCAATTTTTCCGTCAACTCCGTGATTAACCGGCCGTACGACCGTTCCAACAGCGGCATCACCTTACGGCAGCCATCGGACAGGTCGGGAAACTCCTCGTGCCAGCGTGAGAGGTAGGCGCGCCAGCGGGCGGTCATGTCGTGGGCCGCGGCGGCGGCGCGCTGATAGGTAAGTTGTTCGCGTTGCACTTCGAGCATCTGGCGGAGCAGCTCCACGGTTTCGGGGGCCGCGGTATTCGCCGCGGCGGGGACTTCGACCGGGGCCGGCAGGGGGGTGGACGTGGCGTCGATTTGGAAGTTCATGGTATTTCAATCCGCGCCTGGCTAGCCAGGTAGGGGGCATACGAGTTCGCGTCCTTCGACCTCCGGGTCGAGAACGGAACCGAAATAATTCTAACAGCGCGAACGGGAGAGCGGAAGCAACAAGTCAGGAATCAATGGTCCGTTGTCCGTTGTCCGTTGTCCGTTGTCCGTTGTCCGTTGTGGTCCGTCTGTATTTGCAACGGACCACGGACAACGGACAAACGAGGACCACTGACCATTGAAAAAAGAGGAGCCACCCGCGGGGAAGCGGGTGGCTCGTAAAAGAAGCTCGTTGAGTTGGGTCGAGGCGGGAGTTGGATGGGAGAAACAGGAACCGGTTTTCACACCGGCAAGCCACCGAGCGCCTGGGTCGGGAGAACGGGGGTCTCCGGAGACTACTCGGGTTTGCCCACGGCCATCGGGCCGGCCAAGTGGTTGGGGAACCGCTCGGCTTCGTGTGGCAACTCGGCCACCGTTTCAGGGTGATTCGAGTTGCCATTTCCTAAAGCAAGTGGTGTGCCAATCGCACGGCACCAGCACACGGAATAACCTAACTCTTCAGTGGTATGTTGGTTGCGCCATTTGGACTGCGAAACGAAGGGCACGACACGACCGGCACGGTTTGTAAAAAAGCTACATTCCCGAATGGCATTTCCTTAAGCCACATCTCCTTGCCCGTCGCCTCGTTCCAATCATTCGCGTCAGGCCGCCCCTTGTCAAGGGGCGGCCGCATGTAACAATGCTTCTGCTGTGAAAGGAGTTCCCCCCCTGCGCACGGAGGTT
>JBBRLG010000108.1:0-15138 GCA_038231495.1 Gemmatales bacterium | reverse complement strand
GGCCCGCGACGCCAGCGGACGCCGTAGGAGTTGTTGGGGGTAAAGCTGCCGACGACGGACTGGTGGGCACTGCTGAAGCGGACCCCCGACCAACTACGCCAACAACTGTCCGCGCCAGAGGTTGCAGCATGAGAAAGTCCCTAAAATCGACCCTCGCCAATCTCGACCCTCGCCAACCTGGCAGCGCCCTTTCGCTTAAAACTCCCCTGCCACCGAGCCGGGCAGAATTAAGCTATATCGGGGACCGTTTTTGGTCTGATAAGCCCGTACTTCAACTTAGGAGTTTGACTACTTCACCGATAGTATAGGGTTCATCGGACGGATTGTAAGCCTTTACGAAGAGTCAGCTTACGTCGTAATTCAGGACAATTGTGCCATTGTCGAGCGTTTTCATCCACCGTCGTTCAACAATACCCCACAAAAAGAGCCCATACGGCGCATCAGCCGGCGGCCTGGCCTTTTGGGTCAACGTGTTCAACACGGGCGGCACAACGGAGGACATCAACTCCGGGTTCGTCGGCTCGGTCGAGTATTACGGCAAGAAGAACGGCTCCGGGGGCAACCCCGCGAAGTGGGTGCGTGAGGCGTACCTGGACGTGCTGTTCCGCGCGGCGTAGGTGAGTGAGATGACGTTCTGGCTGAACTTCTTGAACAGTTGACCCGTCAACGAGTTTAACTCTTGTAAGCGACCGGAGTCTAGCGCGTGACAGACTCCGGTCGCTTACGCTCCCGGCGCGCCTTAAATGCCGATGTTGCCTAACACGTCGAGGAGCCGCCGGGCCAGGCCGGCCGCCACGGGGGCGTGGGTCTCGGCCTGGACCACCGCCGCACCGAGACGGTCCTGAGCGTTGCCTAGAATCCCCCGATCGTTCTGTTGGTGCAACGCTGCCGCCAGGCGCGCGGCACTGTCGGCAAGGTGCGCAACTTCGGCGGGCGGCGCGTTCGACCCCCGCAATGTCGCGCCCAGTTCGTCCACCAGTTCCGCAAGCACGCGCCGCGCGGCCGGGTCGAGCGAGTTGGATTCTGCCAACATGCGCGCAACTTCGTGCAGTCGGGTTTGGACTTCGGCCACCGAGGGCGTGGGTGCTTCCCTATCGTCTGACATATTCGTCCTCCGTTTCAGGCGTGCCGCGTTGGCCGAGGCGATGGCCAGGTTCAAGATCGGCACCGAGGCGGGTGCGCCGCTTTCTTTCTTTGGCGAGGCCCGGCCCCGACAATGAAAGAAAGAAAGCGGCGTCGAGCCGCCGCACTCCAAAGGAAAAACACTTCCCTTGATCCTGCACTAGGATCGTGCCGGCCGTACCGCGATCCGACCCGCGCCGGTCTGGAGTACCTTGCCGACCCAGGCGGCGGCCGGGCAGCCCGCCGCACGCAAGGCGGCGACCAGCTTTTCGGCCTGATCCGCCGGCACGCTTGCCAGCAAGCCGCCGGAGGTCTGGGCGTCGCACAACAGCAATCGAGCTTCCTTCGTCACGGCCGGGTCGAAGTCTACCCAGTCGGTCAAGAAGCGCGCGTTGGCGTGCGTGCCGCCGGGGGCGATGCCGGCCTGGACGTATTCGCGCGCCGCCGCCAGCACCGGCACCGCGTCGGACCACACTTCCGCCGTCACGCCGCTCGCACTCGTCATGTTGCGCAAGTGGCCCAACAGGCCGAAGCCCGTCACGTCCGTCAGTGCGTGGATGTCGTAACCTTCCAGCACTTCCGCCGCCGCGCGGTTCAACGTGGTCATAACTCGGATCGCCTCGGCGATGGCACCGAGCCGGTCTTGGTTGTTCTTGGCCGCGGTCGTGATGATGCCCAGGCCGAGCGGCTTGGTCAGCACCAGCGCGTCACCCGGCAGCGCGCCCGCGTTGGTTTTGGCCCGCTGCGGGTGGACGGTGCCGACCACGCTTAAACCGAAGATCGGCTCCTCGCTCTTGATCGTGTGGCCGCCGACGATCGCGACGCCGGCTTCCGCGGCCTTGTCCGCCGCGCCGCGCAGGATTTCGGCCAGCACCTCGACCGGCAGCTTTTCGTCCGGAAAGCCGACGAGGTTCAAGGCCGTCAACGGTTTGCCGCCCATCGCGTACACGTCGCTCAGTGCGTTGGCGGCGGCGACGGCACCAAAGTCGTACGGCCGGTCCACGATCGGCGTGAAGAAGTCTGTGGTCAGGACGAGCGCCAGTTCGTCGCTCAGTCGGTAGATGGCGGCGTCGTCGGCCGTCGAACTGCCCACGAGCACGTTGGGGTCCGGGAAGACCGGGATCATGCCGAGCAGGGGCAGTAAGTAGCCGGGCGGCTGCTTGGCGGCACAGCCCGCACGCTTGGCCAGTTGCGTTAACCGAATCGGTTCGTTGGTATCGCTCATGTGCGGTTCTCCTCGGCCGGCTATTTCGATTGCCGCTTGCGGCTTTGCGCCTTCCAGCGCTAAGCCGCAAGCGGCGGTTCACGGTAACGGTCCCGCTATCGCTCCGAATTCAGGCGGCAGCGGAATCGGGCCGACTGCCTGTTCGGCTAACATTTCAAGCGCTTTGTCCTTGGTCGTCAGGAATACCACGTTGCCGATGCGCACTGGTTTGAGGCCGACCGATTCTGCGATCACAACCACCGCCGTTTCCATCGTCACGTCTTGCAAGTCAAAAGTGACCGTTGTTTGACCGTCCTTGACGGCGCGGGTGTCGAGAACGAGGTTCGTCCCGCTTTCCCGGCCCACACGCTTTAGGACCGTCGCCAACTCTTCCTTCTCGCACTCTACATTGATGCGCTGCTCCATCAAACGATACGGCGCGCTCGCCTCGGTGGTAATAACGACCGTGTCGCCGACGACAACGTAAGTGGCCGCTACGGGTGAAACTACTATTTGCTTCAGAACGGTTCGGAGGAGGTCCTTCGCTCGGTATTCTTTCTTGGCGGGTAAAGGTGATTTCGAGAAATCCGTAGCCAACACGTTCACGGCTCCCAGACTGGCAAAGGCCTTGTCATCGACGATAAAGTTGAGTTTCGTCTGGGCTTGCAGCACGTCAAAATAGTCCTTGAGCGTGTTCGGCTGGCCGGGGATCGTAATGGTCTGATCCAGGTCTTTGCGGACTTTTTCGGCGGCGCTGGCCACCGGCTTGGTCTTGGCGGCATCCGGCCGTGCCGCGGACAACAACACGGGCATGAGGGCCAACCCGAGGCAGCCCGCGAACAACCGCGTGGGGAAGGGGACGATCGACATGGGAGCGCTCCTATTGGAAATGGGGTCGGAGACACCGTTTTCAGAAAGGCCGACCGCGAGGCCAACGTGCCAAAAAGGCGGCGTCTGCAGTCCCTTTCATGTTACTCCCGTTCGGACTTGCGTGCAAGTGCCTCGATGACGGCCAGGCACGCCCCGGTGGTGAACGCGGCCAGCAGGCGCGACGAGTCGGCGACGGCCGGACCGCGCCCCTCCAGTTGCGCCTCGATTGCCGACAGGCTGGCGCCCATCAAGTTTTCCGCCAGGCCTTCGAGCCAATCCGCGGGAAACGCGGTCAGGCCGGCCCGCCGCGCTTGGGCCGCCAAATCGCGCGCCAGGTCGGCACGCAAGTCGGTGGCCAGCCGATGCATCACACCGCCCAAGGCCCGCGGGTCCGTGCGGTAGCGCAGGAATAGCTCCACGGTCGGGCGCTGCCGCGCCGTTAGCACGAACACGCCCTCATAGAACCGCTCCAAGTCCCTGCCGGTTCCCGGCCCGGCTTCGTACATCGCGCGGCGGGCGTCGGCCACCGCTTCGCGAATGTGGCGGGCCACGCGCTCGGCGGCGACCACCAGGCACTCGTCCACGTTGGCGAAGTGCTGGTAAAACGCCGACTGCACGATCCCCGCCGCGTGCGTCACGCTGACAGTCGAGACGGCCGGTTCGCCCCCCGCGTGCAGCAAGTCCAGCGTCGCCGCGACCAGGTCCTCGCGCGTCTCGGAGCGCGTCCCCCGACGGCGGCGGGACGGCTTTCGGCCTGTCGGCATGGCAGCAAACCTTTTTTGCGATTCCGTGAAA
The DNA here is from genome assembly GCA_038231495.1 of Gemmatales bacterium. Classification (GTDB taxonomy): domain Bacteria; phylum Planctomycetota; class Planctomycetia; order Gemmatales; family Gemmataceae; genus JBBRLG01. The sequence goes on along the minus strand of JBBRLG010000108.1, from coordinate 11,147 downwards.
CCCGGGCGCGGACGCCGAGTAATAGTGATAGTGCTATCTCTAGCAAAGAACTACCGGTGCGGCGCCGTCGCGGTTTCAATCGGGACCGGCCGGTGGTGTGCGGTTTTCCGGATGACCGCGGCCTCGTCGCGGTTCTGAAAGGCACAGCGAGGGATTCGCAATGTTCGCAACGCTAACGCTCCTGTTGGCGGCAACGGTAGCCGCTCCTGACCCCGTGGAGGCGAAGCCCGCGCCGCCCGCCGTGGGCGCGACGGTCCCGAATTTCAGCCTGCAAGACGTTCACCGCCGCAAGCGGTCCCTCGACAAGTTCAAGGACAAGAAAGCCTTCGTCATCGTCTTCATCGGCAGCGAATGCCCGGTGGCGAACCTTTACGTCCCGACGCTGATCGACTTGCACAAGGATTACGCGGCCAAGGGCGTGCAATTCCTCGCGATCAACGCGAACGAGCAGGACACGTTCCTCGGCGTCTCGGCCCACGCCCAGGAGCGGGCGATACCGTTCCCCGTCTTGAAGGACTTCGACGGCAAGGCGGCCAGTGCGCTGGGGGCCAAGCGCACGCCGGAGGTTTTCCTGCTCGACGCCGACCGCGTCATCCGCTACCGCGGGCGCATCGACGACCAGTACGGCGTCGGCGTCCGCCGCGACCAACCGACGCGGCGCGACTTGAAAGAGGCGCTCGACGAGCTGCTCGCCGGCAAGCCGGTGACGACGACCACGACCGAAACGGCGGGTTGCCTCATCGCCCGCGCCAGGAAGCCGCGCGTCGAGGGCGAAGTCACTTACGCCAAGCAGGTGTCGCGCATCCTGCAGAAGCGTTGCCAGGAGTGCCACCGGCCGGGCGAGGTCGGGCCGTTCTCGCTCCTGTCGTACAAGGACGCCCGCGCCTGGGCCGACACGATTCACGAAGTAGTGCAGGAACAGCGGATGCCGCCCTGGTACGCCGACGCCAAGGAGGGTCATTTCGCCAACGACCGCCGGCTGAGCCGCGACGAGATGGACACGCTGCTGGCCTGGACCGAGCAGGGCTGTCCCAAGGGTGACGACAAGGATTTGCCGGCGCCGGTGATCTTCACCGAGGGTTGGACGATCGGCAAGCCGGACGCGGTGTTCCCCATGGCCGAGGAGTACAAGGTGCCGGCCACGGGCGTGCTGGGCTACAAGGAATTCACGGTGGACCCCGGCTTCAAGGAAGATGTGTGGGTGCAGGCGGTCGAGTGCCGGCCGGGCAACCGGGCGGTGGTGCATCACGTCGCCGTCTACGTCACGGCGGCCGGCAAGCCGCGCTTCGCGCCGGACGGCACCGCCCTGATCCTGGCGGGCTGGGCGCCGGGCGACATGCCGGGCCTGTACGCACCGGGGACGGCCAAGCGCATCCCCGCCGGCTCGAAGCTGATCTTCGAGGTCCACTATACGCCCAACGGCAAGGAGGCAACCGACCGCTCCTCGGTGGGCATCGTGTTCGCCAAGAAGCCGCCCGCCAACGCCGTCGAAACGAACATCTTGGCCGACATGGCGCTGCGCATCCCGGCGGGCGAGCCGGCCTACCGGCGAGATGTGAACTACACGTTTCGCGACGACGCCGAGTTGCTGTCGTTCATGCCGCACATGCACTTGCGGGGCGTCAACGCCAAGTACGTGGCGACCTATCCCGACGGCAAGACCGAGACGCTGCTGGCGCTGCCGGACTATGACTTCGGCTGGCAGAGCATTTACCGCTTTGCAAAACCGGTCGCCATGCCCAAGGGGACGAAGATCACGTTCACGGCCCAGTGGGACAACTCCGCCGACAACCCGCGCAACCCCGATGCGAAAAAAGAAGTGTTTTGGGGTCTGCAAACGTGGGACGAAATGATGAACGGCTGGATGGAAGTGGTGTGGAAGAAGCCGGAAGACAAAAGGCAAAAGTAAAAAGGCAAAAGGCAAAAGGCAAAAACTATATCCGCATCGTGCTGCGTTCTTGAATTCCTTTTGCCTTTTGCCTTTTTACTTTTGCCATTTCTTGAAGTAACCAACTTAAGGAGTATTCACCATGTGGGTTCGCCAATGTGACCTCGACGCCCAGGCCGACGCCTCGGCGCCGATCCCGACGCGCATCGCGTCCAACGAGGAGTTCATCCCGCCGCCGCAGTCGCTCCAGCAAAAGCAGTACGAGGATCGGCTGACCGAAATCAGCACGCGTGCCGCCAAGAAACAGGGCCTCAGCCGTCGGGCGTTCCTGCGCACTGGCAGCGGCATGGCGGCGGCGCTGTATGCGCTCAACGAGGTGTTCGGCCCTTGCTACACGGTCGATGCCGCCGAGGTGGACGACCAAAAAGCTTTCGAGGAGAAGTGGCCCAAGGACCAGTTCATCTTCGACGTGCAAACCCACCACGTCGACATCGCAAAGAAGTGGTACGACGACACGCCGCAGGGCAAGGCTACCGTCAGCTTCTTCAGGATGTTGCGCCCCTTCGCGAAGTCCACCGAGGACAGCCTGGAACTGCTCAACCGTGCCCACTACGTCAAGGAAGTCTTCGGCGACAGCGACACCGTCATGGCGATCATCAGCGGCGTGCCCACGCGCGACTGGGACAAGAACCCGCTGCCGCCCGACCAGATGGTGGCGACGCGCAAGTACGTCAACGACCTGGCCGGCTCGCAGCGCGTCCTGTCGCACGGCCTGTTGCGGCCCAACCTCGGCGCCAAGGAACTCGACGAGATGGAGCGCCAGGTCAAGGAACTCAAGATCGACGCCTGGAAGATGTACACCGGCGCGGAGCTGGGCGAAAAGGCCTGGTTCATGGACGACGAGAAGGTCGCCTACCCATTTTGGGAAAAGTCGAAGAAGCTCGGCATCAAGAACCTGTGCGTCCACAAGGGGCTGCCGCTGGGCGCGTTCAACGAAAAGGCCTGCACGCCGCTCGACCTGGAGAAGGCCGCGAAGGACTGGCCGGATTTGAATTTCATCGTCTACCACTCCGCCTACCGCGGCGCGGGCCCGTTCAGCAAGGGCACCGGCACCAAGGTCGAAGACCCCAAGACGGACGACCCGCAGGAGATCTTCTGGATCAGCGACCTCCTGCGCATCATCCAGAAAAACAAGATGAAAAACATCTACTTCGAGCTGGGTTCGACATTCCAGATGACCTCGATGGGCAACCCCAAGGTGTGCCTGCACATGCTCGGCCAGATGATCCAGGTGGCGGGGGCCGACCACATCCTCTGGGGCACCGACTCGATCTGGAACGGTTCGCCGCAGAGCCAGATCGAGCGCCTGCGCCGCCTCAAGATGACCGACGAGTTGATGGACAAGTACAAGTACGCCGCGCTCACGGACGAGGTGAAGGATCAGATATTCGGCCTCAACGCGGCGAAGCTGTTCGGCATCGACGTGAAGGCGAAGCGCAAGGCGATCAAGGCCGACAAGCTGTCGCAGTTGCGCGAGGAGTACAAGAAAGACCCGTCGCCGAGCAACACGCAGTACGGCTGGGTGTGGCTCGAGGACGGCCGCGAGCCGACCGTGCCGGTGGGGGAGTGAAAGGTAACGAAGATCTAAACCGAGGACGACCCGATGAAAATCCTAGCCCGCCTTTTCCTGACCCTGAGTATCTGCGCGAGCGCCGCCCTGGTGACGGCCGGTGACGCCAAGGAAACCAAACCCGCCCCCGTGGCGGCCGGCCCGGCGGCGTGGGCCGACGACCTGTCGCCCATCGCCGCGAAGGACTGGAACGAGCGCCGCGCCGCCCACCTGCTCGAGCGCGCCGGCTTCGGCGGCACGCCCGACGAGGTCGCAAAACTCGCCGCCCTGACGCCCGCCCAGGCCGTCGATTACCTCGTCGATTACGAGACCATTGACGATAGCAAATTGCCCAAATTCGAGCCGTCCGGCATCTACCCGCACGGCCACAAGCTGGTGCCGCTGCAAGACGTGGTCCTCGAAGCCCTCATCACGGGCAAGGCGTTCGGTGTCAAGGCGACCCAGGAAGGCGCCCTCGAGTACCAGCCGACCGTCAACGAATCGTACACCCTGCTCATCAGCGAGCACGGCGAGATGCGCCGCGCCGGCCAGTGGTGGGGCGAGCGCATGCTGCTCACGCCGCGGCCGCTCCAAGAAAAGCTGACCCTCTTCTGGCACGACCACTTCGCCACCAGCCAGGAAAAAGTCGTCAATTACGAGCTGATGCTCGCCCAGGTGCAAACCCTGCGCGGCCACGCCAACGGCAACTTCCGCAAGTTGTTGATCGCGGTCGCCCAAGACCCGGCCATGCTGATCTGGCTGGACAACCGCCAGAACGTCAAGGGCCATCCCAACGAGAACTTCGCCCGCGAGGTCATGGAACTGTTTACGATGGGCGAGGGCCGCGGCTACACCGAGGCCGACATCCGCGAGGGTGCCCGCGCCTTCACCGGCTGGACCGCGACCAAAATCCGCCGCGTCAAGGACGAGGCCAAGTTCATCGACGACCCCGACCTGCACGACGACGGCGACAAGACGTTCCTCAAGCAGCAAGGCAAATTCAACGGCTACGACGCCATCGACATCATCCTCAAGCAACCCGCGACGCCGCGCTTCCTGACGCGCAAGCTCTACCGCAATTTCGTCCGCACCGAGTTGTCGCCGGAACTGAACGACAAGCTGGCGAAAATCCTGCTCGACGCGAATTACGACTTGAAGCCGCTCTTGAAGACGATCTTCCTGTCGCGCGACTTCTACAGCGAGGCGTCCTACGCGACGCAGATCAAGGCGCCGGTGCCCTACGTGATTTCGACCTACCGCAAGCTGGGCCTGCGCGCCCTGCCGGGCGTGCCGGACTTCAACGACACGACGGGCGAGCTGGGGCAAGTGTTGTTCTACCCGCCGAACGTCGCGGGCTGGCCGGCCGGCCGGTCGTGGATCAACCCGGCGACGCTGTTGACGCGCGGCAACTTCGCGCACACGCTGTTGTTCGCGGACCCCGCGGCCTACGGCCATCCCGACAAGGTGGTCGGCGAGGGCTATCGCAACATCCCGCAGATGTTCCCGCAGTACAAGATCAAGCCGCGCGTCTGGAACGACAAGACCGGCCGCATGGAGCCGGTCACCGTGGCGGAGTATGATAGCTTCCTGGCCAACCTCGACACCGCGGCCCTCAAGGCGATGGGTTCCAAGGAACCCTCCAAGGTGGGCGAGATGCCGCCCGGCCCGATAAAAGAGGTCAAGTCGAAGATGGGCAAGCTGGCGGACAACGAGAAGTACAACCTGGCCGTCGGCGTCTACACCGGCTTCGTCGAGGCGTACAACCGCGTCAAGCCGGTGCCGCGGACGGCGGCCGCGGTCGATTTCGTCGCGCTAGCCAAAGAGGCCAAGGCGGCCACGGTCGCGGAGGCGGTGGACGCCTTCAGTCGGCGGTTCCTGCGCGTCGATTTGCAGCCGGAGCGCCGGGCCGCGTTGGTCGCCTTCTTGAAGGCGGAATTGAAGTCCGACGCGCTCGATTACGCCGACCCGAAGCTCGCCGAAGCGCTGCGGCGGACGGTCCACCTGATCCTGAGCGCCCCCGAATATCAAGTGGGCTAACCCTGCGTTTCGTCGTGATTCCTCAAACCCCCAAAAGTAACCGTTCACCGGCAAAACTTCTCCCCCCCTTGCGAAGGGGGGGCAGGGGGAGTTAGGAACGGAATTGCTCGGTACATGGCGTCCACCCCCCCTACCCCCCTTCGTAAGGGGGGGAGTGAACAGTTACCCCCAACCTTGTGAAAGGCATACCCATGTGGATCAATAAAGAACCGTCTTCCCGTTCACGGCGCGAGTTCCTCCGTGCGGGCCTTTACGCGCTGGGTCTCGGCGCCGGCCTGCCGTCCGTCTTCCAGCAACTCAGCATCGCGGCCACGGAAAAAGCGCTCAAGGGCGACGACAAGCACCCCGAACGCATCCTCGTGGTGCTGGAATTGGCGGGCGGCAATGACGGCCTCAACACCGTCGTGCCCTTTACCGACGACGCCTATTACAGCGCGCGGCCCAACCTGGCCATCGGCAAGAAGGCGGTCTTGAAGCTCAACGACGACTTCGGCCTGCACCCGTCTTGCGAGGGTATGCACAAGTTGTTCAAGGACGGCAAGTTGGCCGTCGTCCACGGCTGTGGCTACCCCGAACCGAACCTGTCGCACTTCACCGCGATGGAGTGGTGGCACACCGCGACGCCGCACGGCAGCGACAAGTACGGTTGGGTCGGCCGCTTCGCCGACGCCTACCAGCCCAAGCCGGTCGAGAACTACATCGTCAACATCGCCGCCCGCCAGTCGCTGGCCGTCTCCAGCGCCAAGCACGCCCCCGTGACCTTCAAGGACCCGCGGAAGTTCGGCCGCGCCGGCACCGACGCCGAGCAGAAGGTGTTCGAGACCTACGGCAAAGTGTACCCGACGGCAAACCCGTCGCTCGATTTCGTCAACAACATCTCGCGCACGGCCACGGCGGGGGCGGCGGTGGTGCGGTCGGCGTGTACGGAATACCGCACGCGGGTGGACTACGGCAGTGACAACGACGTGACCCTCGACCTGAAGAAGGTCGCCGCCATGATCGACGCCAAGTTGCCGACGCGGATTTATTACCTGAGCATGGGCGGTTTCGACACCCACGCCGCGCAGCCGGATTTGCAACAACTGTTGTTGCTGTACCTCGCGGACGCCCTGCGCGGCTTCATGGAAGACATGGAGCGGATCGGCCGGGCGGACGACGTGGCGGTGATGTTGTTCACGGAGTTCGGCCGGCGGGTCGGCGAGAACGCCAGCAAGGGCACCGACCACGGCACGGCAGGGCCGATGTTCGTGTTGGGCAAGCCGGTCAAGGGCGGCCTGTACGGCAAGCAACCGAGCCTGACGGACCTGGACGGCGGCGGCAATTTGAAGATGACGACCGACTTCCGTTCGGTGTACGCGACGCTGCTGCACGGTTGGATGGGTTTCGGCGATACGAAGACGATTTTGAAGGGCGAGTACCCGACGTTGCCGCTGTTTGCGTAGAGCGGGACCGCAAAAAGCTTCTTTGCTGACATGCCGTTGTCAGGGTCACGTCGGTTCAGGCGTTCGGCAACAAAGCCACACGACAGGAAATCAAAGGGGACGCAGCTCGTTTTGAGGGCACCTCCGTTGTCCGTTGTCCGTTGTCCGTTGTCCGTTGTCCGTTGTCCGTTGTCCGTTGTGAGTTGCAAAACCAAGGCGTTTCTTTGCAACGGACAACGGACGACGGACGACGGACAACGGACAACGGAGGACACCGGCACCAGCCGCCTTACGCCGCGGCCGACCGGCGGCGGACGGTCGGCAGGTCCACCATCTCGTGAATGTCGCCGACCACCGGGTCGCCCGTGAATTGGCGGTCCTGATGATGCACGATCACCGGAATGCCGGCACGCGGGCCGAGTGTCAGCGAACATTTGCGGTCGATGCGGGCGCCGGGCACCACCGCGAGACGGAAGCGTCGCAGAATCCGCGTTAGACAGGTCTGCATCACAACCAGAGAGAACGGGGCACCAATGCACATCCGCGCGCCCCCGCCAAAGGGAATGTAGCCGAACGGGCCGGGGTCGCTCGTCAGCCAGCGGTCAGGCAGGAAGCGTTCCGGCTCCGCGTACAGGTCGGGCAGGTGGTGAGTGACGTAATGGCTGCCGACGAGCAGCGTGCCCCTCGGCAGCCGATGCGGGCCGAAGTCGAACGGCTCGACGTTGATCCGCGAGTAGTAGACGACCGGTGGCAGCACGCGCAAACTTTCCTTGATGCAGCGGTCCAGCAGCGGCGCCCCCGCTGGCTCGGCAGTCATTTCGTCGTGTACCCGGGTCATCACTTCCGGATGCTGGGCCAGCAGGAACAGGGTCCACGTCATGGCGTAGGTGGTCGTGTGGTAGGCGGCGTTGAACAGGTGCGTCGCCTCGCCCACCACGTCCACGTCCGCGATGGCACCGGCGTTCCGCGCCCGCAGCAGCAGCGCGAGGACGTCCTGGGGCAGCCGGGCGTCGCGTCGCCGGTTTACCAGTTCGCCGATGAGAGACTCCATTTCCCGTGCGTTCACCAGCATCCGGTGGTAGCTCTCGTCGGACGGCTCTACGGGCAGCAGCGCCTGGAAGGCGACGTGGTGGTTCAGCTCCAGCCATTGCTCGAACAGGGTGTCGATGCTCGCGGCCAGGTCGAGGTCTTCCAGTCCGAACAGGATCCGAGTCGTGATGCCCAGCGCCAGCTTCTTCATCTCGGCCACGAGGTCGTACTGCCGGCCGGTCTGCCAGCCGGCCAGCAACTGGTCGGTCAACTCGCCGAGGAACCCGCGGTAGGAGTCCACCAGGCTCTTCTGAAAGAGCGGCAGGATGAGCCGGCGGTGCTGCTTGTGGCGGACGCCGTTCAGGTTGAACAGTCCGTTGCCGAGGCGGCGCTGGGCGCTGTTCTTCGGGCCGGGATAGAACCCGAGTGACTGGAACACGTCGGGGTTCTGGAACAGCAGGCGATTGCTTTCGGAGCCGAAGGCGAAGACGGTCCGCTGCGATCCCTTCGAGAAGGCGACGAGGGGACCAAAGGTCTGATGCAGTCTCCGCAGGCAGCCGACCGAGTCGGTGGCGAAATCGCGGAGATAATCGGCGGAGCCAATCGGCAACTGGTCGAGAGAGGCGTCTTCCCTCCGCAGCGATGGCTTCATCGGCCGATCCTTTCCCTGTTCTGGGGACAGACGTGGACCCTTTGCCGTCAGGCGGCCGCGGCCGTTCCCAACCCGCGTACTTCCGCCAGGATTTCGTTCGAGAGCACGCTTTCCAGGTCTGCCAGAGCACGCGCCGCCGGCGCACCGTCGAGAACGCGGTGGTCGAAGGTCAAGCGCACGTCGAGACTGCCGCCGGCGTCGAACAGTCCGTAGTGGACGGTGCAGGTTGCGCAACTCAACAGGTGCAACATGCCGGCACCGTGGCTTGCCGGGCTGGTCATCCCGAAGGTGCCGACGTAGCGCGCCCGAGCGGGGCCGTGCAGGTTCAGGGCCGACCACCAGATCAGTCGCCGCAGCGGCCAGGGCAGCCGGATCAGGCGTTCAAATCGGCGGACGGCGGCGATCTCCTGGAGAGGGCACTCCTGGAAGTGACGCAGGCAAGCGTCGAGGTCGGCGACAGGACGTGTTTCCGGAGAGAAAAAGTGGGTGATGATCGGGGCTTCCTCGCCGTCCCAGGTGCGTTCGACGGTGACGGCGGCCACGCTTTCGGGATGTTCGTACAGGTGCGGCCAGGGAAACGCCATGTAACTGCGGCGCAGCTCGGGACGCCGGGCGGCGACGAGGGCGAAGGCCCGGACGAACAGGACGCACCAGCTCGGCCGACTGGGGCACGCCCGGCGAGCGGCGGCCAAGGGTGCGAGGCTCATGCGTCGTTCGGCCGTTACGGTGGGCACTTGTTGTGCGACATGCATCAAGTCGGCGATCAAGCGTCGGGGCCGAGAGAGCGGAAGCCATCGGCCGACGGGAAGAGGCATCGAGGAACCCTCCGGATCATCTGACGGCTAACCGGCCGTTGCGAAACCCCTGCCGGACTCCTACGCCCGCCGGGGTCGTAACAAGGATTGAAACCCCGTCCCTGGGATTCACGTGAGGACACGCGGCTCGTGCGGCGTACGGGAATACGACAGGGACACAGAGCGGTCTATACCAGACGGTTCGGAAGGATGTCAAGATAGGCTCGCGCCGCCGGAAAGGTCGCCTTGTGGCCCGGACGTAGGATGGGTTATTGCACGGTGTCGCGCGAGAATGATCTGACCTTGATGTGCTGCTGAACGTGAGCGATCATAAGCGGAGGCCGTCGATGGCAAAGAGACGCAGCCGCGTGACCGACTTCGCGGTGTACCTGATGGTGCGAACCGTGGTCTGCATCGTCCAGGCTCTATCCTGGTGCTGGGCGCTGGCCCTGGCCGACGGGCTGGCCTGGGTGGCCTACCGCCTCGACCGGCGGCACCGTCTGGTCGCGCTGGACAACCTCCGCCACGCCTTCGCCGGCCTCGACGAACCGGCCCGCCACGCCCTGGTGCGGGCCGCCTACCGGCACTTCGCGATGCTGGTGGTGGAGATGATTCGGATGCCGCGCGTGCTAAACCGCAACACCATAGACGGGTTCGTCCACTACGCCGACCCCGCCGACCTCGCTCAGATTCTCGGCTGGGTGCGGAGCGGTCGGCCGCTGATGGTCCTCTCGGGACACTTCGGCAACTGGGAGATGCTCAGCTACGCCACTGGCATGTGTGGCTTCCGCGGCGCCGTCGTGGCCCGGCGGCTGGATAACCCGTATCTAGATCGTTTCCTGACCGATTTCCGCCGTAATACGGGCCTGACGCTGCTGGACAAGAACGTAGACTACGCCAGCATCCTCGACATTCTGGCCAGTGGCGGCTTCCTGGGCATGGTCGGCGACCAAGACGCGGGCGCGCGCGGGTTGTTCGTGAACTTCTTCGGCCGGCCGGCATCGACCTTCAAGTCGATCGCGCTGCTGTCGCTGGCCTACGAAGCCCCGATCCTCGTTCTGGGGGCGGCGCGCGTGGGCGAGCCGATGCAATACCGGCTGTACCTCGAAGACGTCATCCTGCCCGAGGACTACGCCGGCCGGGCCGACGCCACTCGGGCCATTACCCAGCGCTACACCGACGCCCTGGAACGACTCATCCGCCGTCATCCGGAGCAATACTTCTGGCTGCATCGCCGCTGGAAGCACCAGCCGCAGGCGCGGAAGACGAAGAAGGCGGCGTGAGGGCGGCTCTTCCAGAGGGCGCGGCCGATCCGTACCATGATCCGTTGCAGACCTTTCGGCCGGTCCGACTCTCAGGGGAGCCGCGTACAACGTGTCCGTGACCGCATCCCTCCCGCCCCCTTCGTCCCCCACCCTTGATCCGGAGAGCCGTCGCCGCGCCCTCGTCTGGGGAGCGGTCGTCTGCCTCACCGTCGTACTGATGCGCCTGCCGACGCTGTTCCGGCCGGTGCTAATCATGGACGACTTCCAGATCCTGGCCCAGTCGTGGACGTGGCACGAGGCGGTCGCGAATCTGTGGGTGCCGGCGAACGAACACAGCATGCCGCTGGGACGGATCACCACCTGGCTGATGGTCCGACTCGGCGGCCGACTGACCGACGTGGTGCGCCTGTGCTGCCTCCAGGGGCCGCTCGCCGTCGCGCTGGCGGTCGTGC
>JBBRLG010000107.1:0-15147 GCA_038231495.1 Gemmatales bacterium | reverse complement strand
CGTGGATCCAGGTCAGCGCTATCCAGCGAATGCTCCGGCGCCTGAGGCCCGACCCAAATAACAGACAAGCGGCGTTCAAGTATCCTTCAAAGCTCAAACAATCCGCGTGATTTACAGGCGATTCGTTTCCGGATAGCCTTTAAGTACGTAAACCGTGTTTAACCCCCCCTACCCCCCCTTCGTAAGGGGGGGAGAAATTGGCCGTGAACGGTTGCAAAAGACTTACTGGCGAGGGATGCAACATGGCCGAGCCGAAAAAAGTCGCCGCCGTCATCACCGAGTACCGGCTGCATTCCCACGCCGACGTGATCGTCGGCAAAATCCTCGAAGGCTACAACCACGACGGCGGCCCCGGTCCCAACCTGAAGCTCGTTTCGCTCTACGTCGATCAATTCCCCGACAACGACCTTAGCCGCGGCCTGGCCAAGAAGCACGGCTTCAAAATCTACGACACCATCGCCGACGCGCTGACGCTGGCCGGCAAGGAACTGGCCGTTGACGGCGTCCTGTGCATCGGCGAGCACGGCAAATATCCCGACAACGACAAGGGCCAAAAACTCTACCCGCGCCGCCGCTTCTTCGAGGCCGTCGCCGACGTGTTCACGCGCACCAAAAAGTCGGTGCCCGTCTTCAACGACAAGCACCTGGCCGCGACCTGGGCCGACGCCAAATGGATGTACGACAAGGCCCGCGAGCTGTTCGTGCCGCTGCTGGCCGGCTCGTCGATCCCGGTGACCTGGCGCAAACCGCCGCTCAAGCTCGACAAGGACTGCGACCTTCAGGGCGCGGTGCAAGTCGGCTACGGACCGTTCGAGGGCTACGGCTTTCACGCCCTGGAGGGCTTGCAGTGCATGGTCGAGCGCCGCAAGGGCGGCGAGACCGGCGTCAAGGCGGTGACGTGTTTACAGGGCGACGAGATGTGGAAAGCGCTCGACGCCGGCAAGTGGTCGAAGGAACTGCTCGACGCGGCGCTGGAGCGGATACCGGCCCACGCCAAGGGCGACATCCGCGAACTGACGACGAAGGCGACGGACGCCGGCCTGTTCCTGATCGAGTACCGCGACGGTTTCCGCGCCGCGGTGTTCCTGCCGAACGGCTGGGTCCACGAGGGCGACGGCGGCGCGTTCTGTTTCGCCGGCAAGCTGAAAGACAAGGACAAACCCGTCTCGACGCTCTTCTACTTGCAGCAGCCCGACCCGTTCGGCCATTTCGCGTACCTGGTCAAGGCGATCGATTCGATGATCCAGACTGGCCACGCGGCGTACCCGGTGGAGCGCACCTTGTTGACCACCGGCATCCTCGATGCGATCATGACGAGCAAGGCGGAGAAGAACCGCCGCGTCGAGACGCCGCACCTGGAGATCAAGTACCAATTCGTCGATTACCCGTTCGCCACCGACGAGGTGCCGAAGGCGATCAAGCGGACTTGAAACGAGCAAACCCCATGACATATTCATTTGGTGTCGGCAGCCTTCTACACTTGGCTGCCCGATCTTCGCTTTATCTTTTCTGCGTGGTCGGCATTATCGTCGCCGTGATGCGTTGGCGCCGTCACCCTATTGCGTCGGTGCTAATCGTCGGCGGGGCACTCCTTCTTGGATTTTGTTCCGTTCTTTTGGATCTGGGCACCGCAGGCTATCCTATCTGGGTGAGTGCCACACCAAAAGGCAGTATAGATGCCGTGGGCGCTAGGAATGCCTATGGCGGTGCCGGGGGGCTTCTCATGCTGTTCGGTGTCGTTCGCGCGTTTTGCCAACGACGTGTCGCAGACACTACGAACCAAAAAGGCAACAACGAATGACAGCCTATACTTTCCTCGCACGACTGCTTTTGACCATCGGATTAGTCGCCGCTTGGCTGTCGCCGCACACCCCTGCCGCTGACCCCGAAACCAAGCCCTGGCTCCTCGGCCACGCCTACAAGGTGCCTTCCGAATACACAAATCAAGAGAGCGGTTATTTCTCCATTGTCGAAGGCAAGAACGACCGCCTCTACATCGGGGCCGCGAAATACGGCGTCGATGCGTTCCTCATCGAGTTCGACCCGAAGGCCGTGGCGATGAAAATGGTCATGGACGTTCACAAGGTCATCGGCTCCGATGCCAAGGGGTTCGCCGCCCAGGCCAAGCTGCACACGCGCAACAACGTCGGCGCTAGCGGCAAAATTTACGTCGGCTCCAAACAGGGCTACCCGGAAAAGGGCGAGAAACGCAGCGATTACCTCGGCGGCTACGTCTTGACTTATGACCCCAAGACCGGCAAGTCGGAACACTTCGGCATCGCCAAACCGGGCCACGGTATCATCAGCGTGACGCCCGACGAGGCCCGCGGCGTCGCCTACGTCTCGACTTGCTCCGATGACCGGCCCATCGATCACACGCACTTCATGGTTTTGGACCTCTCCAAGAAAACGTATCGCGACCTCGGCGACCTCGAACACGCCTACGCCTTCGTCGTGCTGGACGACAAGGGCCGGGCCTATCACCCGATCCGCGGCGGCCAGGTCGCTCGTTACGACCCCGCGACCGACAAGCTGGAAAAGGTGAGCGTGACTGTGGACGATAAGCCCGCGCCCAAGGAGATCACCAAGGAGGGGGCGATCCTCAATTGGGACACGACGCCGGACCACAAGACGCTGTACGCGGTCGAGATGTCTACGAACGCGCTGTACTCGTTCGACCTGACGGCGGCCGGCGACAAGTTGCCGGGAAAGCTGCACGGCGAACTGCTGGCGGGCGCGAAGCAAACGGATTGCCGAGCCATGTGCGTCGGTCCCGACGGCCGGGTGTGGGCGGCGGTGACGCAACAGGGAACCCCGGACGGCGCGGTGTTGCATCTAGTGAGTTACAAGCCCGGTGACAAGGCTCCGCGCGACCACGGCCCGGTTGGCATCGCGAACCCGGAGTACGCGAAGTTCACCGACAAAGACGGCAAGCCGCTGCCGTTCTACCACACGGTCCGCAAGGCGAAGGACGGCACGCTAACGCCGTGGCAGCCGATGGGCGTGTGCGCCGCGGCGGACGGCAGCGTGTACGTCACGACCATCGCGCCGTTTACGCTGCTAAAATTCACAGCGGACCAGGTGAAATGATGTCAACGCGGCTCCCCCGGATGGAGCGCAGCGCAATCCGGGGGAGCCGCCGTCAGCGTGGTTTGGCGAGCCGGTCGCGGACCAGTTCCGGCAAATACTTGACCGGTAGCGTGCCGTGGTCCAGCACCGCCTCGTGGTAGCGGCCGAGGTCGAATTGGTCGCCCTGCTCCTTCTGCACTTCTTGCCGTAGCCGGTAAAACGCCATGCGGCCGACGAAATAAGTCGAAAGCTGGCAGGAACTCAGCTTGGCACGTACGATCTTGCCCAGCGCCTCGCCCTCCGATTGGTAGACCCGTTGCGTCAGAAACGCCAGTGCCTCCTCGTCGGTCATGCCGGTGCAGTGCATCTTGTGGTCGAGGATCGTGTTGGCGACGGCCCGCAAATAAAACTTCAGCTGGTTCAGCCGCAGCGCCAGGTCGCCCTTGCCGTAACCCTGGTCGAGCATCGTTTGCTCGGTGTACACGGCCCAACCCTCGGCGAAGGCGCCGGAGTACAGCACGCGGCGGATCAGCGACGGGTGCCGGCTCGAATATTCCAACTGGACGTAGTGGCCGGGGAAGCCTTCGTGGATCGTGAGGATTTGCAGCATGTGGCGGTTGTACTCTTGCAGGTAGCTCTCCACCTTGCGGTCGTCCCATTCCTTGGGCGGCGGGCTGACGGCATAGACGCTGTTGGCCGTGTTGTCCAGCGGCGGTGCCTGGTTCAGGTAGGCGACGCTGAAGCCGCGCTGGAACTCCGGCATTTCCAGCACCTGGCAGCGGTCCGGGTCCGGCAAACGCAGGATGTCCTTCTCGGCAATGAATTTCTTGATGGACGCGACCGTCGCGCGGGCGTCCTTAACCAGGTCCTCGGCCTTGCCGTGGTCCTTGTTCAACTCGGCCAGCACCCGGCGAATGGCGTCGCGCCGGCCCTCGACGGTGTCCGGCGGCAGCGGCTTGCCGGGCAGCGTTGTGCCCCATAATTGGCGGGCGATGACGTACATGTCGCGTTCCACGCGGTCGAATTCAGTCTCGGCGTCGCGCAGCGCCTGGCCCGCCGTCAGACCGGCATCGAGTTCCAGTTCCAGCTTGCGCGCGAACTTCTCCGTGCCGATGCGCCAGTCGCCCTTGGCCCGCGGCAGCAGGTCTTCTTCCAGGAACTTCTGATAATCCTTCAATGCCGGCAGGATTTTGGCGGCGACGGGTTTGAGGTCGCTCAGCTGCGGCGTCTCGCCGGCCAGTTCGTAGATGCCGCTCTCGTAGAACGCGATGGCCCCCTTGTTGCGGCGAATGGCGGTCTCGACGTAAACGCGCGGCGGGTTGCGCAGGTTGGCCTTGGCCGCTGCGACGACCTTGGGAATGAACGCCATGCGCGACACGGCATTCTTGACGTTGGCCGCCTTCGGCAACGACGATTGCGTTAAAAGAAGATATACGCTATCACTAATGTATTCGTTGTAGACGAGCGGATCGTTCTCGAACGGCTTGAAATTCTCGGCGAGCCAGACGGAGCGTGTCAGGTCGTGCTTGAGGATTTCAAAGTCGATCTGGGCGGAGCGCGAAAGTTGCTTGAAGTCGATTTTCTTCGGCAGGTCGGCCAGGGCGGCGCGGCTGCGATCGAGGTCGGCGGCGAGGGCCTTGGCGGACAGGTCGTCGAGGCGGTCGTCGTAGTCGTGGTTGCCCAACCGGGTCGCGTCGAGCGGCTTGTGTTTCATCTGCTCGTCGAGATACGCTTTGAAGAAAGTGGCGAGCTTGGCGTCCTCGCCGCCGGCGGCGCGGGCCAGGGAGGCGCAGGCGCTCAAAGCGAGCAGCGCGAGCAACAGGCGGGTCAGTGCGAGGCTCATGCAGGTTCTCCTTCGGGGGCGAGGAATGAGGACATTGTACGACGCGGGCGCGAAAGGTTCTTACTTGCGAACGCCTGGTGCGCCACGGTAAACTTCTGGAACGCAGTCTCTCCGACCCGCCCCGTGAAAGGACCGTCATGCGTTACCTCTACTTCACCAAGACGCTGCAAAAGCTTGACGTGCCGGATCTCGTCAAATTCTGCAAGGAAGCCGGCCTCGATGGCGCGGACATGGCGGTGCGCCCCGGCTTCCCGGTCAACCCCGACAACGCTCTGACCGAACTGCCCACCGCGGTGAAGGCGTTTGCCGATGCGGGCCTGGTCATCGGCCTCGTGAGCGCCTCGACAAACCTGATCGACCCCGCCGGCAAGGAGGCGAAAGCAGTCTTTGAAGCGGCGGCCAAGGCGGAGGTGCCCGCGATCAAGATCGGCTATTTCCCGTTGCGCAGCCCCTTCGACGCGAACCTGAAGGCGGCGCGGACGCAGATGGAAGGCTTCGCCAAGCTGGCCGAGAAGACGAAGGTGCGCGTTTGTTACCACACGCATTCCGGCGCCAACCTCGGCAACAACGCGGCCAGTCTGCGCTGGCTGTTGCAGGATTTCGACCCGCACCACGTCGGCGCCTATTTCGACACGGGCCACACGGCGGTCAACGGCGGCCCGGTGCGCACGGAACTGGACATCATCAAGCCGTGGTTGTCGATGATCGCGATCAAAGACATGCTCTGGGAGAAAAAGGACAAGGGCTGGGCACACCGCGTCGTGCCGGCGGGTGAGGGCATTGTGCTATGGAACGAGGTTGCGCAGGGGTTGAAGGATTGTAAGTTCAATGGGACGATCAGCCTGCACGGGGAGTACGACACCAAGACGCAGGAAGAGCGGTTGAAGCTGGCCAAGGAAGAATTGACGTACTTGAAGAAACAGTTTGGATAAACCCTGTTTGCCGCTTGCGGCTGAGCGCTGGAGCGCTCCAGCGCTCAGCCGCAAGCGGCAAACCCCTTTCGGAACAACCTATCATGAACCGCAGAGATTTCACCAAAGCAGCCGGCGCGGCCAGTGTCCTGACGGCCCTGTCCGCTAAGCGCGTCCTCGGCGCCAACGAGCGCATCCGCCTCGGCTTCATCGGCGTCGGCAACCGCGGCGACCAGGTGCTCGACGGCTTCCTCGCCCACAAGGACTGCGAAGTCGTCGCCCTGTGCGACCTGTCGCAGCCGTACCTCGACTTCGCCGCGAAGAAGGCCGGCGGCGACCCGAAGCAGTTTCACGACTACCGCAAGCTGCTCGACATGAAGGAGGTTGACGCGGCTGTCATCTGCACGCCGGACCACTGGCACGCATTGCAAACGATCCAGGCCTGCGCGGCGAAGAAAGACGTTTACGTCGAGAAGCCGTTGTCGCTGTGCGTCACCGAAGGCCGGGCGATGGTCGAGGCGGCGCGCAAGCACAAGCGCGTCACACAAGTCGGCCTGCACCGGCGGTCGTCGGAGTTTTGTCGCGAGGCCGCCGAGATCGTCCGCAAGGGCGGCATCGGCCGCGTGACTGCCGTGCGTGCTTTTCACATTCAGAACGAAGCGCCACGCGGCATCGGCAACCCGCCGAATGAGGAGCCGCCGAAGGATTTCGACTGGGAAGCGTGGCTCGGCCCCGCGCCGAAGGTGCCGTACAACAAGAACCGGACCTTCTACCGCTTCCGTTGGTTTTACGACTATTCCGGCGGCCAGCTGACAAACTTCGGCGTCCATTACCTGGACATGATCCACTGGGCGCTGGGCGTCGATGCGCCGCTGGCGGTGACGGCGATGGGCGGCAAGTACGTCATGGAGGACAACCGCGAAATCCCCGACACGCTCGAAGTCTTGTGGCAGTATCCGGGCAACACGCTGGTGACGTTCTCGCAGTTCAACGCGACCGCCGCACCGGCAGGTCTGCGCGGCGGCGAGATCGAGTTTCGCGGCACCAAGGGGACGCTGTACCTGCAAGGCGGGGGCTATGAGGTGGTTCCGGATGTGGTCGTGGTCAACGATTTCCCGGCGCGCCTGCCGAACGACCGCAACCAGGAAAAAGGCTACCGCGTCGGGGCGAAGACCCCGATCGAGCCGAGGTCGGGCAAGGGCAAGGCGGACACGGCGGACCACGCCCGCAACTTCTTGGACTGCGTGCGCAGCCGGGAGAAGTGCAATTGCGACATCGAGACCGGCCACCGCGACACGACGGCGGCGCTGATCGGCAACATCGCGCACAAGACGAAGAGTTACCTGGAGTGGGACGGCAAGTCGGAGCGGTTCACGAACAGCGACGCGGCGAACAAGCTGTTGCGTTATGAGTACCGGGCACCGTATAAGTTGCCTTCGTGAGCGCGGGTTCGGGCCTCAATCCTTCAACATGCCCGCCTGCCGGGCGTAAGGAAACACGCCGCCCGCCTCCAGGATGGGGGCCACGTCGCCCAGCGGCTTGAGGGGATAGACCTCGCCGGTCGTCACGTTCGTGAGCGTCGCCTGGCGCACGTCGAGGTGCAGTTCGTCGCCGGTGCAAACGCGGTCGCACAGCCGGCCCGCACTGTCGAACGGAATCAGGTAGCCGCCGTTGACCGAATTGCGAAAGAAGATGCGCGCGTAAAACTCGGCGACAACGACCTTGATACCCGCCGCGTCGAGCGCGATGGGTGCGTGTTCGCGCGACGAGCCGCAGCCGAAATTCTTGCCGGCGACGATGAAGGTGTACGGCGACACGAATTCGTCGTCGGTGTGGAAGGGGACGTGCCCCTTGGGCAGCCCGGCCTGCGACGGCGGCACGCTGCTCAGCGCGTACTTGCCGAACTGCTTGTACTCTTCCGGGATCGACGGGTTGAACGTCAGGTATTGTGCCGGGATGATCTGGTCGGTATCGACGTTGTCGCCCAGGACGTACGCCTTGCCGGTGATGGTGTCTTGCATGGCCATGAAACTCTCCGCATGATGTTCGGCTCAGGGGGTGGGTTCGACGCCCAGTGCCCGCAATTGTACTTCCAACCGCTCCCGCCACTCGCGCTCCTGGTCGGCCCGCTGGCCTTCTTGTTCGGCGCGCAGTCGTTCTTGTTCGGCGCGCAGTCGTTCTTGTTCGGCGCGCAACCGTTCTTGTTCGGCGCGCAACCGTTCTTGTTCCGTCAGTTCGCGCTCCTGGGCGATGCGTTCCGCGCCCGTGGCAATGAGTTGGCCGTCGCGTTCGCACCAGCGGAGCCATCGATCCGGGAACGCTTCGTAAGCTCCTTCCCATAAGGTAACTCCCAGGCCTACGTCCGGCAGCCAGTGGTCCGGTAGCAGTCTGTACGTTTTACCGCGGCGTTCAAAAGACCGCAGCACGCCCGCTTCAAGCCAGTCGTCGGGATCGAAGATGACGTAATACGGCACTCCGGCGCGGGCATAATACGCTCGTTTGTGGCCGTCCTCCCCGCCGCGCCGATCGGACACCACTTCAATCACCACGTCAGGCGGCTTGCCAACAACCCACATGAAGTACGAATTATGTTGCCGTTGCGAAAGGTCGCCACAACGAACGTCCAGGCTGAGCATCACGTCCGGCACGCAGGGAGGCTCATTCAGCGCGGCGAAAAGGCCCACGTTGGCAAACGCCGCGAACGTTCGGCCCTCGCCGGGGCCGGACCACCCGTTGTAAAGCGATTCGGTCAACAAGCGGTATTGTTTCTCGGCGAAGTAACTCTCCACGGGGGTGTTGTCCTCAATGACAATCTTGTCATAGTCCGGGATTGCTTCCGCCGGGATGTGCAACGCCGGTCCGCCGTTGGCGCCGGGCGCTATTGTAGGCGCGGTCGCGGGGTCCGGGGCGGTCGGTCGGTTTGTTTCCGTGCTCATGACACCCTCACAGCCGTCCGTCGATGTCCTCGTGCGAATCGGCTAACGGGCCGGTCCTCAAATCAAAGAAGCCCCAGGCACACTTTCACGGCCTGTTCCAGCCTATGCAGGTCGCCCGCCGCAAGAACCCCGACGCGTCGTCGATCAAAGCGGCTGTGATCGAGCGCTTTGATCTGAATGCACTGAAAGATCGTCGGCTGACTGAGGCCGTTTTCCTCGGACGGTTCGACCTTCATTTCGTGCCGGAACAGGTGTTTATCCGCCGCACGCGTCCCTCCTGGAACCACGGTTACTACCAATGGTTTGGAGTTGATATCGTCAATCGACACCACCACTACCGGACGTCTCTTAACGTCAAGCTCTTTGCCCCTCGTAGGCCCGAGTTCCACGAAGTAGACATCCCCGCGCGAAATGACCATGTGTCAGCATCCGCTGAATGCAACGAAGTGTCAATCCAGTGGTTCGTCGGATTCGCCAAAGTCGGCCTCGGATATTTCGCAGTAACCGTCCACTTTTGGGCGAAAACCACGGACCTTTGCTTGGGGCAGGTCGAACAGATCGCGCGCCAACTCGTTCATGTCGTAGCCCACGGCAGCGACCACCACCGGAAAACTCAGCCCATTGCGAATGGCGAATTCGATGAACCCCTGAACGTCGCGGAGGAAGCGAACCTCTTCCTCCGTCATTGGGCCGGTAAAGTGCTTCTGAATTTGTTCGGCCATTTCAACCGCTTTTTGGTGCATGAGACTATCTCCCGTGGGAAACCGTTGTTGGTCGATCTTCATTCCAAAAACTCGCGCGGGTCGGTAATCACGCCGTTGACCGCGCTGGCGGCGACGGTCAGCGGACTCGCCAAATAGACCTTCGCCTCCTTGTGGCCCATGCGGCCGGGGAAGTTACGGTTCGTCGTGCTGATGCAACTCAGCGCCTGGTTGAGCCGGCCGAAGGTGTCGGCGGGGCCACCCAAACACGCGGCGCACGACGGCTCGCCCAGCTTCGCGCCGGCGTTCAGGAACACCGCTTCGAGCGTGTCGTTGCCGAGCTTTTCGGTCCTCAGTTGGGCCGCGATCTCGCTCGTCGCCGGCACCACGAACGTATCGACCTTTACGCTCTTGCCTTGCAGAATCTTGGCGGCGGCGCGGAAGTCGGTCATCTTGCCGCCGGTGCAGGAGCCGATGTAGGCGCGGTCGAGCTTGGTGCCGCGCACCTCGCTGACGAAGGCGCGGTTGTCCGGGCTGTGCGGCTTGGCCACGACCGGCTGCATCTTGCGCACGTCGTACACCTTCTCGAAATCGAACTTCGCGCCGGCGTCGCTCTTGACCACCGTGTACGGCTTTTTGTTCTTGTCGCGCGCGTTGACGTAGTCGAGCGTCACCTGGTCGGGGGCGATGACGCCGTTCTTGCCGCCGGCCTCGATGACCATGTTGCACAGCGTCATGCGCTCCTCAATGTTCAGCGCGTAAACGCCGTCGCCGTCGAACTCCATTGCGCGGTAGGTCGCGCCGTCGCAGCCGATGTCGCCGATGACGGCCAGGATCAGGTCCTTCGCCATCAGGTACGGCGGCAACTCCCCGTGGAAGACGAACCGCATCGTCGGCGGCACCTTGACCCACAACTTGCCGGTGCCCATGACGAAACCCGCGTCGGTGTTGCCGATGCCGGTGGCAAACTCGCCGAACGCGCCGGCCGTGCAGGTGTGGCTGTCGGTGCCGAACAGCACCTCGCCGGGCCGGGTGTGGCCCTCCTCCGGCAGCGCGATGTGGCAGACGCCCTTGTAGCGGTCGGTGCCCACGTCGTAGTAGTACGGCAACTGCTGTTCGGCCGCGAACTGGCGCAGCACGTCCACGTTGCGGTTGGCCATCTTGTCGGCGGTGAAGATGTAGTGGTCGGGGACGATGACGAGCTTTTCCTTGTCCCAGACCTTGGCGTCTTTGCCGAAATGCTGCTTGAAGACGCCGATGGTGCCGGGTCCGCAAACGTCGTGCGTCATGAGGATGTCAACGTGTACCCAAATGTTGTCGCCCGGCACGACGGTTGAGCGGTCGGCGTGGCGGGCGAGGATCTTTTCGGTCAAGGTCATCGGCGTCATGGATGAGAAGCTCCGCGGGATACAACAGGGAAGCGCGAAACTGTATTATAGCGTGCAAACCAGGGAACGACAGAACAGAACAACGGGGGTTGGTGAGCCGTTCGCGGTGGGGCGTGCGGCTCCGGTTGTTGCCTCTGAATCGTGGTGACAATGCCTGACGAATTGTCCGAAAGAGTATATCATGGAACCGACGCGGCTTCCGCCGAAAGCATCGCCCGCGACGGGCTGAATTATGATGCGCGAAGGGCCGCGGCAGGGGGCGCCGGTCCCGATCCGAAAGGCTTTTCGGTGACGACCAACCCGGGGACGGCGGCAGCGTGGGCGCGATACCGCGCGGGCGAGCGCGGCGGGCCGCCGACCGGGGTTGTTTTGGAGGCCGACGCCGCTCGCCTGCCGTTGCGTTCGGGTGGTCCCGACGAATGGACCGACGTGGACGAGTGGTTCATCGCGACGGAAGACTTTCCGCAGGTAGGACCGGGCGTTTTTCGTTAGGAGGCCTGTAATGGGTTTTCTCGAACTCACGTTGTATAAACACCCGAGCGGGGTGGCTTTCGATCCGAGCAAAGTGATTGCGAAAGCCCGCGCTGCTTTTCCGGAGGCGACTTTCATTCCCGGCGACCAGGCCGCAGCGGAGGCGCAACGGGCGGAAGTGTTTTTGGCCGAGGAGTTACGCGAGGATCCGCACGGCCCGGCGCGTACGGTCGTTGCGTCCCTTCGCCGGAAAGCCAAGTCCTACGGCCCTAGTTTCGCATTCACCATCCCGGTAGCCGGCAGCAAGCCAATTCGCGGCCTAGCTCGCAGTGTCGCCGTCGGGTTCCACTTCCAGGAGCCGCTACCCGTCCCTATTCGAGAGCGGCTATACGGCTTCTTGAAGTGCCTCGGCGTTGGCTTTCTGGAGGTGCCAAAAGAGGGTGGCAAAACGCATGACATCGTCGCCGATCTTCGCGGCTCGTCGGATTGCCTCCGCGACGGCCCCGGCGTTCCCTGGCTGAAGCCAGCCGCACCTGCTACCACGGAGGTCGGTTAATGGCTCCGCCGACTTGCCGACTGCTCACCCTCGGTTGCAAGGTCAACCAGTACGAGACGCAGTACGTCAAGGAAATGCTGGAACTCAACGGCTACGTCGAGGCCGCCGACGACCAACCGGCCGACTTGTGCGTCGTCAACACCTGCACCGTCACCGCCGAGGGCGACGCCAAGAGCCGGTACACCGTGCGCCGACTCCACCAGAAAAATCCCGCCGCCACCGTCGTCGTCATGGGCTGCTACGCCACGCGCGACCCCGACGCCGTCCGCGAGCTGCCGGGCGTCACCAAGGTCGTTATCGACAAGGACCGCTTGCTCGAAGCGTTTGCACCGTTCGGCGTCACGGTCAAGCCGGTCGGCATCTCGCGCTTCGACGACCACCAGCGCGCCTTCGTCAAAGTGCAAGACGGCTGCCTGCTCAATTGCAGTTATTGCATCATTCCCAGCGTCCGGCCCACGGTGCGCAGCCGGCCCGCCGCCGAGATCGCCGACGAGGTGATGCGGCTCGTGGCCGAGGGCTATCACGAGGTCGTGCTGACCGGCATTCACCTGGGCCATTACGGCCTCGATCTCAGCAAGGGGCGGCCCAAGGCGGAGTGGGTTCGCCTCTGGCACTTGATCGAACGCCTTGGCAAGTTGCCGGGCGATTTCCGCATCCGCCTGAGCAGCCTGGAAGCCGCGGAGGCGCGCGACGCCCTGATACGGACGATGGCGGAGCAACCGCGCGTTTGCCCGCACTTGCACCTGTGCTTGCAAAGCGGTTCGGACCGCATCCTGGCACGGATGAAGCGGCGCTACACGAGCGCCGGTTTCCTGGAGCGCTGCCGGCGCATCCGCCAGGCGCTGGACCAGCCGGCGTTCACCACGGACGTTATCATCGGCTTCCCCGGCGAGACCGACGCCGACTTTGAAGCGACCTGCCGGGTCGTGCGCGAAGTGGGGTTCGCCAAGGTCCACGTCTTTTCCTACAGCCCGCGCCAGGGCACGCCCGCGGCGGCGATGCGGGAAAGCGTGCCCGCCCCGGTTGTGGCCGCGCGCCGGCAGCGGTTACTCAACCTGGAACGCGAGTTGGCCGACCGCTATTTGCACAGCCTCCTCGGCCGCCGACTCGACGTGCTGGTGGAGGGTGCGGACCCCCAACGACCGGGCTGGGCACGCGGCACTTCTTGCCGGTATGTGCCGGTCGTATTTCGCGGCCACGCCCCGGCGCTCATGCGGCAGCGAGTGCCGGTAAGGGCGGTCTCCGTCGAAGCGGGCCAGTTGCTCGGCGAGCCGGAGCCGGAAAAGAAGGACTCATCGCTACCATGCCCATACCCTTTCCCCAATCCTCCAGCCTTCCTCGGCCGCCACGCCTTGCCAATTGTTTAGCGTCCGGTTACATTTTTGATCCGGAAATAAATTTCAGGCCAAGCTTGACTTCGCCTTTGGTCCGGATAACCTGGACTGGTTGGCGTTCGGGCGAGATTCTGCCCGCGGGGGACCGCCATGCCCTTATTGCTCACCGAGGTTCGCGCCATGATTCAACCCTGGAAACACATCGACGTGGAACAGCGGGGCGACGTTTTTTGCGTGCGCTTACGGCGCTTCCGCATCGACGAGCCGGACATTCCGAACCTGGCGAGCGAACTCATCACTCTCGGTTCCACGCCCGGCTGCAAGAAAGTCGTGTTGAGCCTCGGCCCGCGCCCGCCGGAGTGCCTGTATAGCGTGTTCCTGGCCAAGCTGATGACCGTGCAGCGCCGGTTGACCGAACACGGCAGCAGCCTGGTGCTGTGTGAGGTCAGCCCCGAGGTGCAAGGCATTTTCCAGGTGTGCCGCTTTGCCGAGCATTTCCAGTTCGTGCCCGACTTCGACGCGGCGACGGCGGAGGTGGTGTAGGTTTTGCCGCTTGCGGCTTTGCAAGCCCCCTGCAAAGCCGCAAGCGGCGATTCAAGAAGCTATGGCACCCGCGGGCCAGGTTGCTTACAATCCGCCTTCGCCCCCAAGCAGCCCACAGGCGGAGGTTTCCCATGGACGGGATCAGTGCGCGGTTCACCCACCGGCGGCAGGCGGTCGTCGGGTTACTCTGGCTGATGTGCCTGGGCGTCTGGACGCTCGCCCTGCTGACCGCGTTCCCGGTGCAGGTCAAAGACGCCGTGCTGCCGCCGCAGGCCGGCTATCCGGCGTGTAAACTGCTACACATCTCGGCCTACGCTTTCCTGGCCGCCTTCGCCGCCTGGCTGCTGCCCGATAGCCGCATGCACTTTCTGCCGCTCGTGTTCCTGTCCTTGCACGCCTTTGGCACCGAATTCTTGCAACAGTTCGTCGAGTCGCGCACCGGCTCGCTGCCGGATGTCGGGTTCAACCATGTGGGCATCGGCCTGGGCTTGCTGCTGACGTGGTGGAAGTGGCTACCTAACCGGGATTAAGACGCGCACTATTCCCTCGGCACGAAAGTTCCGCACACAGGGCTGACGCTAAAGGGGCTCTCGCCAAAGGAACCCGTGCCACCCACCTTCGCCGACCCTTGCCACGCCTTTGGCAAGGGACGATCGGTGCCGTTGCCTGCTCCTGACGGTCGCTGCGTGCCAGTAGAGTCGGGAGGTGGCGCGGTGGTTTAGGCAGCGGTATGTCCAGTTCCTTTTGAATCTCGTCTAGTTCCTGCCAAAAGGCACATTCGGCTCAAGGTACTATCGGTGAACACAGCCGGCGAGCTTCGTCCAGGTTGACTGCCGTTTCCAGACCATTGAGGATCGCCAATAGGCTTTCCACTTCGTGAACCGCATGGATTTCGGGCATCAGTTTCAACCCCTCTTGGCCGAAGCGCATCCGCAACACGACTTCGATTCCTTGGCGCAATCCCTGGCGATGGGCGCTTCGCTCAATACTTGTGACATACGGCATGTGCTTCTCCTCTTGAATCTTGTAAACTTCTTGCCGAAACACATCGTCGATCAACGGCGGCAGTTCCATCAGCCAGTCGATCAGGCGAAACAACGCGCGCACGTCCTTCGCGCTGAAGCCGCGCTCGTAAAGGCCGCGCACCAGGCGAATCTTCCAGGCGTGGCGGCTAACCGGGTCGTCGTGCGTTTGCCGCGCCTTCAGGTGGGCCAGAACGATTTTCGCAAACGGGTTCGGGCTTTGTTCCAGCCCGGCCTCGTTTGCCGTGAAGTCCAGGAGTTTCACCGCCGGAAAGCGTAGGCCGGCCTCACTGCCGAACAGGCTGCTGCGAAACTCCGTCGGCCGCCAACCGGCGTCGTCGTCGGACAGCACGGCCAGACTGGCCACGGGCCT
>JBBRLG010000106.1:0-15165 GCA_038231495.1 Gemmatales bacterium | reverse complement strand
TCTGAAGCGTCGCGGTGCTCGGTGGAACAAGCGCAACGTGCAACCGATGGCCAGCCTGGTCTGCGTGCGCCATACCTGCCAGGGGGAAACCTACGGGAGCATGGCGGCCTGATCACCACCAGAGAACTTGGTTACACCCAATACCGGCCACGACTTCATTCCGCTCTTGACGCCACTCCCATCCGCGGGTATCTCCCCCCTCCCTCAAATACTCCGTAGTCGGTCCGTCAGCCAGACGCCGTCGCCAGGCGTCGCCGGGGGGTGTATGCGCCGCGGCTGGATACTACTATTGCTCCTCCTGCTGGGCGGCTGCTCGCGTGCCTGGTATCGGCTCAGCGCCGACAAGGAAACCTACGGCATCGTCGACGAACGCCGTAACGAGCCGGTCCGGCCGATCGCCCGTGACGGCATCGACCCGCCGCCCGCGTCGCGCCTGCACGACCCCTTCAACCCCGATTACCCGCCGCTGCCACCCGACGACCCGACCGCCAGCCAATACCTGCGGCGCGTCAACGGCATGCGCAACTCCCGGCACTTCCATGACGACGGCGACGCGCCCTTCATCGAAGACCCCGCGTGGGCCAACTGTCTCGAACTCGACAAGGACAGCAAGCTGGTCCTGACGCCGGAACGGGCCGTGGAACTCGGCGTGCTCCACAGCCGCGAATACCAGAACTCCCTCGAACAGCTTTACCTCGCGGCCCTGGCCCTGTCGCTCAACCGCTTCGACTTCGCCGTCCACTGGTTCGGGACCAACAACACCGTCTTCGACCACTTCGGTTCCAGCGACACCGAAGTCAACACCCTGACCACCAACACCGATTTCGGCTTTACCAAGAACTTCGCCGCCGGCGGCCAGCTGCTCTTCGACGTGGCCAACAGCTTCGCGTTCACCTTCTCCGGCGTCAACCACACGACGACCACCAGCACCATCGGCGTTACGCTGATGCAGCCGCTCTTGCGTGGCTTCGGCCGCCGCGTGCGCCTCGAAGCACTGACCGAAGGTGAGCGCGTCGTCCTCTACGCCGTGCGCGACTTCGCCCGGTTTCGCAAGCAGTTTTACGTCAGCCTGACCACGGCGAACAACGGCGGCTACATGGGCCTGCTGTTGCAACTGCAAACGATCCGCAACCAGGAGGCGAACCTGCGCAGCCAGGAGGAAAACCTGCGCCTCAACGAGGCACTGCTGGCATCCGGGTCGGTGTCGATCATCCAGGTCGATCAAGCCTTCCAGAGCTACCAGCAGGCCAAGCTCAACGTGCTGCAAGCCCAGACCGGCCTGGAAGCGTCGCTCGACCGTTACAAGCTCACGCTCGGCTTGCCGCCCGCGCTGCCGGTGCGCGTGGATGACGCCTTGCTCAAACCATTTCAACTCAACGACCCCGCGCTGGAAAAGTTGCAGGGCGAATTGGACGACTTCTTCGCCGAGTACCGCGAACTCGACCAGGCCCCGCCGGTGGCAAGATTGCTCGACGGCTACGTGCGGCTGGGAGGCTACCACGCCCGGCTGGTCAAGCTGCTCGACGACATCGACGAGGAGTTGCGGCGTTGGGAGCCGAGTGTCGGTAAGGGCACCGACGACCCCGAACAGGCGAAACGCGAGCGAGCCACCTTCGAGACCCTCCGCCGTCAGCTGCCGGAGCTGCGCAATGACATCAAGGCGCTCGGCGTCGCGCAGAACAAGGCCGCGGGCGACTTGACGGAAAGGACGCGCAAGCTCGACTGGGAGCGGCTGCAACGGCACGTCCGGCAAGAGATCGCGGAAGCGGCAGAATTGTTCGTGGTGCAGACGCAAATCCGCGTTTATCTTATTCAACTCAAGCCGATCCCGGCCAAACTGGACGAGGCGACCGCGTTCGCGCGGGACAACCGGCTGGACCTGATGAACGAGCGCGGCCGAGTGGTGGACGCCTGGCGGGAGGTGGCGGTAACGGCCGACGCGCTGCGGGCGGGGCTGAACGTGACGGCCAAGGCCAGTGTAACAACGCCCCCCGGTGGCACGAATCCAGTTGATTTTCGGGCGTCGGCAAGCGATTATAACGTCGGCCTAACTTTTGACAGTCCGTTAAACCGCATGGTGGAGCGTAACGCCTACCGCGCCAGCCAGATCGCCTACGAGCGCGAGCGGCGGAGCTTCATGGCCCTGGACGACGGCATCCAGGCGTCCATTCGCCAGGATTTGCGCCTGCTGGAGAACGAGCGGGCCAACTTCAGCATCGCCCGGCAAAGCCTGATCTCGGCGGCCCGGCAGGTGGAGGCGGCCCGCGACCGCCTGCTGCTCGCCGACAAGGCGGCCGACACTACCATCACCCAGGACGTGCTGACCGCCCTGACCGCCCTGTTGAACGCCAAGGAAACCTTGATTCGCAGCTGGATCAATTACGAGACTGACCGCATTCAGTTGCAACTCGACATGGAAGCTCTCCAACTGGACGACCGAGGCATAGCCACCGATGAGCACCGCGACCAATCCGCCGACCTCTTCACTCTCCCCCCCGGCTTCCCCGACCGACTCCCCGGTCCTCGCAAGGGCGTACCCGTCCCCTAACTCCGTGCCGAAGGGCCGCAAGAAAGCCGCGACCTGCCACGGCTGGGCGTGGAAGGCGGCCGTCGGCGTCGCCCTGGCCTGGGGCGTGAAATGAGAGGAAAATAGTGTAAAGAGAGAAAAAGTGGTAAAGACGACATGGGCGTAAAGTGAACTAACACCCTTCTCCCCCGCTGACAGCATTTCCCCCTTTTCCAGAATCGAGCTGCGTCCGCTTTTCTCCCTTCTCTCTCCCGCTGTTACTCCTCAAAGGAAACCGGAGTCGTAAGGGGCGAGGGATCATCCGAGGCGTCCTATGGTTTCTTTTTCACTTCACCGATCTCTTTGAGGGCATCCTGCCCTCCCGGCACGAAGGTCACGCGCACCGCTTCGGCCAGGTAGCGGACGACAAGCGTATTCAACTCGTCAGTCAACGGTTTGGATTTGTCCTCATCCGCTGGCGTTTTCGCCGTGGCGTCCAGGCGTTTTTCGAGGTCGCGCCATCTGTCGCCCAACTGTTTCAGCTTCGGCTTGGCCTTAGCCGCGGAGTCGGCGTCCTTGATGGTGCCCAGGGTGTCCGCCGCCTCGCGGAGGGTCTCCACCTGTTGCTTCCGCAACGACTCAAAGCTGTCCCGGCCACAGCCGCTTAACATCACCAGTACGAAAAGCGCCGCCGTTCGGAATGCGGTTTTCATTGCCGTTTCCTTTCTTGTCAATTCACACTCAAGCCGTGGGTGGATTTCGCCTTCGCTCAACCCTATTTACTTCTTGGGCTTCGCGTTGGACCCATTGGACGCCACTTCAAAATAATGGCCGATGACCGATAACCACACGGCGAGTTCGTCCGACGGATTGACGGGAAGACCCCCAATGATGAGTCCAGCCATCTCGTCACTGCTGCCCTCACCGAGCGTCACCCGTTTGGGTGGGCTGTTTGGGTTACGCGGGTTGTCAGCAGAGTTGTGAGTCACCTTCATTTCCGCTTCTTCGCCGCTTCGATGGCCTTTTGTTCAATCTCCAGGTAATGCAGGATGACGGGAATCCACATTGGCCCCTCGGCCTTCGGATCGACCGTGATGCCGCCGATGATAAGCCCGGACATTTCGTCGGTGCTGCCCTCACCCCACTTAATCAGCTTCGGCGGGCTGTTCGGGTTCCGGGGGTTATCGGCAGTGTTCTCCCACGACCACTCGGCCTTCACCACGGTCCCCTTCGGGAGTACGAACGGCTTCTTGTAGTGGTAAGTGTCCTGCCAGTTGAAATCCCAATCCGAGATCAGAAGCATGTCTTTCGTCTTGCCGTCCGGCAGTTCGGCCCACACCTTCACCTCCCTGCCGATCATGTGCATGTGGCCCCAAATGTTCCCAACCTCGAAGTCTGCTGGCAGAGTGAACGAGTCAGTCCGCTTGTAGCTCGCCCCGGCAGGGATGTACACGTCGTTGTTCGCCATCCCAATGATGTTGATGTTTCGTTCGGGCTTCTTGTCCGTGAAGTACAGTCCGATCTGCGGTTGGTCAGTGACCTCCTTGCCGATAGGGTGGTAGTGCATCTGCAACACGATGTCCACTCCCTTCTCCACCGTGATCGACACCTTGTCCGACTCTTCGATCCGGGTCGTCTGGCCCGGAGCGTAACCGGGCAAGAACCCACGAGGGAGGAAGCCGGGACCGCCGAAGTTGGGGTACTGGTCGCCGCCATGCTTCTTGGCGAGTTTGCGGGCCGTCCCACTGCCGTCGAGGATAATGACCCCGTGGTGGGCCACCTGCCGGTTGCTCGGCAGGACTTGCACCGCCTTGATGTACTTGTCTTCCTTGAAGTCCAGCGGCAGAACGAAGTGAACGTAGATGTCCGGTCCCTCGGCAGGGATGGTGAACGGCTTCTCCACCTTTAGGATCATGTCCGGTTCACCAGCGTGCCAGCCTTCGGGGAAATTCGGCTGAGGCGGGAGGTCTTTGGCCTCGCCCTCCGGTGAACCGGCCTCGGCCCACGCCTTGAAAACGGCGATCTCCTTGTCGGTCAGCGTCCGGGCGTGCTTGAACACGTCATGGCCCGCCACCGGCTTCCACGGCGGCATGATCTTCTTCTCGGTGATGCGGGCGATTTGCTTAGACCGCTTCTTGGTGTCGGCGTAGGTCAGGAGCGAGAACGGCCCGACTTCGTTGGGCCGGTGGCAGGTCGAGCAGTTCTTGAACAGGATCGGAGCCACGTCCTTGTTGAAGGTGGGATCGGCTTCGCCGCCGAACGCTCGGCCAGCAAGGAACGGCACAAGGCCGACGATGAACAGGGAGCGAAACAGTCGCATTAGGGAGTCTCCGAGAAAGGGCTACGATGGGAAGCCGCCCGACCGTGGGTTATCTCTTCTTTTCGGGGAGGTCGATGTAGCAGCCGATGGCCTTTGTGCGGGCAACCGGGACCGGGTTTCCTGCAAGGACAGCATCGAGTGCGTTCTTCAAGTCCCGACAAGTCGGCTCGGCCCGCTTCTTCCCGAAGTCGGCGTAGATGTCGTCAATCCGGCCCAAGTAGAGCCGTTCGCCTTTGGGGGAGAGGACGGCAGCTTCCGGCTTGATCGTCGCCCCCACCTTGAGGGCCAGCGTCATCTTTGGGTCAAGGATGGCTGGGCAGCAATAGCCGTAGTCCTTGGCATGCTTGCAGGCGTCGTCCTTGCTGATGTCGGCTTCGGCGTAGACGACGCAGAATGCCACCTTTCTCGGCATGTACTCCTTGGAGAGTCGCACGATCTCTTTCGAGTAGCCGTTGGAGATCGGGCAATCGTTGCCGATGAAAAGAAGGACGACGGCCTTGCAGTCGTCAGGGCCGGGCAAGCGGTACTTGTCGCCCAGCACGTCCACGAACTCATCCTTCTCCTGCTTGTCGGCGGGCGGCGGGTCGGCCTCCGTTGAACGAACCCCGCAGCCCAAAATCACAGCGACCAACAGACAACAGGGAACGACACGCATGAACATCATGCAACCACCCTCTCCACACTGGTTGTTCAGAAGGACTACCCGGACGACCCGCCCGGAGTTTCAACGGAAAGAAAAAGGGGACGCAGCTGAATGGCATTTACTAAACGACGTAAGTCCTTATTTTTCGCAATTCTGACAACGAAAAGGGGACGCAGCTTTAATCTGCCCGCTTTAACCCTCTTCCCTCAGAACACCATCGGCGTTTCCTCCTCCACCGGCTTCCGGGGACGACCCTCTGGGCGCAGCGTTGCTTGCAACCCCATTCGTTGGGCCGTCTGCACACGCCACGCCGCCGACCCGTACGGGCTGCCACGCACCGCCGCGTGCCGCACGGCCGCCAACTCCCCCTCCGTCTGCGGCGTATTCACCAACTTCACCCAGTTCCTCGGCACCGCCAACGGCCCGTCGTGCAGCCTTATCTCGGGATCGCCGCCCCGTTGCCGTCGCCACAGGCTGCCCCAGCGCCAGTCCTCCGTTCGGGCTACCAGGTTGGCACGCAGCGCGTTGCGCTCCACATAACGCAGGACCGTGTAAAAGGGAGGGGGATAAGGGGACGCAACTCATTCTGAACGTGCTCGGAAAACGCCTCTGCTGGAAGGCTCGGCGAGGCCGAAGTGCCGGCGCATTGCATTTACGACGAATGCGGCAATTCAAGGCTGTATTTCTTTCCGGCGTCCCAATACGTGACCGGCCCAGATCCCACCCGTGCGACTTTGCCCATGCGCGACGCCCTCGTGCGAAACTCCCGCAATCGGAACAAACGTCGCAGTAGGGCAGGCAACACTTCCTGGCCGTCCTTCCCGAGATCGAAATAAAGAATGCAAAAAGCGGAATGGCATAGCCGGCGGTTCCAAAAGCCGTGGTCGATGGTCACGAACGTCGGCCTCTTCAGGGTTCGCAAGATTTCCGGGACACGATCATCGAGGACGTGCTCGTCGGGACGGAGTTCTTGCAAACGAACAGCCGTTAGCCATCCCGCCAATGCGGGAACGATGATCTGCACGTCGAGTTGGTCGTCCAGGACCAGCTGGCTCATGATTTGTTGGCGCGATAGTGCTCGATCAGGCGCTCCGAAGCGAGGCTAATTGCTTCCTGGATCGCTGCGGAGGACACCTCGGGCCAACTTTTGCGAAGGTAAGCCAGCGAATACCCCTTGGCTAGAAAAGACAACACGGTTTCCACCGGGACGCGCGTGCCTCGAAATGTCAGTTCGCCGTGGCAGACGCGGGGATCGACGACGAGGTATTTCCCGACCAAAGTAGGCTGGCGTTTGGGCGTCGTTTTTCCCGACTTGGTTTTCGTCAACGTGCGCATTGGCGTCGTTCTCCCTTGGGTTCGGTCCCCTGGCGGCATTGTAACATTATCGGGCCGAGCCACCAACTTCATTGCGGATCAATTACCTTGCAGCCGGTAAGTGGCCAATCCAAGTGCGGCATCAGCGGAGCTCCCAGATTTCCACGACTTCGTCATAGTCCCGACTTGCTTCGACGCACATGGTTTTGGTTGGATCCGGCTCAGCTTGCCGGAGGCGCAGAGCCAAATCATCCCAATCTTCCGCGACGACAACGACCTGGCCGTTGGCGATGCCGACGAGTTTGTTGGCATAGGGCGATTGCGGATCGCTCCTTGCTTCTTGGTTGATTCGACGCGCCAATTCGAGGTTGAGGTCTTTCACCGTGTCGGCAATTGACATGCTGTGTTCCTCCTTAACCTAACGTTTGTGCTTCACCTACAGCTATCGTAACCAGAAAAACGGCCCGGCGTCAACGCTTAGCCGTCGAGCCTTTGCGACGGCCCCGACGAACGCGCAAGTCTTGCCCGGTCGATTCGCGCATGAACAACCAATGTCAGATCTGTTTTCGCAATTGTCGAAAACTGATCCGACGCGGGGGTTTCCCCAATTAATACCGAATGCGATTCAATCCAGGGGTGGATGCCAACCTGCAAGTATCCAGTAACTCCGAACGGTCAGCGCGTCCGGATCGTCGTCCAAATGCAAAGCAGTAACCGTTGCGCGTCCAACCGGCGTCAACCCCATGATTCGCAGCCCGTCCTCACTCCAACGAAAGTGCTCCGACCAAACTTGTGCCCGCGGGTTGAACAGCGGGAATGCTTCACCCGTTTCCGGATCGGTTGCGCTTGTGCGATCGCCTTTGTAGTTATTGCATACCGGGCAACTCAACCAGAGATTGGCTTCTTCCGTTTCGCCACCCCTCGCGCGGGGGACGAGGTGTTCGATCTGCAAGCGGCCAAGGAGCAGGTGTTGGGGGCTGAGACAATAGCCGCAGCGATGCCGCGCCGCCTCGCGAACCCTGCGAGCAAGTTCCACGGGAACGTATACGCGTACCATGTCAACTCAAGCACGGGCGCAAACCGCGGTTCACGGCAACTTTGAGCGCTTGGGCTTTTCGCACCAGCTTCGCACGGTACGTCCGCATCAAGTCTTCGAGCCGGTCTCGTTCAACGTCGTCGAGGGTTCCTTCTTGTTTCCGCTCAAGCAAGTCGCTCAGAGCTTCTTGGCGGGATTCTTCCAGTTGGCTGTCGCACACGGCCAACAACTCGGCGTCGCCCAGCAATTCCAGTACGGGTTCACTGCCCGCGACGCGAACCCACTCGGCCAACACCTCGTCGAAAGAACGATGCGTGTGCTTCGCCACCGCCTGGATCTGGTCGATCAACTCTTCCGGAAGCTCAACGGTCACTTTCTCTGTCATGGATTTTCCAGCCGAGGAACGGGCGATTCAGCAATTCTACCTCAAGGTTGGCTCATGCGAAATCGCTTTCTGAGCGGCGTCAACGCTTAGCCGTCGAACGCTTGCGACGCCCCGACGAACGCACAAGTCCTGCCCGGTCAATTCGCGCAGACCTTGCGCCGAGCCGGCGAAATACGCTTTGACCTGTTTGGCGGTCATGCCGCGCGTTTCTCGGCGACATTCTCTTTGATGGCGTCGAGGTCATCCAGATAGTCGTTCAGGGTTTCGTAATTCTTGTTGATCGCATCACTTCGAACGTTTGCGGCCGTTGCGCGATTGGATTTGCACGGCGGACAACCTACCCACCCTTGCCACAGGCGCACATTGTTGGCAAGGGTGCGATTTTGGCACGCAGCGACCGTCCGGGGCGGGCAGCGGCGCTGATTTACCCTTGCCAAATGCGGGACAAACCCTGGCAAGGGTGGGTGCGTGGCAAGGGGTCGTGGGGTGGCTGGAGCGGAGCGGGCCGGGTTGAACGTGACGGCCAGGGCCCGTGTAACAACCCCGCCCGGCGGCAGGAATCCGGTTGCTTTTTGGGCGTCGGCCAGCGATTATAACGTAGGCCTAACCTTCGACAGTCCGTTGAACCGCAGGGTGGAGCGCAGCACCTATCGCGCCAGCGCCACGGGAACCTTAATCGGTAGCTGGGCCAACTACGAGACCGACCGCATCCAGTTGCTCCTTGACACGGAAGTTCTCCAACTCGACGACCGAGGCATTGCCACCGATGAGCACCGCGACCAACCCGCCGACCTCTTCGCTCTCCCCCCCGGCTTCCCCGACCGACTCCCCGGTCCTCGAAAGGGCGTACCCGCCCCTTAAAAACCTACCGAAAAGCCGGAAGAAGCCCGCGACCTGGCTCGGCTGGGCGTGGAAGGCGGCCCTGGCCGTGCTCGTCGCCGTGGCCATCGCCTGGGGCATCAAGTGGTGGTTCTTCCGCGACGCGGGTTCGGGGGGCGAGATCACGGCGACGGTGGTGCGCGGCGACCTGCCGGTGATCGTCACCGAGCGCGGCGAACTCGAAAGCTCCAAGACCGAGGACATCCGCTGCGTCCTGGAAGGCCGACAGAACAAGATCGTGTTCATCGAGCCGGAAGGCGCGCAGGTTAAAAAGGACCAGGTCGTGTGCCGATTGGACGTGGACGATTTGACGCGCGAGTGCGCCAAGCAAGAGGCGCTTTACAAGCAGGCCAAGGGCAAGGCCGACGCCTCCAAGGAAGAGTTGGAAGTGCAGAAGAACAAGGCGGCGGGCGACGTGGCCAAGGCGAAGCTGGCCCTGACGCTGGCCGAGTTGGACCACGAGAAGTACGTCAAGGCGGAGTACAGCATCGACTTCGACGACAAGTTGAGCGCGATCAAGCTGGCCGAGCGCGAGCTGGAAGACGCCAAGGAGAAGTTGAAGTACTACCGGACCTATGTGAAGAAAGGGTTCGGCACGCCGGAGCAGTTGTCGGTCAAGGAGATCGATGTCGCCAAAAACGAGGCCAACCTGGAGCGCGACAAGAACAAGCTCATGCTGTTGAAAGACTTCACGCGCCGCCGGCAGGAGACGGAGTTGAGGGCGAAGGCGGACGACGCCAAGCTGGACCTGGAGCGCACGGAGCGCAGCAGCAACGCGGCGACCACCAAGGCGCGGGCGGAGATGGACGCCGCCGCGGAGACCGCCAAGGTCGAGGAAACCAGCCTGAAGCGCTTCCAGAAGCAGATCGCCCTGTGTGAGATCAAGTCGCCGACCGACGGCATCATGGTTTACACGCACGAGCGCGACTGGGATCCCAGCTACCGTATTCAAACCGGCGGCGTGGTCTTCTACCAACAGACCCTGGCACGGCTGCCGGACCTGACGAAGATGGAGGTCAAGGTCCGCGTCCACGAGTCGAAAGTGAAGAAGCTCAAAAAGGAGCAGAAGGCCGAGATCCGTATCGAAGCCTACCCCAACGCGGTGCTGCACGGCACCATCACGAACGTCGCCACCCTCACCGACAGCGACAGCCCGTGGTCGCGCGGCGGCGTCAAGGAATACCTAACCACGGTCAAGATCGAGGACTTGCCGGACAACGCCGGCCTGCTGCCGGGCATGTCGGCGGAGGTCGCGATCAAGGTCAACCACTATTCCGACGTGCTGATAGTCCCGGTCCAGGCGGTGACGCAGCGCGGTGCCCAGCACATCGCCTACGTCAAGATCGGCTCGCGGATTGAGCGGCGCGAAGTGACGGTCGGCGAGAACAACCAGAAGTTCATCGAAATCAAGGACGGCGTGGCGGAGGGCGACCAGTTGCTGATGGACGCCCGCGCCCGCAACACCGCGGAGATGATGGCGGAAGAAGCGAAGAATCCACAGCCGGCCACCACACCGCGCGAGCCGATGGTGACTCCCAAACCCAACGTCGGGGGCTAATAGCTAATAGCTAATAGCTAATAGCTAATAGCTATTCAATGAAAATCGCTAACCGTTCACTCCCCCCCTTACGAAGGGGGGGTAGGGGGGGGTGAAGAGAGCGCCATGACCGAGTACTTTAATCGTTCATACCCCCCCTACCCCCCCTTCGCAAGGGGGGAGCAGTTGATGCCGGTGAACGGTTACGACAATCGAAGCTCTGCCGTGGTTCTACGCCTCATTCTTATAATTAGCTATCAGCTATTAGCTGTCAGCTATTAGCCATACCGTGAGACTGCCATGTCACCGGGTCGCATGTGGCATTTGCTTCGGCTTAGCATCTATAGCTTGACCGTGCATCCGTTGCGCTCGATCCTGACCGTCCTCGCCATCGTCCTGGGCGTTGCGTCGGTCATCGTCATGCTCGCGGTTGGCGAGGCGGCGCGTGTGCAGGCTGTCAAGCAGATCGAAGAACTCGGTGCCACCAACATCATCCTCCGCAGCGTCAAACCGACCGAGGAAAGTAAGCAGAACGCCGACACCGGCCAGTTTTCCTACGGCGTGACGATGGACGACGTAGACCGCATCCAGGCCACCCTGCCGACCATCCGCTCCATGACCCCCATGCGCGAATTCCGCAAGGACGTGCGTTACCTCGACCACAAGCTCGAAGGCCGCGTCGTCTCGGTACTGCCGGAGTACGAGGCCATGAACGGCCTGAAACTCGCCAAGGGCCGGTTCATCACCGGCCTCGATAACGAACGCTACGAGAACGTCTGCGTCCTGGGCGCGGAGACCGCCGAAACCCTGTTCCCTGTCGAAGACCCCGTCGGCCGGGCCATCCGCATCGACGAGGGCCAGTACTTCCGCGTCGTCGGCGTGACGGACAAGAAGGCGGCGTCGGCCGGCGTCGGCTCCAGCCTGAACTCCACCGATTACAACAAGGACGTTTACATTCCGTTCGCGACGGATCGGGTGCGCTTCGGCCCGCTGCTGACCTATTACAAGTCCGGGACCTACAAGCGCGAGCGGCTGGAAATCAGCCAGCTTACCATCGTCGTGGACAAGATGGAGAACGTGAAAGAGACCGCCGAGGTGCTGCGCGGCACGATCGACCAGTTCCATACGCAGAAGGACACGGAGGTGACGGTGCCGTTAGATCTGCTGGAGCGCGCGGAGAAGACGCAGCGCGTCTTCACGCTCGTGCTGGGCGCGATCGGCTCGATCTCGCTGGTGGTCGGCGGCATCGGCATCATGAACATCATGTTGGCGACGGTGACGGAGCGCACGCGCGAAATCGGCATCCGCCGTGCCCTGGGTGCCAAGCGCCGCGACATTATGTGGCAGTTTCTCATCGAGACGGTGACGCTGTCGAGCCTGGGCGGCCTGTTCGGCGTGGCGATCGGTATCGGGTTTTCTTACCTGCTTTCCTGGTACTGGCCCGACATGCAAACCCTCATCCGGTTGTGGTCCACCCTTTTGGCATTCGGCGTCTCCGTCGGCGTCGGCCTCGTCTTTGGCACCTACCCGGCCTACCGCGCGGCACGCATGGACCCGATTGAGGCGCTGCGACACGAGTAACGGCGTGAATGGCGATGACACCGCGCTGTCCAATGGCACTGGACAGGATTCCGGGAAGGGTTTAGACTAAAGAAGATGAGAAAAAAGGTCCCATGCGAAAATGGGTAACGGTCCATTACCTAATTGGAGGTCTGTTTGACGAGTGCAACGATGGCGGAGCCGCAGAGCGGTTTCCGCAACTTATCCCTTTCCCCCGATTTAGTCACGTCCCTCGAGCGCGCGGGCTACCTTGAACCCACCCCCATTCAGGCCGCGTTGATCCCCGAAGCCCTCGCCGGGCGCGACGTTATCGGTCAGGCCCAGACCGGTACTGGCAAGACCGCCGCCTTCCTGCTGCCCTTCATGAACAGCTGGCGCGACGACACCCGCCCCGGCCCCCAAATGCTGGTCTTGGCACCGACGCGCGAGTTGGTCGTCCAGGTGGCCGAGGAAGCGACCAAGCTGTCGCCGCACAAGAATTGCCGGGCCGTCCCGATCTACGGCGGCCAGAGCTTCCGCGAACAGCTCAATCTGCTGAACCGCGGCTGCAACATCGCCGTCGGCTCGCCCGGCCGCGTGATCGACCACCTCGGCCGCGGCACCTTGTCTTTGCAGCACGTCCGCTACGTCGTCCTCGACGAAGCCGACCGCATGCTCGACATCGGCTTCCGCCCCGACATCGAAAAAATCCTGCGCCAGTGCCCGACCCAACGGCAGACGCTATTGCTGTCGGCCACGCTGCCGCCGCCGGTGCTGCGCCTGGCTCAGCGCTACATGGTCGAGCCGCTTAACATCAACCTGTCACCCGAACGGGTAACGGTCGAGAACATCAGCCAGTCGTACTTCACAGTGGATGAGGACAAGAAGTTCGAGTTGCTCCTGCGCGTTTTCCAGCGCGAGGAGCCGCGGCAGTGCATCATCTTCTGCGAGCGCAAGCGCTGGGTGGAAGACCTGTACCGGATGTTGCGCCGCAAGCTGCCGCGCGTGGCGGCGATGCACGGCGACCTGCCGCAGCCGATGCGCAACCGCATCATGCAGGGCTTCCGTGACGCCAAGATCACCTACCTGGTGGCGACCGACGTGGTGGGCCGCGGCATCGACGTGAAGAACATCTCGCACGTCATCAACTACGACCTGCCGGAAGACCCGGAGAACTACGTCCACCGCATCGGCCGCACGGGCCGCATCGGTGCCGACGGTATCGCCATCGCCTTCGCGACGCCCGAACAGGGCGAGCAATTGACGCAGATCGAGAGCTACATCAACCGCCAGATCGACGAAGACAATATCGCGGGCTTCCAGTCGTACCGGCCGCGCGTGACGGTCGCGGTGACGCCGGCCGAGAAGTCGGCAACGCCGGTCTTCGGCCGGCGGGTCAAGCGGTATAGCAATCGACTCTAGGAAAAGGATGAGGGATGAAGGATGAGGGATGAAAGATGAATTGGTTCATCCTTCATCCTTCATCCCTCATCCTTCAAAAAGAGGCATGGCTGCCCAACTCTCCCCACCGCGATCCAGGCTGGCCGTCCTGTGCCTGGCCAGCCTCGGCTGGGCGTTCAGCTTCGGCGTCGGCGCGACGCTGGCCGCGCCCCTTCTCGCCGACGCCGGCTACGACAAAACCACCATCGGTCTCAATACAAGCGTCTACTACCTCGGCGTCGCTGTCGCGTCGGTCGCGTTGCCGTGGCTGGTGCGCAAATCGGGCCGCAACTGCATCGTCGCCGGCATGGTGGTCGATGCGGCGACCGTGGCCCTGTTCCCGTGGGTCGGCGACGTTGTCGGGTGGTTCCTGCTGCGCCTGGTGGGCGGCATGGCCACGGCGTTTTGCCTTATCCCCATGGAAACGATGGTCAACCGCAACGCGCCCCCGGAACGCCGGGCGCGCGACTTCGGCTTTTATGCCTTCAGCGTTGCGCTGGGCGTCGGCCTTGGTCCCGTCGTCGGCCTGCCGCTCTACCCCTTTGTACCTAA
The DNA here is from genome assembly GCA_038231495.1 of Gemmatales bacterium. Classification (GTDB taxonomy): domain Bacteria; phylum Planctomycetota; class Planctomycetia; order Gemmatales; family Gemmataceae; genus JBBRLG01. Next base: position 1,014 of record JBBRLG010000106.1, on the reverse strand, counting down.
ACTGGCCTTCGCCCTGGGAGGCCTGGCGGCACTGGCGGCGGCGGGGCTGGCATGGTGGGGCCTGCCCGCGCGCGACATGAGCTTGGAAGAAGAAACGGCTGCCGCGCCGCTGTCGGTGGCCGCGAACGTGCTGAGCTTCGGTTCGGCGTGGATTCAGGGCTTCCTTGAAGGCGGCATGATCGCGTTCCTCTCGGTGTACCTGATCGCGCTGAGCTATACGGAAGCGTCGGCGGGCCTGCTGATCGGCGTCCTGTTTTTGGGCGTGATCGCGTTCCAGGTGCCGGGCGCGTGGATCGCCGACCGCGTGGGCCGGATGCGAATTCTGCTCGGCTGTCACGCCTTGGTTTTCGTGGGCATGGTGTGCCTGCCGCTGTACGCGGGGCCGGTGTGGCTGTGCGTTTGGCTGTTCCTGGTCGGCGCGTGTTGTGCCGCGCTGTACCCATTGGGCCTGGCGGTCTTGGGCGAACGAGTGCCGCGTGCCGCGCTGGGCAAGGCGAACGCCTGGTACCTGGCGTGCAACTGCGCCGGCAGCCTGAGCGGCCCGGTCGTGATGGGCCTGGTGGTCGAGTGGTGGGGCTGGCACGGCCTGTTCACGGCAGGGGCGGTCGCGGTGGTACTGGTCGCGCTCGGCGGCACGGCCTGGGAGCGCTTTCGCGGTCCGAAACCGACGGTGCGGAACGACGCGGTTTGCACGGAGTCATCGAAAGCCGCATAATAACCGTGCGGCGAAATGGCGACGCGAAACAATCCCCGGCAGCAAGGGACGACGACCATGCAACCTCGTGGACAACTCTGGTTCGCGCTGGAAAACGTCTGCAACGACTTCAAAAACTGTTCGGGCCTTGACGAAAAGGAAGCCCTGGGCATCCTCGTCGTCGTCCTGACCAACATGCTCGCCGAACAGAAGGCGGAACTGGAGCGGCTAACGCCCACGACGCCGTGAACGTCTCTCCGTTTTTGGCGAGCCGGGAGCGTGAGCGACCGGAGGTTGTCACTCACTCCGGTCGCTCACGC
>JBBRLG010000105.1:0-15267 GCA_038231495.1 Gemmatales bacterium | reverse complement strand
TGGCTACGGGCGTTTCCGGTTCGGGAGTCAGTCCTTGTCGTCGTCGAAGATTTCGAGGACCGGGTATTCCTCATCGTCTTCCGGCGCAATCCACCCCAGGCCGCCGCCGTTTTCGTTCATAAACGTTGTCAGGTCTTCCAGGGTGCCGAGTTCGACGAACCACTGAAACTCCCCCGGCCACGCCCCCGAATCCGGCCCGCGCACGGCCCCCTTGCACGGCGGCTTCTTCGACACGGCCCCCTCGGTCGAGCGGGTTACAAGGAATTTCATCGGCGGCACCCCCCGTAGCCGCAAGCGGCCCGCTTGCTGGCTGGACTGCGGCAAACGCAGCCGGCTACGAGCGATCAGATTCGCAGCAGGGATTATACCGGCCGGGCCACAACGGCGGGCCAAGGTTGTAAAATCGAGGAGGACGAAGTTGGTCTGACGAACCTGTTTGGCCGGTCCGACGCGAACGCGCGGCGGATTGGCGGAGAGGCTTATGCTCCACCTGGTCGATCTTCGCGAAATCCTGCGCTATGTGCCGCGCTTCCGCGACCGCCTGTTCGTCATCGCGCTCGACGGCGCCGTCGTCGAGGACGAGAACTTTCGCAACCTACTGCTCGACCTTGCGTTGTTGCGCAGCCTGCGCATCGGCGTCGCCCTGGTCCACGGCGCTTCGCACCAAATCAGCCGGCTCGCGTCCCTCACCGGGCAAACGCCCTCCAACCTCGACGGCACCGGCGTCACCGACCCGGTCACGCTGCAACTCGCTCTGAACGCCGCCAACCGCGTTGCCCACGACTTGCTCGAAGGACTGTCGGCCACCGACCTGCGCGGCGCGGTCAGCAACTCCGTCGTCGCCCACCCGGCGGGCATCCTGGCCGGCGTCGATTACCAGCACACCGGCAAGGTCGAGCGCGTCGATACGACCCTGCTCCACGCCTTGCTCGAAAAAGACATCGTGCCGGTCATTCCGCCGCTGGGCGTGGACGGCGAGGGTCGCTCCTACCGCCTTAATTCCGACAGCGTCGCCGTCGAAATCGCCCGCGCGTTGCATGCGGTCAAACTGATCTTCCTGACGACGCACCCCGGCATCCAACTCCGCGCCGAACCCGCCGGCGACGCCGAACCGGAACTGCTCCGGCAGCTGTCCGTTGACGAGGCCGAGCAACTCCACCAGCAGCCGCGTGCCCAGGTGCCGGAGCGGCAACAGTCGAAGTTGGAGACCGCCATCCGGGCGGCGCGCGGCGGCGTGCCGCGCGTCCACATCATCGACGGCCGGGTCGAGGAAGGGTTGCTCGCCGAGGTCTTCTCCAACGAGGGCATCGGCACGCTCATTTACGCCAACGAGTACCAGGCCATCCGCAAGGCGCATCGCCGCGACATACGGCTCCTTTTCAGCCTCATCCAGGCCGGCGTCGAGAACGATGAGTTGGTCAAACGGTCGCGGTCGGACATCGAACGGCAGATCGACGATTTCTTCGTTTTCGAGGTGGACCGCAACCCGGTGGCGTGTGCGGCCCTGCACATCTACCCGGAGCAGAACAAGGCGGAGCTGGCGTGCGTTTGCGTGTCGCCGCGCTACGAAAACCAGGGCATCGGCGCCGTGCTCATCCAGTACGCCGAGGTGCAGGCGCGGGCGCAAAATGTCGGCGAATTGTTCTGCCTTTCGACGCAGGCGTTCAATTATTTCCAGCAGAAGGGCGGCTTCACGTCCGGCACGCCCGACGACCTGCCGCCGGTGCGCCGCGAGCGCTACGACCGCAGCGGCCGGAAGTCGCTGGTGCTCGTCAAGAAGTTGACGTAGCGGTGCGGTCGCGGGTGGTAGAATGGCCTCCAGGATATTCCCGGATTGTAACCGTTCAACGGCATTAACTTGTCCCCCCCTTACGAAGGGGGGGCAGGGGGGGTTAAAACCGCTTGAGGTACTCGGTCATGGCGTCATCTTCACCCCCCCTGCCCCCCCTTCGTAAGGGGGGGAGTGAACAGTTACCCCGGCTTAACCGGAGGGCAAGCATGTCGGACAACGGCTTCATCCCGCCGCTGCGGCAAGGCGACCGGCTCACGCGCGACGAGTTCGAGCGCCGGTACGAGGCCATGCCGCACATAAACAAGGCTGAATTGATCGAAGGAATGGTTTACATGCCATCCCCGGTACGCTTCCGCCACCACGGTAAGCCGCACATCCACCTGGACGGATGGCTCGCGAATTACGAAGCCGGCACGCCCGGCGTCGAGGCCGGAGGCAACACGACCGCGCGCCTCGACATGGCCAACGAACCGCAACCGGACGCGCTCTTGATCGTCAGTCCCGAATGCGGCGGCCAGGTGCGGATCAGTGCCAGCGATTACATTGAAGGCGCGCCGGAACTCGTCGCGGAGGTGTCCGCCAGTACCACCGCCATCGACCTTAATTTGAAGTTTAACGCCTATCGCCGCAACGGCGTCCGCGAGTACATCGTTTGGCGGGTGCCGGACCGGGCGGTCGATTGGTTCGTGTTGCGCGGCGACCAGTTCGAGCGTTTGACGCCGGGCGCGAACGGAGTCTTGCGGAGTGAAGTGTTCCCCGGCCTGTGGCTCGACCCCGTGGCGTTGGTGCGGTTTGACCTGGCAACCGTCTTGGCGGTCCTGCAACAAGGCATCGCGACCGCGGAACATGCGGCCTTCGTGGGCCGACTCCAAAACGTGTCAGAGCCGCGGCCGTGAGGGAGCAAAGCAATCTGCTGCTCCGCTCCCTTACGGCCGCGGCTCCGAGTTCCTGCGCTCCGTATTACTCCAGATCGTCCACGTCCGCGGAACTGGTGGGATCGGCCGTGCTGGAGAAGTCGGCCCAGCCGCTGCCACTGGCCGGTGGCGAATCGTCCGCCGCCGAGGAACGATAAGACGCCGGGGTCGCCGTCGGGGCCGAGGCGAAGGTTGAGTCCACCGCCCGCGTCGTGGCGGTCGGGGTAAAGGTAGCCTGCGACGACGCGAACGTCGTTGCGGTCGTGGACCCCGACAGCAGCAGCGATGCCTGCGGGCTGAGGAACCGTCCGGCGGCGACGGGGCCAAGATCGGCGCCGGCCACCGTGCTAACCGGATTGGTAGAGTGGGGGATAATCCCGAAATAATTCGCGCCGTGCGTTGCGGTGATCGTGTCGAAGAACTTGTCGCTGCCGATGGCCCGCAAGGCGACGCCGCCGGACTTGATGCCCGACGTGTTGGCGTTGACGCTCCGCAGCAGCGTCGTGCCGTTGCTGTCAAACACTTTGCCGACAATTGCCCCCGCTTTGCCCCAATCCACTTCGAGCCGATACCAGTGGTCGCTCTTGAAGGTCTGGTTCACGACGGCCAGGTTCTTGAAGCCGAAATTGACGTTCTGCTGCAAGATGAGTTGGTTGGTGTCGGCCGCCGCCACCAGCGATAACGTCCCGGTCTGCGAAGAGCCGAAGCCGAAGTAGGCCCGGCCGTCGGCCGTGCCGCTGAACTGCACCCACACCGAGAGCGTGTCGCCCGCGCTGACCTGGGCGGCGGCGTCGGTCCGGTAAATCCAGTCGTTGCCGGTGGTCATGACCAGGCCGAAACTGCCGTCGTGGGCCGCGGTGGGCGTCCGATAGCCGTTCACGTCGGTGCCGCTGACGAACCAGGAATCGGATTTTTCAAAGTCCTCAATGGCGTTAATCGCCGGTGCCACGATCACGTTGAAGGGCTGCGACAGGGTCGGACTGAGCGCGGGTGCCGTGGCGCTGAGCGTGTAACCGTTACCCGTCTTGTCGATCGTCAAGTTGCTGAACGTCGCAATGCCCGCCTGCACGGTCGCCGTGTTCGTGCCGCCGAGGGTGCCGACGATCGGGAAGCCCGCGTTGGTGCCAATGCTGATCGTGACCTGGTCGGTATTGTCCGTGGTCACGACGTTGCCGTATTTGTCGTACGCCACCACGGTGACGGTCGGGATCACCGCCCCGGCCGCCGTGTTCACCGGTTGTACGGCGAACCCCAGCCTGGTAGTCGCCGCCGGCTTGACGATGATGGTCGTGCTGCCGGTGATGGTGCTGTTGACCGCCGTGTCCGTAACGATCAGCTGGTCGGTGCCGGCGGTCTTGAGAGTCGCCAGCGCGGTGAAGGTGTGGGTGCCCTTGTCGGTCAGGCGGTTGAAGGTGTAGTCTGCCGGCAGGAAACCCAACGGGTCGGAGTTGGTAAAGTGGATGGTCCCCTTGTAAGTAAGGGCCTTCTGCCCGGTAGCATCGAGCGCCGTCACCGTGATGTTGAACGGGACACCGGCCACCACCGACGCCGGGGCCGAAATGCTGAACGTCGCGGCCGGATTGTTCGTGCCCGAGTTACTGCCGATCAGGTCGTTGACGACCTTGTCGGCCACGGGACTGCCGCGACCAGTCACCAGGTCGTAGCCGACGCCGGGGGCCAGAATCGGCGAGCCGAAACTGGACCCGGTCAGGATGTCGTTGAAATCGGCGGCGGCCAGGGTGTAAATCTTGGGAATCGTCTGCGTGGCGCCGTCGAGCGCCGGGAAGCCGGCCAGGGCGCGACCCTGGTCGGCAATGGCGATGAGGGCGGCCCACTGAGGGGCGGCGTCGCTGGTGCCGCCGAACTGCTCCCACGGGTCGGACACCGGGTAGTTGGTGGTGTCGTAAATCGGGAAACCGGTGTTCGGGTCCGAGTCGTAAGCGACATCCGGGTTGGTCCGGCGGGTGGTGCTCTGGGTAACGACGCCCTTCTGATAGGCGGGTTGAATCTCGATGGTGCTGATGCCGCCGCCGCTGCCGCCCCAGCCCGTCTCGGCCGTGATATTGCCGAGAGCATCCGTGAACAGCGACGTTCCGCCGATGGAAAGGACGTTGGGCGACGAGGAGGGATAGGAGGCCGGCGCGCCGTTGTCGCCCGACGAGGCGATGAACGTGACGCCGGTGTGGCCGGCGGGCGTCTTGAAGGTGTTGTCAAACACCTTTTGGCCGGAGAACTCGCCGCCGCCGAAGCTCATGGAGACGGCCACGACGCCGGGCTGCTTGGCGGCGTAGGCGACCGCCGCGAACAGGTTGGCGTAGCTGTTGTCGGTCGCCTCGACGAGGAGGATGTTGGCCTTGGGTGCGATGGCGTGCGCCCACTCCACGTCCAGCGCGATTTCGCCCGCCCAGCCGTTATTCACGGCCGGGAAGTTCGTGCCGCCGGTCTGATCCACCTTGGTGAAAACCGGGTCGGGCAGGTTGAACGCCTTGTCGAATTGAATGAGGTCGTTGGCGATGGTCGGGTTGTCGAAGGCATCGACAATGGCGATGGTCGTGCCGGAGCCGTCGCCGGGGACGGTGTTGCCGAGGGAGTCTTTGAAGCTAATTTTGTCGAAACCGTAGGCGTGGCGAATCTGCGCGACCGTGGTTCCCGTCGGGCTGGGGCCATTGAAGGGATTGGCCCCGCCGTTGAGAACGACGCGGGTGTAGGTGGGTTGGAGGCCGGAAAGCAAGTTGCGGGCTTCCAGGAGTTCCAGGAAAAGCGGGCAGCGGGTGCCGAGGAGGCGGTTTTTGCGAGAACGGGCCGCCGAGTTGCCCGTGACGGGCCGCGGCGACCAACCCCAGAACGATTGCGGCATGCGGACTACTCCCTGAGTCGATGAGAAAAATAAGGAATAACCGTTCACTCCCCCCCTTACGAAGGGGGGGCAGGGGGTTAAGAACGTAAGCAGTCGGTCCTGGCGCTCTCTCCACCCCCCTACCCCCCCTTCGTAAGGGGGGGAGTGAACGGTTACAATAAGGACTCGCCGGGTGGCGTTGAATCCGGGTCGGGGCACGGCAGCGGCGCGGCGGGGCACGGACAAAACTTCATCCCTGCGAGTCGTGATACCTTCCTCGTCGCTTCGTGCAAATAGTAATCCGAGAAGATTAACTTTCTTACCGGGGGGCCGTCAAGCAAATAAATGGAAAAATTGTTACGAACGGGCGCGCCGGGGGCGATAGCCCCCGGTGTTCATTCGGAGAAAGACTCCGGTCGCTTACGCTCCCGGCGCGCCTAAAAAGGGCGATGCCTTTGGCGGTCGCGCCGCCGCGATTTGAAACCCGCGCCCCCGAATCGTGGTAGAATGCTCACGAGTACCGCTCGCATTCCAGCCCCGAACGAGGAAATCTGATGCGCCATCCCGCACTGTACTGCGCCCCGCTACTGCTGCTGCTCCCGCTCGTCGCCCTGTCCGGCGGCGAGTCGAAGCCCGAAAAGGCCAAGCCGGCCGGCAGCGTCGGGAAGACCATCGCGAACTTCACCCTGAAAGATTTCGACGGCAAACCCTGGTCGCTCGCCGACGTTGCCAACAAGAAGGCCGTCGTCGTCGTCTTCATGGGCACCGAATGTCCCATCAACAACGCCTTCATGCCGCGCCTGGCCGAGTTGCACAAGTCCTACGCCGACAAGGACGTCGTGGTCGTCGGCATCAACGCCAACAACCAGGACACGGCGACCCGCGTCGCGGGCCACGCCAAGGAAAACAAGCTGCCGTTCCCCGTCCTCAAGGACACCGCCAACGTCGTCGCCGACCAGTTCGGCGCCCAGCGGACGCCGGAAGCGTTCGTCCTCGACGCCAAGGGCAAGGTTGTTTACCAGGGCCGCATCGACGACCAGTTCGGCATCGGTTTTCGGCGGGCCGGCCCGACGCGCAGCGACCTGGCCGACGCGCTGGAAGAGTTCCTGGCCGGGCGGGACGTTTCCGTCGCCAAGACCGACGTGGCCGGCTGCCTGATCGCCCGCGCTACCAAGCCCAAGGAGACCGGCACCGTCACCTACACCAAGCAGGTAAGCCGCATCCTGCAAAAGAACTGTCAGGAGTGCCACCGCACCGGCCAGGTCGGCCCGATGGAGCTGGTGACCTACGAGGACGCCCTGAACTGGTCGGACACCATTCAGGAGGTCATCAAGGAGAAGCGTATGCCGCCCTGGCACGCCGACCCGGCCCACGGCAAATTCAGCAACGACCGCAGCTTGACGCAAGAGGACCGCGACGCGCTTCTCTCCTGGGTCGAGCAGGGCTGCCCCAAGGGCGATCCGAAGGACCTGCCGGCGGAGCGCGCGTTCGCCAAGGGCTGGATCATCGGCAAGCCGGACGTGGTGTTTACCATGCCGGACGAAATCAAGGTGCCGGCCAAGACGGACGCCAACGGCATCAAGTACAAGCACGTGCTGGTGCCGACGAATTTCGACGAGGACCGCTGGGTGCAGGCGGCGGAGGCCAAGCCGGGTGCCCGCGAGGTCGTGCATCACATCATCGTTTACGTCGCCGCCAAGGGCCAGCGTCCGGGCGCCGGCGGCAACCCGCGCGACGGCATCGGCAACGGCTTCCTGGCGGCCTACGCACCGGGCGATATGCCGGCGATGTTCGCGCCGGGCACCGCCAAGAAGTTGCCCAAGGGTGCGACGCTGGTTTTCCAGCTGCACTACACGCCCAACGGCGTGGAGCAGACGGACCGTTCGTCGATCGGCCTGATCTTCGCCAAGGAGCCGCCGGCCCAGGAGGTCAAGACACGCGGCATCGCGCAGCAGTTGTTATTCATCCCGCCCGGCGCGAGCAACCACGAGGCCAAGTCGGTGGCGACCTTCGACGAAGACGTGGACCTGTACAGCCTGTTGCCGCACATGCACCTGCGCGGCAAGGATTTCGTCTACAAGGCGGTTTACCCCGACGGCAAGAAGGAGACGCTGTTGTCGGTGCCGCACTACGATTTCAACTGGCAGAGCAATTACCGGCTGGTCAAGCCGCTACGGCTGCCGGCGGGCACGAAGATCGAGTGTACGGCCCACTTCGACAACTCGTCGGACAACCCCAACAACCCCAACGCGAAGGCGCTGGTCCACTGGGGCGAACAGACCTGGGACGAGATGCTAATTGGGTTCGTCGATTATGCGCCGGCGCCGAAAGTTGAGAAGAAGTAACGGGGTTTGCCGCTTGCGGCTGAGCGCAAATGAGCGCTCAGCCGCAAGCGGCAATTCAGGGGGTCAACCACTTCGCTACCCGCCTTAAACCTTCGTCAATGGACACCCTCGGCTCGTACCCCAAATCGCGCCGGGCCGCGCTGATGTCGAACCAGTGAGCCGTGGCCAGCTCGCGTGCCAGGAACCGCGTCATCGGCGGTTCGCCCTGGACCCGGAACAATCCATATCCCATTTCCAACGCCCAGCCCGCCGCGTAGGCTGCCCACACCGGCACGCCGCGCGTCACCGGCGCGACGCCGGCCGCCTGCAAGATGCGGTTGACGAACTCCCACGTCGGCACCGGCTCGCCCTGCGACACGAAATACGCCTTGCCCGCGCAGGCCGCCCCAGCCTGTAAACGGTCCGCGGCCAGCAAGTGCGCGTCGGCCGCGTTGTCGATGTAGATGGTGTCGATCTTCTTCGCTGCCGAGCCGATGCGCCGCAACCGGCCCGCCAGGCCGCGCGCGACGATGCGCGGGATCAGGTGGTTGTCGCCCGGCCCCCAAATCAAGTGCGGCCGCAGTGCCACCGTCGCCAGCTGCGGACTGTTCGCCGCCAGCACGAGTTTTTCCGCCTCGGCCTTGGTTTGCGGATAATACGCCTCGAAATGGTCGGGATACGGCACCGACTCGTTGACGCCCTCCATGTCGCGGCCGTTGAAGACGACGCTCGGCGAACTGGTGTAAACGAGACGGGGTATGCCGTGCCGTTGACACGCGGCCAGTACGTTGCGCGTGCCCACGACGTTGGCCCGGTAATAGTCGTCGAAGCGGCCCCACACGCCGGCCTTGGCCGCGACGTGAAACACCACATCGCACCCGGCCGCGGCCGCGACCACGGCATCCAAGTCGGCCACGTCGCCGCGGTGCTGCGTCGCGCCGAGCGCATCGAGTTCCGGGTAGTGCCCGCGCGCCAGGCTGTGGATGCGGTCGCCGCGCGCCGCCAGCCGGCGCACGATCGCGCCGCCGAGAAACCCGCCACCACCCGTGACCAACGCATTCATCTTTTCGATACCTCGACAATCAACAAACGGTGCTACTTCTGCTATATTCCGGTTTCCGTCGAGTTGCCGCCCGCCCCTCATTGAGGACCCCATGGACACCGACCGTAACCTGCTGTTCGGTGTGCTCGCCCTGCAAGCCGATTTGATCGACACCCGGCAGTTCATCGACGCCTGCCTGTTGTGGACCAGCCGCAAAGACCTGCCCCTGGCCGACCTGCTCGTCGAACGCGGCTGGATTGTGCCGGCCGACCGCGCGCATGTGGACTACCTGCTCGGTCGCAAGCTGCAAAAACACGGCGGCAACGCCGCGGCCAGCCTTGCGGCCATCCCCGACGCCGTCAAACGCTCCCTGGCGGCGCTGAAGGACGACGACATTCAGCGCTCGCTCGCCCAGTTGCCAGGCTCGGAGGAGGCCGGGCAGCAGGTGGCGACGGTGGCCTATGTACCCGGATCGCACGAGCGCTACGTCCGACTCCGCTTGCACGCGACCGGCGGCATCGGCCGCGTTTGGCTGGCCCACGACGGCGATCTCGGCCGTGACGTGGCGCTCAAGGAGCTGCGGCCGGAGCAGGCTGGCCATGCCGAACTCGCGGCACGCTTTCTTCAGGAGGCCAAAATAACCGGCCAGCTGGAGCATCCGGGGATCATCCCCGTCTACGAGTTGGTGCGGGGGCCGGAAAACCCACAGCCCTTCTACACGATGCGCTTCGTCAAGGGACGCACTCTGAGCGAGGCGGCCCACGACTACCACAAGAAGCTGTTGTCCGGACAAGCCGACGCGCTCGAGCTGCCGGCGCTGCTCAATGCTTTTGTCACGGTCTGCAACACCGTGGCCTACGCGCACTCGCGCGGCGTCATCCACCGCGACCTCAAGGGCCAGAACGTGATCCTCGGCGATTTCGGCGAGGTCGTCGTGCTCGACTGGGGACTGGCCAAGCTGGTGGATCGGCCGGAGGGGGAAACGCACGCGCCCTCGCTGGTCCTCGACGACGCGGCGGCTCAAGGAAGCGGCCACACGGTCCAAGGGCAGACGCTGGGCACGCCGGCGTACATGGCCCCGGAGCAGGCGGCGGGACGCTTGGACCTGATCGACCGCCGTACCGACATCTACGGCTTGGGGGCGATCCTTTACGAAATCCTAACGGGTCGGCCCCCATTCACCGGGTCTGACCTGCACGAGGTACTGCGCAAGGTGCGCGATGAAGCGCCGGTGCCGCCCCGCCAGCTTTGCCCCGACGTGCCGCCGGCGCTGGAGGCCGTCTGTCTGCGGGCGCTGGCCAAGGAACCGGTTGCCCGGCACACAGCCGCGAATGCTGTGGCCCAGGAGGTCCAAGGCTGGCAGGAGCGCGAGCGGCGCAAGAGCCAGGAGCGGTTCGAGTTGGCGGTGCAGGGGTCGCAGGACGGCCTGTGGGACTGGGACCTGACCACCGATGAGATCTATTACTCCCCCCGCTACAAGGCGATGCTCGGTTATGAGGACCACGAATTCCCCAACCGGAGTGAGGAGTGGACGAATCGGCTTCATCCCGAAGACCTCGACCGCGTCCGGAGCGAGCTACGCGCCGAATCCGAGGGCCGCGAGTCCCTGTCCTGGTTGGAGTTCCGGATGCGCCACAAGGACGGCTCGTACCGCTGGATCCGCAGCCGGGCGTTCGTCCTGCGCGACGCGATCGGCCAGATTTACCGCAAAGCCGGCTCCCATGAGGACATTACCGAGCGAAAGACCGCCGAGGAGGAGCTGCGCAAGAGCCGAGAGCGCTTTGAGTTGGCCGTCCTGGGATCGCAGGACGGCCTGTGGTATTGGGACGTGGAGACCGATGAAGTCTGGTACTCGCCGCGCCTGAGAAACATGCTCGGCTACGACGAACAGGAATTCCCCAACCGACCGGGGGAAACGGAAAAACGCGTGCATCCCGACGACCAACCGCGTTGGCGAGCCGAACTTCAGGGTCATGTTGCGGGCCTGACGGATCATCCCGAAATGGAGTATCGCGTCCTGCACAAGGACGGTTCCTACCTGTGGGTTCGCAATCGAGGAGTGGCCCTTCGGCGCGCCGATGGCCGGGCGTACCGCATGGCTGGATCGTCCGAAGACGTCACGGAGCGTAAGCGTACCGAGGAGTTGCTCCGGCAGACGGCAGAGGAGTTGGCGAGTTGCCGGCAGCAACTCCAGGGGCGTGACCGCGACTCCCTATAGCGGCCCTAGCCCGGTGATCGTTTGCCGCGCGCAGTTCGTCTCCCTTCGGAGCGAATTCCACGGAAACGAACTGTTTTTCCCTAACTCCTTGTGCGCGAGTGCCCTAGGAAAGTTAGTTTCCGCGACCCCTGGGACACCGCCCAGACGGTTTCGCTCCTTTTTGCCGAGATTACACGGAATTCGCCAGAATCACATGGAATTCGAGATTCTGGGGCGAAAAGGACCAAAACCGAACAAGCCTCATTGCTGGTCCCGCATTGCGATCTTCTTCATGGGCTTGCGTCCAGTATCGCGTTAACAAGCCTGTAGACCTCGCTGCACGGGTTTTGGTCTTCGGGACGGTCGCGTCGAGCAATGCCGGGCTTCCGACGTTTCTCGGCTCGTTTGCTGGCATCACGTACACGCTTAACGATCTCGCGAAAGTCACACGTGCCCTTCTCGTATTGGGGAAGGTGTTTTTTCCTCAAGGAATGGACAAGGGCGTCGCAGTCTAACGTTGAAGTGTCATTCTCCTCGAAGTGGAGTAACACCCAGTATTCAAAACACTTTGTCGAGATAGCCAGTTCGACTGCGTTCGCTTTCGCCTTGGCTCGCGCGTTGTTGATCTTTTCGCCATAGTCCCCATCAATCACACACCACACCTGATCGAAGGGCTCGGTGCCACTGTCCGGGTCGGCCGCTCTTTCCTTCAGTTCGACCGCTCGCGCCACGACTTGAATGGGCTGCGAATTACCGCCGCTGCCGGCCACCTGGATTGAGGCTGCGGAAAGGCTGAAGTGTTTCTTCAGGGCCTCGAAGTAGTTCGGTGCTGACTTGTCGTCCTCACAAACGATCAAGAAACGCTTTGGCAAATCCCGGAGGCCGCGGCGCCGCTGAAGTTGTTCGAGCAGCGCCACCGTCGCCTTCGACAGCGGTCTCTTTAGCTTTTTGCCCTTGCTCATAGCGAGAGCTTCTCCACCGATGGGATTGCTCCGTAGAGGCCGGAAAGGTAGCGCTTGCGGATGTTGTGGACGGGTCGTGCTTCTTCTTTGAACTCCGCCAGGGAATATAGCTCAGACGCTCCCTTCGCGTCCTTCTTCGTAAAGTACACTTGATCTCGCCGAAGCGCCGGTGGCTGGCCATCTTGGCTTTCAAGGAGCCCAGTATCGTGCGTAGTGAAGATGAGTTGTGATCGAGCGCGGTCTTTAGGGGCGTCGTTCACGGCCCGGATTAGGCGATCGAGCAATCGGGGGTGGAGGCCTGCACTCAGTTCATCCGCGAGAAGGGTGATGGGTTCATTGGCCAGCGTCCACCAGTCACCGGCGATGTTAAAGAGCTTTCTAGTACCGGAGGATTCGTCTGAGAAATCGATAGGCTGACTTGCACTTCCCTCATGCACAAAGGAGACTACAACTCTTGTATCAGGAAGCTTGAACCCATTGCTAGTTTTCTCGATTTGCTCCCTGATTCCATCGGGAATCCTAAAGCTTTCACGGCGAGTACTTACGTCACAGATTCCTACATCTGCCGTCCGTATGAGGTGATGCATGATCCACTCGCGATACTCGGAGTCATCAGCGAATCTTTCGTCCGTGGAGCCTCCGAGCCTGATCTGCATCATCAAGGCATTGGAATAGTCTTCGTGCCGTGTAGCGTTTCGGATAGCCCTGTAGTAAGGCTGCACAGATTCATTGCCCTTGTGGGGTCCGTGCTGCGCCAGCTTTGACAGCACGGCGACATTCGGCTGCATCTCCCTAACGTAGAGTCGATTGGCGTCGCTACGGGTAACCAAGTCTCCCTCGACTTTACCCGACGGCTGGCGGTCGATGAGTTTGATTTCGCCTTTCTCATCTAGGATTGAGAGTGTTTCACGCAGGATAGCTTTTGCATCGAATTTTATCTCATATCTTAATAATGACTTTTTGTAAACAACATCGCAGCCGAGTTCGATTGGCGCGGACCTCAAGTCCTCATCGAGCAAGAAAGGCTCATAAGCGCGGATGTTAGCGTCTGGCTTAGATTGGGCGCTTGAATCCGTCCCGAGCCAACGCAGCGCTTCACCAGCGGTGAGTACCGTCGACTTGCCCGACGCATTTGGGCCATAGATGGCTACGACACGCAATAACCGAAGCGGCTCGGTCAAGCCGGTGATCGGGACTTCGATTACGCCTCGGTCACGGTCCACCTTCCGCCTCAAGTCGGCCGCGACCATGGACAGCTCGAATTTGCTCTTGAGCGAACGAAAGTTGCTTCCGAACAGCCGCACCAGCATAGCTAACTCCGATGACGGGCCAAAGCGTGGTCTCGCGCAGGTTTCCTGCGCACTTGGATTTTAGTGTGTCACAGCGACTTTGTCTACTGCTATTGCCTGCCAGGAGCCTTTGGGGTGACCGCGAGCCACAGCGCCGTCTACCTAAAAGCAGCAAAACCCATTCGTGTTGTTTTTCTTGTCGCTGCCCACAACGCCAGTTTCTCGCGGAAAATCTTCGCGTTGTGCCGGATGTCCACCGGGAATGACGGGTGGAACAGGATCGTCCGGATCGGTCGCGTCAGCGGCTGAGCCGCGCCCAGCGCAAGCATTTCTTCCCGCAGTTTGTCTTCCGTGATAGCCGTGCCCTTCTCGCGCTCGACGCACAACACCGGCTCAGTTGTACCGCCGCGAACCACGCCGACCAGAGCGGTGCGGTAGACCGCCGGGTGCGCGTTGAACACGCCCTCGCAGGGGATAGTGTAGAACGTTCCCGACGGAGTAATAACCCGGTGGGCCTTCCGTCCACAGAACCAGATGCGTCCCTCCGCGTCGAAGTAGCCGAGGTCGCCCATGCGATGATAAACGCCCCCCTGCCCGTCGGCGATCTTTGCCAGCGCCGTCGATTGCGGACGGTTGAAATACGCCTGCGTTACGACGGGACCGTGTACCGTAATCTCGCCCACGTCGCCGGCCGCTACTTCGAGGTTGTCGCTCCAAGCAGGGATCGGCTCGTCGCTCGTGCGGATGATTTTGACCGTCATCCCGGCCACCGGACGACCCACGCAGACGCCCGCGCCGGCCGTGGTAAGGTGACGGGTTTCGCCCAGAATCTCGTCGCTGCCGATGGAGCTGACCGGCAACGCCTCGGTCGCCCCGTAAGGCGTGTGGACCTGCACGCCGTCGGCCAGCAAGCCGCGGAAGCGCTCGATTGCCGATGCCGGCACCGGCGCGCCGGCGGAGATCACGCGCCGCAGCGTCGGCAGCTTGACATTGTGCGTGGCACCGTAGCGCCCGACGCGCTGGATCAACGCCGGTGAGCCGAACAGGTTCGTCACGCCGAAATGGTGGATCGCCTCAATGATCCGCACCGGGTTGACGTGCGCCGGCCGTGTCGGGTCCATTTGCGGGATGATGGCCGTGGTGCCGAGTGCGGGCGCAAACAACCCGAAGAGCGGGAACGTCGGTAAATCGACCTCGCCGGGTTCGATGTTGTAGAGGCCGCGCAGCATTTCGACCTGATTTGCGAAGATGCCGTGCGTGGCGACGACGCCCTTGGCGACGCCGGTGCTGCCGCTGGTGAACAGGATCGCCGCCGTGTCGTCCGCCGTCGTCTGGGCCATTTCGTAAGGCGTCTGCAGCCGCGCGGAACGCCGCACCTGGTCGAGCGTGACGCCCTCCCAGCCGAAGCGGTGGCCGACCGTGACGAACAGCCGCAGACTGCCGCGCGCCCAGCCGAGGACGATCCGCGCGAGGTGTGCCTTTGGAACGCCGATGAACGCCTCCGGCTCGGCTTCTTTCAGGCAGACGCCCAAATTCTTGACGCCCATGCCGGGGTCGATGAGGACGATGACCGCCCCGGCCTTGAATAGTGCGAAAGTGAGCGCATAGAACTCTAAACTCGGCGGCACCATGAGGACGGTGCGCATACCGCGGCGGACGCCGGCCAGTTCCAGACCGCGGGCGAGCCGGTCGGTTTCGAGGTCGAGTTCGCGAAAGGTGAAGTGTCGGTAGGGTATCTGGCCGTGCTGCCGACTGCCGGTGGGTTGCACGATGGCGAGCGTTTGGGGGCTGCACTGGGCCATCCGTGGAACGTGCGAGGCGATGTTGTCCATAAAAACTTCACCGCGGAGAACGCAGAGAGCGCAGAGACGACAATGGCATTTGTATTGTCTTTTCTCTGCGCTTGCTCCT